>JADFMN010000003.1 GCA_022563855.1 Armatimonadota bacterium
GCTCGCGCAGCCGCTCGCTGGCGAGGGGACCGGCGTTGATGATGCCGCCGCCGGTATAGAAAATCGGACGCTTAGCATTCGCCATCAGCTCGATGGCCTCGGCGATGGCGTCGTCGTCACCCTTTGTCGCCGGCGAAATCGCGGAAGCGGGTAGTGATAAGCACCTTGTTCGGGAGTCTGATGTAGGTGTCGATCCATCTGAACACGTCAGGCGGATTCTCAATGGTTTCGAAGTTATCAAACACGAACAGCGTTGGGCCGGCGGCTCCGTTGCTAAGGCAGTCCTGAAAGTAGACTTCTGGCCGAAAACCTGGCTCCGTGCTTTCCGGTGGCTCGAGGAGCGTAACCGCTGCACGCGCGATATCGTTCTGTCTGACTACTCCTGGTGAGACTGGCTTCGGGCCGGACTCGAGGAGATCGATATCGCGCGCACTCATCCAGAGAATCAGATCGTAAGGCGGCGGGTCTAGGTGTGTTATTCCCTCTAGCGCAACGATAGCAAGGCTGGTCTTCCCAATACCTCCCGGCCCAGTGAGTGATACGATGGGGTGCCTGTCAGTCCTCAACAACTCTTCCCGCAGGGCCGTCTCCAGACTCGTCCTGCGCACATAGCCCGTGAGTCCAGGAGGCGGCTTTTGGCGTTTCTGCCAGTCGCCCACTGCCCACTCCCCTAGACCCTAGACCCCAGATCCTTCCTCCTCGCCACTCAAGAACGGCCAGCATCGGCGCGTGGTCGCTGGCGACCGGCTCGTCCAGCACCTCGACGGATACGGCCCTCCACGGATCGCACTTCCGATAAAGGACGTAGTCGATCCGTAGGCGCGGTGAGCTGGAGGGGGAGGTCGGCTGGGCTCCAACCGCATCCACGTCTATCCAACCGCCGGACAGCAACTCTTTCATCGGACGGGAGCCGGGCTTCGCGTTCAGGTCGCCTGCCATGACGACGGTCAAGGTCGCGTTGGCGAACAGCCTGTTCAACATGCCGCACTGCCACAGCCGTGTCTGGTCGCTCTGGTGGCAGAGGTGCGTGCCGACGATGAGCAGCTCGGCCAGGCCGCTGTCGGGCTTCACGCGCGCCGCGAGCGCGGAGCGGGGCTCCTGGCGTTCCTGATAGGGGAGCGCGTGCGCCTCGAAGCTCACGATCGGCCATCGCGACAGAACCGCCTCGCCGTAAGAGCCTCCGTCGTACGGCATCGCTTCGCCGAAGACCACGTGCATCCCGGTCAACTCGCCGAGCACCGCCGCTTGATCGACGCCCGATGAGCGCTCTGTGCCCTTGTCAACCTCCTGAAGCGCGACGAGGTCAGGCTTCACGCTCTTGATCACGCGCGCGATCCGCTCAAGGTCGAACACGCCGTCCTCACCCTGGCCGTGGTGGATGTTGTAGGTGAGCACGCGCAGAGTCGGAGGATCTGGGGCGGTCATCATAGTCACGAAGATCGCGAGGCCGATCATGGCTCCAGGTTACACGGTCTGAGTCCCGAGTGCCGAGTGCTGAATGCTGAATGCTGAATAGGGTCGAGGGTCGAACTACCGAATTCCCGAACCAACCCGAACCTGTGATAAAATGACTAGTACTGTGACCATCCGGGAACGGAACGCGCATCTGTTGAGACGCTTCGCGATGGGAGCGACGCTCGACGAGCTTGCGTTCTATGAAGGCAAGTCGCTCGACGAGGTGCTCGGCCACCTACTCGACTTCGAGAGGGAAGAAACCGCGTTTCCGGTCAGCCCATATTCGTTCTTCCTGAACGCCGACGGAAACCTGAACGGCCAGCCCCAGAGGGCGGTCGCCTGGTGGACGGTCAACATGTGCGTTACCGACCGCCCTGCGCTCGACCGGCTAAACCTCTTCTGGCACGACCACTTCGCCGTCAGCGCGGAAAAGGTGAAGAGCGGCGTCATCATGCTCTACCACCTGGAGACGATGCGCAAGCACGGGCACGGCAAGTTCCGCGATCTGCTCGGCGCGATGACGGTCGATCCTGCGATGCTCGTCTGGCTCGACGGAGCGCAGAACATCAAAGGCACGCCGAACGAGAACTACGGACGCGAACTGCTCGAGTTGTTCACCATGGGCGAGGGGAAGTACACGGAGACAGACGTGCTCGAGGCCTCCCGCGCGCTCACGGGCTGGGGCTACCGGACGCTGTTCGTCCAGGGCCAGGGCAACGAGGAGAACAAGAGGCAGATTTTCGGCGCGGCTCTGAAGGGCCAGCAGCTCGTCGTTCCCGCGTTCAGCAAGTCGCTGTTCGACGACGGAGAGAAGACGATCCTCGGCAAGACCGCGAACTTCGACACGGACTCCTTGCTCGACTTGCTTTGCGAGCGCGATGAGACGGTCGACTACGTCACGACAAAGCTTTGGGAGTTCTACGCCTACGACGATCCCGAGGAAAAAGTTAAGCGGCGGCTCGCCAGGGTTTGGAAAGAGACCGACGGGGACATCAAGTCGCTGCTCGTCGCGATCGCCGCGTCCGACGAGTTTTGGAGCGACAGGTGCGTCCGCAAACGGATCAAGAGCCCCGTGGACTTCGTCATCGCAATCGTTCGGCAGCTCGACCGCAAGGAAGTGTGGCTCGCCGACCGAGAACCGGACGCGCCGATCGACACGCCCGCAGGAAACACGCTGATCTCCACGGGCAACGCGCTCAACACGTTCATGTCGCAGCAGGGGATGGCCCTGCTATATCCGCCCGACGTCGCAGGCTGGAACTGGGGAGAGGGGTGGATCACGACGGCGACGATGCTTGAGCGGATCAAGCTTTCGACGTTGCTCACCGGCCCGAACTCGTCGAACGGCACGCTGGACTCGCTCCGCGAATCGTTCGCGGCGAGCGGCAAGGAAGCGACAGCCGAGTCTATCGTCGACCACGTCATTGAGAAGTTCGACGCTGAGGTTGACGATGAGCGGAAGGCGCTGATAGTCGTGGCGTTCGAGAACGCTGGCGGGGTCTCTGCGATGTCGGACAACGCGGCCGCAAAGCGAGCCCTCACCCCGGTCATCACTGCGCTGTTCGCCATGCCCGAGTTCCACCTTTGCTGAGCGCTGAGCTGGAGGGTGGCGCTCCTGCGACACCGGCTCGGATGCTCACGGGCTATCGCGCCGTTCGCCTTGGCGGGCGACGGGCAACGGGCGACGGGTGCAAGGGTCTAAGGTCCAGGGTCTAGCTCCCGAGCCTCCAAACTTCCGAACCTCGTCCCCCATTCAGCGCTCAGCACTCCACACTCGAGCCACTTCTGCGCGGCCTCGCGTTACCCGACGCGCCTGGGCTACACTGACACAGTGACCGAAATGATCAGGTCTGCGGGGCTGTGCGTCAGCCTGTCCGACTGGCCGCTGTTGTTGAACTATCAGCGACTGTGGTCGAAACCTCTTGCGGAGAACGATGACTTCCTCTCCGTAACGGTGTGGCGGCTCACATCCGACCCCACCGGCTTCATCGCGCTCAACCATTACGCCACCCCCGAGGCGGCTAAGCGAATAGAGGCGGAGGCAGCGAAAAGCGGGCAACTGGTCGACCTGATGGGGTCTTGGGAGGAAGCGCCGGACTTGCGCTTTATCCGCATCGAGGCGCGGGGGGGCCTTGCCCCCGACGAGATTGAGATCAAACAACTCGCGTCGTTCAGCACTCGGGTAGCGGACACCGGCCGAGGAGACGAACTCTCGAGCGAACTCTCTTACATCTTCGAGGAACTGAAACTGATGGACGGCTTCCTGGGGTTCATGCAGGGACGGCTGGAGGGTGTGCCCGAGGAGATCACCAGCGTTGGCTTCTGGAGAACCCAGGAGGCGTTCCAGAGATCGCTGCCGAGCAAGACGCAATACAAAGTTAACCTGTTCGAACGGGTTATCTGAGAGCGATCCTCTCCCGCCGCCTCGCGCAGGCCTACCGCGCCGGGATCAGGCTCACGTAAACCTCGTACCCGTCAACCGTCTCAGCCGGTTGGGAGAACTCTTCGTCCGGCAACCGGCCAATGACGTCCTCAGTCGTGGCTATGCCGGCGTGCAATTCGCCGCAACAGAGGCCGAGTCATGCCGGGAATGGCAGGGCCGTCACTCGCTCTGCGTATCCAGGCGAATGACGGCCCTCTGCTGATCGGGACTCTCGCCGGCCGCTAATAGCCGGCGTCCGATTCCCGCTTCTTCTTTTCTCTTTGCAGTTTTCTGTACTGCGCGTCACGCGCGTTCTTCGTCGCGTAACAGTCTTCGTGTGGGATGTCGGCGTGCGTGCCGCACTTCTTGTAAACGTAGGCGTGGTCTCCGGCGTGGCCCGACCTGAGAAGGCACGTTCCCAGATTGCATTGTTCCGTCCACGTTACGCAGTACTGCCAGCCTTTTCTCGTCTTGGATATCCTCGATATCAACAGGACATGTGTCTGCACGCCGCACCTTGACGAGAATTCGCCGATCTCGCAGACGATCGTGAACGGCGCGGGTGTCTTCCCTGTAAGAACGTCGCTCATCGTGATCGGTCCCTCCATCCGCATTTCTTCTTGCAAGGACCAACCGACGTGCGCCGTGCCCGAGAGACTCACGATCCTAGGCGAACGGTTCACCAACCGCATCTGTATCGGAAAGGCGTCTGCGGACAAGCCCTGAAGGCCTTCGACGGTGGCTGTGATCGTTGTGGACTCGCCGCTCAGCAGCGAGAATTTGCCGACCGACAACTGCACGTTAAGGCGATTGAAGTCATCGCTGGCGATGACGCCGTTCTCAGTCAGTTCGACCCGCGTCGCTCCGGAAGCGCCCGGAGGACAGATGCCTACCGCTTTCCTGGGGGACTCGGCGAGAATCAGCACTTCTCGTCCGCCAATTGTAAGACCGGTGCTGCCGATGTCGCCGTCGAACGGTCCGGAAACCTCGAACGGTTTGCCTGCCTGCCCATACTCCGGCAGGTCGTAATCGCCTGCGGTCGGCTGGCCGGCGTGTCCGGGCCTTGGAGTCGGGTCGGCCGGAATCTGAGCCGTGCCGACGGTTCTCCCGCTTGAGTCCTTCAAAGCGATGTGTACGATGGCGCCAACGATCGGAAGTGTGAACTTGCCGCCGCCGCCCGGTGTCTCGGTGCTCTCCACCTCGACTACATAGCCGCTGAGCTCGCCCATGTTCCGCTGCATTTCATCCGGAGTGTCGCCGCTAGGCTGCGGAATCACCGTGCCGGAAATCGTGTCGCCCGCTGCGGCGTCGTCCGGCAGGTTCACAGTCAGCGTGCCGTAGGCCGTGACGAACGTTGCGGTGTCAAGACCCCAAGAGGAGCCTGTGCTGGCCGTAGTCGGGCTGCCGTAATGTATCGGGCCCTCTCTCACCGTGTCTATCGTCCACCACCACCTCTTTACTTTCGGGTCGGAGCCGTTCCACGAAACGGTGACCGATGCGGTCGCACCTGCGGCGACGGTGCCTTTCGAATGGTCCGTCTTGTTCGAGCCGCTGCCGCTCGTCTTCTTGAACGGCGTGTCAGACTTCACCTTCACGGCCCTTGACCACTCAATGTGCAAGTCGTTGACCGCCACGCCCGTGCTGTTGGTGAAGGTGAACGTGTCTTCGTTGTCCAACAGCGCGTTCGATGCGATCGACTCAACGGAAAAAATTGTGAGTCCTGCGAGGATCATCAAGTACTTCAGCAAATGGTTCATTTTTTCTTAGCCTCCTGTTCCGGCGCCTGGTCCCCGGCTCTCTCGTGCCTGCTGCTGTCGCCTTCGGCCACCCAGCCCCTGCCAGATGCCATGAACAATGCTGCAACTACTGACAGCAGATGGCTTCCTCTTGTTCCAGCGCTTCGAACGCCACTGGGCCCTTGCCGGGTTCACGCCGATTCAGGCCGCCCGTACCCTAAGGACGATGCGTTCGTGGGCTGAGGGTCGAGGGTCTAGGGTCGAACCCCCGAACTCCCGAACTCCCGAACTCCCGAACCCGGTCCCCATTCAGCACTCAGCACTACCAACTCCCACCGCCGCCGCCGCCGAAGCCGCCGCCGGAGAACCCGCCACCGCCGAACCCAGAGCTTCCAGAGCTGGCGCCGTCCGCCCTTAGCGGCATCGAAGCTGCGCTGCCGACCTGGCTGACGATGTGTCCAAGTGCGGCTGCAAAGAGCGACGCGTGGAAGGGCATGCCGTAAGGGTGCTTGTACCACGAAGGAGGCTCGGTCAAGATGTCCTTGAACGCGTCGTTCCACTGTTCGATCAGGTCAAAGGCGACCGCGTACGCAAGGTACTGTTCGTACTTGAGTCCGTCCGGCTGCGTCTCGACGACCCACTTGAGGTAGTTCTCGCGGTGGCGCATCATTTCATAGAACCCCAAGACCTTGCGCCTAGCAGCTGAACCATACCGCGTCCGTTTCGGCATGTGCCAGCCGATCCAGACGGCGGGAACAACGCCGAGAAGACCTCCAACGATCGCCGCCGGAACAACCTGAATGATGGACAGCGAGAACAGCGCGTAGGCAACGCCGCCGCTCAGCGCGAATCCACCAAGGATCCATCCGCTGCGCACGGTCGCCGGGTTTCTGAGGTAGTAGCCGCGTGCGATCGCTTGGTCGTACAAGTCGGTTCTCAACGACTGGATCATCGGCGCGACGTTCTCACGCAGGTCCTTGGTCGTGATCAACTCGCCGCCCCTCTTGATCAGTCGATACAGCCTCGATTCAAGCGCGGGCAATCCACTGGTGTCCGTCTTGTCCGTCAGGCGCAATAGGACTTCGTTCTTCTTGAAGACCGAACCGGTCTCTTTGATTTCGACGAGCAGGAAACCGTTGACTGCCAGCGACATGATGCCCGCGGCTAGGTCGCGCTGGTCGACCCTCTCGTCGATCAACGTGCCGGCTAATGATGCGCTGATGCCGTCAGGCGGTTCGAATTGAACGGGGATGGCTATGTCCTTGACGTCGCGACCGATTCTGTTCCAAATCGGAAGCAGGATCGCAACTACGACGAGCGGGGTGAACAGAGCAAGGTACTCAACTATGCGGGCCAGGAGTTCCTTGTGCCAAGGCAACTTCGGCAGCGCGTCCTGAGGGATGCCAAACACGATGGTCAAGCCGGAGCCGGGATAGATTCGAGAAGACGTACTGCCGGAAAACACTTGTCCTTGCAACGTGATGGCGGTGTTGGCACGGTTGTCTGCGTCGATTGAATTCGCGCCTTCGATAGCGACCGTGTTTGCGGATCCGTACCGGCCGATGAACACCTGCCCGCGTACGTTCTGAATATCCGTTTCGGGAAACTGCAGCCAGAAGCTCGCGGATTCGATCGGCACGTCCCATTCAGTGCCCGTCACGTTCCAGTACAGCTCCGTCCACGGCTCCCACCGGGAGTCGTCGTCGTGCCAGTTGAGCGCGCCGAACACCGTGTACCGAATGACGTAGGTGCGCTGCGTTTCAGCAGGCAGATAAACGTCCGGATTCCCGATCCGTATCTTCAGGTTGTTGCCTTCTCTGCTGATCTTTGTCTGCTGCCTGTTGCCCGCGAGGTCGGTCACGCCTATCACGCGCAGGTGGATCGCCCTCTCTTGGCCTCCGCCGGTGGGGTAGACGACCGGTATCGTCCGGAAGATGCCCCTTCTCGGCTCGTTGAACGTGACGGCGATCGTCTCCTCGACCTCGATCGTCGTGTCCTCGTTCAACCATATCCGGACGTCGAAGCTGTCTATCGAGTAAGGGCCGCTCTGCGCGAGACAGATGCCGCTCAGCGCGACGAACGTAACAAGTGCTAGATCCCGTCTGACCAATTGCATCTCGCTACGACTTTACCTACCGGTCGCAGGGGCACCACGCTCCACGCCGTCTCGGAACAACGGTACTTCTGACCCGTGCTATGATGGGCCTGTGAGAAAAGGAGTCTTTGCCGCAAAGGTGAGCCCTCTTCTGATTGGGCTCGCTTTGACCTCGCTCTGTTACGCCCAGTCTGCCCGTGAAATCGCGGACAGGACGCTTCCTTCTGTCGGACTCGTCACACTGTATGATTCCAACGGCACACCGCTCAGCCTGGGAAGCTGTTTCGTCGTGGACGAAGGGATAGTCGCAACAAACCTGCACGTGATCGAGGGAGGAGCAACGGCGACCGTAACCTTCGGTAATCAGTCGAGAAAACTTAGAGTCGAGTCAGTCCTTGCCGTGGATGAACAAAGAGACCTGGCTTTGCTCAAGGTGAGCACGTCCGGACTCCGGCCCCTGATAGTTGCGGACAGTTCCAACGTCGGGACAGGCGACAGGATCTACGCCGCAGGGAACCCGAGGGGTCTAACGGGAACCTTCAGTGACGGACTTGTCAGCGCTGTCCGCACCATTAGAAAGGGCCTTAGGCTCTTCCAGGTGTCGGCACCCATCTCCCCTGGAAGCAGCGGCGGCCCCATTTTGAACAGTTCGGGCGGGGTTATCGGAGTGGCATCGGCGGGCATCGAAGGCGGTCAGAACCTGAACTTTGCCGTGCCGAGCGAATACGTACTAGCGCTCATGGCGAGCGAAAGAGGCGAAGAGAAAAAGATCAGCAACTTCTCCAAGTCCAAGTCTACGTCATTTGCGGGCAACAGCCGAGAGAAGGCCCTGATTGCTGACAGATTCAAGTGGACCGGAACACATGCCAATCTGGGGTGTACGTTCGTCATTAAGAACACTGGCGAGTTCACTGTCAAAGATGTTGAATGTATCGTTATCTTCTTGGACGAAGATGAGCGGCCGATTCACTTTGTGCGCTACACGTACAAGAACAGCGAAATACCTCCAGGCCTTGAAAGAACAGTTGAATTGCTTCCGAGTGGCGAACTGGTCCAGCAGAACTTTGTCGACTTGCCTGAATCCGTTCGGAAGAGTACACGCTCGGTTCAGTTGCGGATGCTCGATTACAAGATCGTGCGGTAGGTCATGACTGAAAGGCCGATTCGTCGAACCCAGACCCTCCACCCCTCGAGCCGGGAGGGACAGGGACACAAACCCTCGGGACTGAGCTTGAAACCGTCGGCCGCGACCGCCGCGCGCGACGACACCCCCGTGAGTCTACCGGGATTGCTCGCCGCGTTCGAGTCCGGGCCGTCGGGAGTTGTGGCAAGTTTGCCGTAGAGTGCTGTCAATCTGCACAGGAGAGGAATAAAGTGGGTCATCGTCCCTTGATGGCATTGCGCCAGAAACTTCAGCGGTGGCAGGGTCGTTACGCGGTTGACGCGCGATGATGCCAGCCGCCGGGAATCTGTCGCGTTCTTGATCCCTCTCCCCAGGCCCGGGGCCTTATTTCGTGCCGATCTGGGTTGCAGCGACTGTGCCCCGTAGTCGCCGGCAGCCCCGTAGAATTGCGTGGGGAAAAGGCTGTGGAAAACAACGCCAATCTTTGTGTTGCAATGTCGGCGACTTCGTGTATTGTATTCACAAGCGATCGACGAGTTGCAAGACCCAGAGCCAAAGGGCAACCGGAGGCAAAGGGAATTGTGGCGGCGAGATAGCCTTTGGAGCGGACGGCCCAGCCGATGGGGGCTCAGAGTTTCGGCTTTGAGCAATCAAAGGAAGCGTCCGATCTAAGAATGCGAGGATAAGACCCGCAAGGTCGAGGGGCTTCGACTGACCGGGAGGACTTCGAGAAGCAGCCCACTTCGAGGTCAGTGTTCGCAAATCTCGGTTCGCTCTCTTGGCGATGGGCTACTGCGTAGGGCTAGGCTCTTCGGAGTCGAGTCTACGGCGGGACGCGAAATCGGCGTGCAAGCGTTGATGGAGCGAAAAGGATGATCGGTCGGATTTATCCGAGTTGGTTGTCTGCCCGTTAAATTAATGCGCGGAGCGCGCAGGGCGCGTCTGGCAACAGATGTGTCAGGCGTCTGAGTTTGGCGAATCGAGCCTGTTATGGTTCGTTGGGTCGAAGTGAAGAGCCTTCGGGCTCCGAATTAAGACATTATGGTCCGTCAGGGTTCGACTGGGTAGCTGGCTAGCACGGCTGCTCAGCCGAATATATAAAGAAGTAACGGCGTTGAGCGGTTTACCGCGCAACGCCGTTCTTCTCTTTTTTGGAACAAGAATCCGACAGGCCACGTCCAATCAATTGCTGTGCCCGGGGTTGTTTGCAGGGCGCCAGCATATATACTAGATTTGCGACAGGGCAGGTTTGAAAACCGTCGATTGACCTGTACCGCAAATAGAATGTAAAGACGAGGTTCATGATGCATCTTCGAGCAGCAGCGTTCTTAGCGCTAATTTTCGCGACTGGGGTCGCACTGGCTCAGGTCACCTACGGTGAGACAGAGCTGGAATTCGGCTACATCACCAACGCCAAAGGAGAGCGAGTCGATGTCACCGGCACTGTGATCCAATATAGGATCCAACCGATCAAAGCGAGGGAGTTCGGCAGCCCGGGAGCGGACAGGAGCCGTGGCCGCAGACCAAATCCGAGAAGCGGCAGAGGCGGAGGTCTGGAAGAGCCGGCCAGCGCTGATATTGTCGTCTACCAAAACGACACCGGTGACAACGCATACACTCCAAATAACAGCAGTTCGCTGGACGATCTGGTCCTGATACCCGGAAGTGAGAACAAGGCGTGGCGCATTGTATCGTTCGCGGTCAATTTAGGCGACTTCGGCGGCGGCAGAACGGACAAGTTCCTGGTTCGATGGCGCAGCTGGGAAACTCCCGATCCAGGGCAAGGCCCTGGCCAGCCGGCGTTCATCGACGAGCTGTTCGATTTTGGGTTCTACCTTGATCCGTTAGTTGACTTCCCGTCGACGATCGGGGCGTTCGAAGTTACCGTCGATCTGTCGCTTAGTCCAATTGCGATCGTGCCGAATCGCGTGTGCTACTTCGCCCAGCAGTACCGTGAACCGACCTTTCCGGAGGAAGGAGAAGGCCAGTTCGTGACGAACGTAGCGATCATTTTCGCCAGCAACGGCCCTCAGATCGGAACTAGCGAGGATCTGTTCTACTACGACAATCCGCCGGACGGAATCTACGACGAGACGGAGATCGACAACTACGGTCCAGATTTTCCTGGAGCCAATATGTACCTCGAGATAAAGGTCAGCACCTCAGCAACCGATGTGCTCAGGCCGGCCACGTTCCAGTGGTTCCGGGGCAACCCGATATCCGGCAACATCGGCAGCCTTTGGTTTGATGACGACAACTACCTGGTTGGAGAGGCTGGCATCACCTTGAACCAAAGCGAGCCGCCTGCACAGTTGATAGTGGAGACGTTTATCAGCTCCACGACGGTGAGCGGAATCAGGTTCGACGTGACATCCAAAGTTGGAACCGTTGGCCTGAAAATGGACGTCGATCTTTGGAACTACGCGACGAATCGGTGGATCAAAGTCCACAGCGGAATCATCGGAACCTCCGAGTCGACGGTGCTGACATTTGCGCCTGGCAACTTGGCGGACTACATTCACCCGGCGAATCTAACGATGCGATCCAAGGTCAGCTACTTCCAAGTTGGGCCTGCCATCGGATTCCCGTGGACTGTTTTCCTGGAAAAGCTCCAGTGGGTCGTTAACACGTAGCCGGCCAACTGACAGGGCACAAAACGCAAGGCGCCTGCCGAATAAGTTTCGGCAGGCGCCTCTCTTGTACTAGCGCGCTGGATGTGTTCAGCGGCTCTCGATCGGCGTGTACCCGACGTTCTCGGGGCCTTCGTAGATGCACGTCGGTCGGATGAGCCGGTTGTTGTCGAGTTGCTCGATCGCGTGGGCGCTCCAGCCGCTCACGCGCGCGATCACGAAGATCGGCGTGTAGAGCGGGATCGGGATTCCCAGCAGGAAGTAGGCGTAGGCGGCGGGGAAGTCGACGTTCGGGTGGATCCCTTTCTCGTCGAGCATGATCTTCTCGAGCACGTTGGCGATGTCGCCCCACTTGGTGTTGCCCTTGCGCTGGCCGATCTCCTTGGCCATCTTGGACATCATCGGGACGCGGCTGTCGCCCTTCTTGTACTCGCGGTGGCCGAACCCCATGATCTTCTTCTTGGTCGCCAGCGCGTCTCGGATCCACGGCTCGGCGTTCTCGACCGACCCGATCTCCTGGAGCATCTCCATCGCCTTCTCGTTCGCTCCGCCGTGCAGGGAGCCCTTGAGGGTTCCGATGCCGGTCACAATGCCGCTGTAGACGTCGCTCAGGGTCGCAACGGTCACGCGGCAGGCGAAGGTCGAGGCGTTGTACGTGTGCTCCGCGTAGAGCGTCAGGCTTGTGTCCATCGTCTTCACGGTGAAGTCGTCGGACTTCTCGCCGTGGAGCATATAGAGGAAGTTGGCGGCCGTGTCGAGCTCGGGGTCGGGGTCGACAGGCTCTTGGCCGTTCTTGAGACGGTATCCAGCGGCGACGATCGCCGGCGCGGCGGCCATTATCCGGATCGCCTTGCGAACGTTGGCATCGTGGTCGGAGTTCGCGTAGTCCGGGTCGAAAGCGCAGAGCACCGAGTAACCGACCTTTAGCTGGTCCATCGGATGCATGTTCTTCGGCGTGAGCCGCAGCGCGTCGATGACCGCCTTCGGCAATGCGCGACCCTTGGCCAGCTCGGCCTTGAAGTCCGCCAACTCCTGCGCGTTCGGCAGGTGCCCGACGACCAGCAGGTGCGCGGTCTCTTCGAAGCTGCCCTTTTCGGCGAGGTCGTGGACGTTGACGCCTCGGTAGGTCAAGGTGCTGGTGTCGCTGACGATCTTTGAGATCGTCGTGATGCCGGCAATGATCCCCTGCAGGCCGGGGCTGTAGTTCGGATACGCGGTCACGCTCATGGTTCTTCTCGCTGTCGCTGACTTCGTCGTCATTGGGGTTGGTTTCCGTGCCTGGACTGGTCGAGAATCAGGCGTCGGCGACGTCCCCAGCGTCTGATCCGAGTCTACCAGAGGCTTGTTCGGCTCCCAAGTTCAACTAGGGACTATTCGCCCGACCACTCTTTGCCCATCGCGGTGTACTCCTCATAGTCGATCAGCTCGTACAGTTCGTCCCGCGTCGCCATCCGCTCGATCCACCCTTCTTGGGTGCCGGTTTTAAGCAGGTCTTCATAGAAGCTACCGACGGACTTCAGCATTACTCGCAGTGCGGAGACGGGGAAGATCACCATCTGGTAGCCCATTTCGCCGAACCTTGCCGCAGGGATCAGGGGGGTCTTGCCGAACTCGGTCATGTTGGCCAGCAGCGGCACTCCCGGCAGGCCTGCCCGGAACGCCTCAAACTCCTCTTCGCTCGCCAGCCCTTCGGGGAAAACGCCGTCGGCTCCAGCGTCGACGTAGGCCTTCGCCCTGTCGATAGCCACTGGTACGCCCTCGATAGCTGCTGCATCGGTCCGGGCAAGGATCATGAAAGACGAGTCCTTCTTCGCCGAGACCGCTGCACGGATCTTCGAGCACATCCATTCCCTCGCCACGACTGCTTTGCCGTCCAGGTGTCCACACCGCTTCGGCGAAACCTGATCCTCAATATGGATGCCCGCGAGACCGGCCCGCTCGAACTCGATGACGGATCGCACCGCGTTCCACTCTGCCCCGAACCCCGTGTCTGCGTCGCTGATGATCGGCACCGGAGCGACCTGGCACGCCTGCGCGGCGATGCTCGACATCTCTGTCAGAGTCATCAGTCCGATGTCCGGAACCCCGAGCTGGTTGTTCGTCATCGCCCCGCCGCTCAGGTACACGGCTTTCGCTCCCGCCTTGTACGCCGCCAGCGCAGTCATCGCCGAAAACGCGCCCGGCATCACGACGATCTCGTCCTCGAACAACTTGCGCAGCTGTGCACCCGGAGCGTGGAGAGGTGCGTGGATCATATGTGGAATGTACCCGCGCCTGGAAATGCTAGACAGAGATATACTGTTTTCATGGAAGGCCTGATTCCAATCGTCGTTGGGTTTGCCGGTCTTGTGCTCGGCGCTCTAGTCGTTTACTTCGCAGATAAGCGAAGGCTCGAGGACGCAATGGGGATGCTCAATCGGGGAGACGAAGACCTGAAGGCACAGCAGCAAAGGGTCACCGACTTGACGGATGATCTGACAGAATCGACCCAGAAGTGCGGCGTTCTCGAAGGGCAGTTTGAACAGGCGCAGCGGGCCCACAAGGAGAGAGTCGAAGAGCTGAACGACATGAAGAAGTCGGCGACGGACGCCTTCAAGGCCCTTGCCGCGGACGCCCTCAAAGACAACAGGGAGCAGTTCGTCGAGGCCGCAGGAGAGAAGATCGACCCGCTCTCGGAGCAGCTGAAAGAGTACGAGGAACTACTGATCAAGATGCAGGTCGACCACACTGAAAGATCTACTAAGACGCAGGCTAGCGTCAAAAGCCTCGCCGATGAACTCGAGAAGCAGCGAGCCATGGCGACCGATCTCAAATCCCTGCTGAAAGGCCCCACGCAGCGAGGCCGCGTCGGCGAGATGATGCTAGAGGTGATTCTCGAACGCGTCGGTCTCGTCGATGGCAAGCACTACACCATGCAGCAGTCGTCACAGGTCGATGGCCAGACGCGCCGTCCGGACTGCACCGTTTTCATGCCGAACAACGGCCGGGTCGTCATCGACTGCAAGACACCGCTGAACTCCTACCACGACGCGATGGAGGTGGAAAGCGAAGAGGATAGGGCGACGCATTTGAAGCGACACGCCGCCAACGTGCGCCGCGACATCGACGCGTTGAACAGCAAGCAGTACCGAGACGAAGCCGTCGGAAACTCGTTGGTCGTGATGTACCTGCCGATCGAGGCTTCGCTTGCAGCCGCGCTGTACCACGACACCGAGATCATGGACTACGGGCTGGAGCGGAACGTTGTTCTCTCGTCTCCGACGATGCTGTTCGCCCTGTTGCAGACGATCGCCCTGGGCTGGCAGCAGGAGCAGCTTCGGAAGAACTCGGCTGAGGTAGCGTCGCTTGGCACCGAACTGATCACGCGGCTTGCGACGGTGGCGGACCACCTAAGAAAGCTCAAGGGCGGTCTGACCAGCGCCGTGGACGGATATAACAGTGCGATCGGGTCGATAGATTCCCGCCTCTTTGCGACGGCGCGGAAGTTTCAGAAGCTGGGCGTTCCAGGCGACACGAGCGAACTCAGATTAGGAGAAGTCAGCGATGACCTGCGCGATTTCAACAAAGACGAGCTGACATCGCCCCCTGACCGGGCGGCCATTGAAGCGTTGACGCCTCTGGATGATGACGAGGCCGAAGGCGAACAGCCTGAACTCGCCGAACTGACTGACTGAGTTGAAATCACAGTTGGAGCCGGGTGGCTCGCTCTAACAACGTGCGGCCTGAGGCGAGACGGTTCATACTCCCAAGTAACCTGCAGTCGCTCGGTTCGTCCGACCATGTGGGGAGGGCGAGGAGAGGAACATGATTGTCTTATCAGCTTTGCTGTGTGGCGCTTTCGTTGGGGACGAACTTCCAGAGCTTTCGTCAAGGATCGTCGAGGCCAACATCTTCAGGAACGGAACGATGTCCGTCGTCCGAGAGGTGTACATTCCGCCGGGAGGCGGCGTCTATAAGCTGGACGTTGTGCCCGACGCGGCCTCAGGGACGTTCTGGTACGAGATCGACGGAGACGGCCAGGTCAACAGCCTCCGGACGAAATGGTCTGAAAACGTCACCAGGCAGGAGGTTCAGCTTTTCGCTGTCGGTGACATCCTGATCGAGAACGTTGGGAATCAGGTCTCGCTCTCCTACCGCGACCCGAACAACAGGCTCCAGAAGCTGCGAGGGGAGGTCCGCTACGTTTCGCCAGCCGCGCTCGGCACCGTCATCATCGATAGGGGCGGAGGAAAGCTCACCATCATCAGCGTGACCCAGGTCGTCGAGCTGGACGTGAAGGGGCTCGACCTCGTCGGCGAGGTCGTTCTCACCGAAGACGGTGCCGAACTTGTGGTCGACGTGAGCACGGAGAACGGTTGCACGCTGCTCCTCTCATCGATCGAAACGGGTGCGACCTGGGCGCCGAGCTACAGGGTGACGCTCAGCGGCGAGCGGTGTACGATCGACATGAAGACGCAAGTGGCCGTAGGCCCGAGAGAGTTTGACGACACGAGAGTGGGGCTGATCGCCGGTAGACCGGGCTTCCCGAGTGCGCCGGTCGCGGATCTCGCGAGCGGGCTCGCCCCGCTGGTCGATTTCATCGCTGGCGTCAGGATGCCGCGGTACCGGCCTGGCGCGGAGCGGGACCCGTTCGACGCGCTCAAGCAACAGTATACGAACCAAGGTCGTCCTGGTGCCATGCCGGGCTACCAGTACGCTGACGCGCTCTATCGCCCAGTGATGGCATTTGCAAGCTCTGTTTTTGCTGGGGTACGCCCCGGCGGCTATAGCCCGGGCGGCGTCGACAATCCGTACTACTACCCTTCGTCGAATGTATACCGAGACCCGAACCAGCCGGTGCCGCTGAACCGCGTCGAAGACCTTTTCCGCATCGACGTCGGCCTGTTGACGTTGGAGCGCGGCGAGCGGCTGACGCGCAGTTACCGTTCGGTCGAAGGCGACGCGAGGCACCTATACCGCTGGACGGTGCGCGACTACATCACTCGATCGAACGTGCAGAGGGGCGCGGTTCTGGACGAGGTCGAGCACCTGATCCGGCTGACCAGCGACGAGCCGTTCGTTATGCCTGACGGAGACTGCCTCGTCATGAAGGACGGGCTGCCTCTTGCAAAGTCGGAGATGCCGTTCACCGCTGCCGGGCAAAAGGCGAGCGTCGTTCTCGGAGCGGCCGTCGATATCCCGGTCACCCACGTCCTGCAGGAGATCGAGCGCGAGCGCATAGATTCTCGCAACACAGAGTGGTTCGGGTGGAGCCACACAAAATACACGCGAGAGGCGCACTTCAAGATCGTCAACACGCGCAAGGAGGCGATCGAGTTTGAACTGGTCTATGAAATCATCGCCGACCTGGTCGACGCAAACCCGGACGAGACGGAGACGATCCGACTGGTCTACCCGTACAGCGGGTCGTCCCGCTATCACAACCCGTCGAGGAACACCTGGCGCTTCACGATTGAGCCAGGCGAAGAGAAGATTCTCATCGTCAAGCACATCCGGCGTGAATAGAGGTCGCTCGTCACCGCCCGTCCGAGCAAATGGGCGGGCGGTGACGGTCTTCCTGGTCTAAACTCTGGGCGATGAACCAGACGCTGCAGAGGTGGCTGAAGACCAACATCCAGGAGCTCCACGACAAGAACCTGTACAAGACCCCGCGGGTGCTCGAGTCGCCAGCACGCGGGCGGGTGCGGATGGACGGCAAGGACGTCATCAACTTTTCGAGCAACAACTACCTCGGCCTCGCCGACCACCCGAAGGTCAAGCAAGCCATGGTCGATGCGGTCGAGCGGTGGGGCGTCGGCGCGGGGGCTGTGCGGTGGATCGGCGGCACGATGCAGGTCCACGACGAGCTCGAGGAGCGTCTGGCTAAGTTCAAAAACGTCGAAGCGGTGCTGGTCTTCACGAGCGGGTTCACGGCGAACAGCGGCTGCATCCCAGCGGTGCTGTCGAAGAAAGACGTGGTGATCAGCGACGCGCTGAACCACGCCTCGATCATCGACGGCGTTCGTTTGTCCTCCGCCAAATACCGCAAGTCCGAGGGGTACGTCTACGACCACAAGGACATGGGGATGCTCGAAGACATCCTGACCAAGACGCAGGAGTTCGAGAAGCGCATGATCATCACCGACGGCGTATTCAGCATGGACGGCGACATCGCGCCGTTGCCTGCGATCGTCGAACTGGCGGAGAAGTACGACGCGTTCGTGATGGTCGACGACGCGCACGCTAGCGGGGTGCTCGGGAAGAACGGCGCGGGCTCGACCTCGCATTTCGATCTGTACGGCCGCGTCGATATCCAGCTTGGTACTCTGTCGAAAGCGATTGGCGTGGTCGGCGGTTACATCGCCGGGTCAGGTTCATTGAAGGAGTGGCTGATCAACCGCGGCCGTCCGTACCTCTTCAGCACCGCGCACCCGCCAGCGATCGCCGCCGCGCTCATCGCTGCGCTCGACGTGATGGAGAACGATCCCGAGCCGATGAAGCGGCTTTGGGAGAACGCGAAGTGGTGGAAGAGCGCGCTGCAAGAAGCGGGGTTCGACACGATGGGCACCGAGACGCCGATCACGCCGGTGTTCGTCGGCGACGAGGGCGACGCGCAGCAGATGGAGAAAATGCTGTTCGACGAGGGCGTCTACGCGCTCTCGATCGGCTACCCGACCGTCGCCCTCGGCAAAGCCCGCATCCGCACCATGCCCAGCGCCGCCCACACCCAAGAAGACCTCGAGGAGGCGCTGCAAGCGTTCATCCGCGTGCGCGACAAGCTCGGGGTGAAGGCTTGAACAAGATAGGTCCTACAAGTCACATACGACCGATAGGACCTATCCTCCGAAGTATTCAGCAGCTACCGATCGCGTCGTCTTCCGACGTGAATCGAATCGTGCCGCGCCCAACCGGCGAAGTCGAAGGATATCCTTGAGTCGCGCGCCTGGAATTGCAGTTCCATCATGTCGACTACCCGGCGATGATGGCCGTCGCCGATCTCGACGTTGTCGCGGACGTGGACGCGCAGGCCTCCTCGGAACCGGTGGGTACCGTCTCGGGTCGTAACCTCAAACACCGCCGGGCCGGAGAACCAGGCCTCGTGCCGGCCGAGCCGGAGGTGGTTGATGTGAAAGCTGACGATGTGCACCTTGCCGCGATCCCGGATGTGGACTCCGAATCGGAAGCGGCCCTCTGCACGATGGTCGGCCGTCTGAGTCACGTGAAACGCGAACCGAGCGTCGATGTCGTGCCGCCCATGGAGAACCCCCTCGCCGACTGCGAAGTTCGTCCATTGCTCTGACGAGGCCGTTCTGATCTGCGCCGAACCCAAGCATGCGGCAAGAACTGCCAATAAAACCAAGAAAAGTCGTGTGTTCCTCATATCGCTCCTCACGAAACGCGCTCAAGAACTCCTGTTCTGTTAGACGGCGGCAACGGGCAAAGGTTCATAGACCAGCATTCTCCGTCCGACAGCATTGGCCTGCGAGGCTATGAGCTTTGTGCGAAGAGAGCCGACTAGATACGTCCTATAAGACCTATATGACCTATTCTAGCTCGAACATCGCAGCGTTAAGACCCCTGCACGAGCTTCGCGCGGACGGCCTTCATCGCGGCCTCCGTGCGGCTGTTGACCTGCAACGCCTTCAGGATGTTGCTCACGTGGTTCTTGACCGTCTTCTCGGCGATCGAGAGGTGGTTGGCGATCTCCTTGTTCCGCATGCCCTTCGCGATCAGCTCGAGGATCTCCGTCTCGCGGTCGCTGAGCACGTACAGCTCGGTGTCGTCCGTCTCGTCGTCGTCTTTGACTCGCCTGAAGTCGATGATCACCTTGGCAGCGATCTTGGGCGTCACCTTGGCCTCGCCGCGGTGCGCCAGCCGGATCGCATCGACCACGTCTTGCGGCGACGAGGTCTTGAGAAGGTAGCCCAGCGCGCCGGCGCGGAACGCCTCGAACACCGTGTCGTCCTCTTCGCTGACGGTCAGGACGACGATCTGGGTGTCCTTCTCCATCTTCACGATCCGCCGCATGAGCTCCATTCCGTCCATGCGGGGCATGTTGATATCTGTGAGGAGAACGTTCGGAGCCTGCTTCTCACAGGCCTCCCACGCCTCCTGGCCGTCTCCGCAGACGGCTTGAACCTCGCACTCCGGCATGAGGGTCAGCGCTCGCTGGATGGCGCTGCGGAACGCAGGCTCATCCTCGGCGATGACGACTCGGATCGTGGACGACATATCCGGGATTATACTTGCACGACCTGCGAATTGGAGCCGTCGAGTCATAATCTGGTGTTATGGCCCTGCTGTCAGTGCGCGACCTGAACGTTCATATTCAGGACGCACATATCTTGAGGGGCGTCTCGTTCGACGTTGAACCTGGGGACACGCTCGGCGTAGTCGGGGAATCGGGCTGCGGCAAGTCGATGACCGGGTTGACTTTGATGGGGATGCTGCCGCGCACGGCCCGAATCACGAAAGGAAGCGTCGAGTTCGGCGGCCGCGACCTCACGTCGATCTCGAAGAAGGAGTGGCTGAAGATTCGCGGCCAGGAGATCTCGATGGTCATGCAGGACCCGTTCACCAGCCTCAACCCGATGATGAGGGTCGGCGACCAGATCGCGGAGGTGTTCCGGCTGCACCACGGTCAGCGTCGGAAAGAGGCGCGGGCAAACGCGCTAGAGATGCTCAAGAAGGTCGGCGTTCCGGCGCCAGAGGATTCATACCGCAAGTTCCAGCATCAGATGAGCGGCGGGCAGCGTCAACGAATCGTCATCGCGATCGCGTTCGCGAGCAAGCCGAAACTGCTCATCGCAGACGAGCCGACGACCGCGCTGGACGTAACGCTGCAAGCGCAAATCCTGCACCTGCTGCGAGACTTGCAGAAACAGGAGAACACCGCCGTAATCCTGATTTCGCACGACATCGGGGTGATCGGCTGTCTCGCCACGAACATCGCGGTCTACTACGCCGGTCGGGTCGTAGAGTTCGGGCGGGCGGAAGCGGTGCTGAAATCGCCGGTCCATCCGTATACGCAGGCTTTGCTCGCGGCTCTTCCGCGCGTCGGCCAGGAGCGTCTTGCGTCGATCGGCGGCCAGCCGCCGAATCTAGCGAAGCTCCCGCCTGGCTGCTCGTTCGCTCCGCGGTGCCCCAAGCGATTCGACGCGTGCAAAGTCGAGCCAGGCTTGCTGGCGCTTGGGCAGGAGCGGCTGTCAGCTTGTTGGCTGGCTCAGGCAGACAGCGCTACTCCCCCAGCAGAGAGTTGAACACCGTGTCGAGGTGCCTCTGCGGTTCGAACTTGTCTTCGAGCATGTGCGACGCGATCCCCATCCCGAAGAGCGTCGCCATCAGCAACTCGGCGTCGGCGTACGGTGAATCCGCTTTCAGGGCATCGGCTGCTTTTGCCTTGGTCAACTGCTCTTCGATGAACCCCTTCCACTCGTCCCAGATCGAGCCGAGCTTCGCGCGAATCTGAGGATACTCGATCCCGGCGACGTAAAGCCCGGCCAGCACCTTCACAAACCGACTCTGCGGCCTACAGTACGCCTCGGCGAGGGCGATCTCGTTTTCGATCTTCTGCCTGTGCCCTCGCGCGCCTTTTTGGAACTGCACGCGATCCCGAATGAGCTGGTGCAGCGCGTATTCGGCGACCGCAACCAAAAGGTCGATGCGCCGAGCAAAGTAGTAGTGCACTGTAGCGTGGTTGATGCCGAGCTTGGCGGCGACCGTCCGGGCGTGGAGAGCCTCCAGCCCCTCGTTCCCCAAGATGTCGTAAGCGGCCTGTCGGATTTGCTCGTCGCGGTTCACCGCTCTATTCTAACCAGGTGGTTTGCAAGAATGCTAGTGGCCGATTAGCCCTTTGCGAGATTCTCGGCCTAGCTGGCTCGTCAGAATGTTTCAGTGGATCCGTATCCTCGTACCTGGGTTGAAGTGGATTTGCCCGCGCTCGGTCGGAACTTGACCGTCGTGAGGGGCATCGTAGGTTCGGAGGTCAAGGTGGCCCTGGTGGCCAAGGCCGACGCCTACGGGCACGGCCTGGTCCCGGTGTGCAGGTACGCGCTTCGCTTCGGCGCTGATTACCTTGCAGTGGCCACCGTTCAAGAGGGCATAGCCCTGCGCGATGCAGGGATCGACGCGCCGATTCTGGTCCTCTCCCCCATGCTCCCAGTTGAGGCCGACCAGGCGGCGTTCTACGGCCTGGAGATCACGGTCGAAGGGCTCGAAATGAGCCAGGAGCTGAGCCGCGCGGCGCTGGAGTGCGGGCGAGACGTGAACCTTCACCTTAAGGTCGATACCGGACTATCGCGGTTCGGGTGCAAGCCGGAAGAGGCCGACGACGTGGCGGAGGCGATCACAGAGCTCCCGGGAGTAGATCTCATCGGCGTATCGCATCACTTTGCAACGGCGTCCGACCCGGACTCCGCAAAGCGCCAGATGCGACGGTTCCGCGATGCGATAGAAGCCTGCGAGCGAAACGGGATCACGTTTGCCATCCGACATGAGGCCAACTCGACTGCCACCGTGACCTACCCTGAGTCGCACCTCGACATGGTCCGCGTCGGAATGATGGCGTACGGGTTCGGCGGGCATGCAGACATCGAGCCGGTGCTCAGTTGGTACAGCCGGATTTCGTCGCTGCGCGCGGTCGGACCGGGTGCGACACTCAGCTACGGTGAGACGTTTGCAGTTGAACGAGACATGCTTATCGCTACGGTCGGAGTCGGATACGGCGACGGTTACCCGCGGCGGTTGGACAGTAGCGCCTTCGTTTTGATTCGCGGCCAGCGCGCGCCGGTCGTGGGGGCCGTCTGCATGGATCAGGTGCTCGTGGACGTCACCAAAATCGAAGGCGCAGTACCGGGAGACGTCGTCACGCTCATCGGCGACGGGGTCACCGCCGCGCAGCTCGCGGAGGCGGCGGGCACGATCTCGCACGAGATCGTAACGCGCATCATGTCCCGCGTCGCACGCCGGTATCTGTACGACTAGGTGCTGATGGCTGGCTCAGTTTCAGCAGTCCGGCTTGCTCAAACTGATGCACCGAGTAGCTAAGGTTGGCTGGGCGGCGGTTACGACCTGTAATCGAATCAACGAATCTTCTGCTGACCGTCGAGGCTGCTCGATCCGGTCACTTCCGCTTTAGTATCATGATCGGCGGGATGTTGCCTGCCGAGTCATGTGGGACGAGCGTTGTCCTATCCTCGGTTAGGCGCAGTTCCATAGTCAAGGCGTCGAGTTCCGTGGCGTCCATTAGAGCAGCCGCTTCCTCCGAAACGGACACTTTGAGAAAAACACTCGCTCCTTCCTCACTCACAGCCCACATTCCTTCCGGCGCGTCGTCTCCGAACCACCTGAAAGTCATGTCGTCCATAAGGTGCACGCCACCCGTCTCGAACTCGGAATCCTCTTTCATAATTTGCACGTCAGCCTCGCTCATCACCCCGCGCATGTCGTCCCAGCGTGCGTCCATATCGAACCACATTGACCACTCACCGACGAAGTCCGCAACCTCGCCGCTCGCCGCATAAGTGTACGGGTCGTCAGGCACCGGCGTCTCAGTTGCAACGGTCCCAGGGCGCGTGTAGACGAGCTTGCCGACCTGCACCACCGTATCCGTCAGCGACTGCCCGTCTTCCGCAATTTTAAGGCTCATAACCGGTTCGGAAGGTCTTGGGGTGATCTCTTCGGTACTTCGTTCTTCACCAGTCACGGGCTGGACGCTCGTGGTTGTGCTCAACGGCCCTCCGCTCAGCTTCGAGACCGTGATCGACTCGCGGTCCTCGCTCAGCTCCCAAGTTCCCTGGCTCATCGTGAAGGCGGGTATTCCGACAATTCCGAAAATTACGGTCCCGTCGGCGTTCAGCTTGAGGTGCCACACGATCATTGCAGCGTTTCGCCTCATGGTTCTTTCCAGCACTTCGCGGTCGCCTTCGGGGAACGTCTCGTGCATAGTGTCGAGATCCTCGTCGGTGATCACTGTATGGCCCTCCCACTTGCCCGTAAAGTCCGACATAGCCGCGACTGGCTCCGTTTCGTTCTTGCACGAGGCGGTCAGCAACGAGACGACGACTAGGGAGAAAAAGAGTTCTCTCAATTCCTTGCGCTCCTCCCTGAAGTATACGTCACGTTGCGCGCAGGTACCTGTACGACTAGTTGGTCGAGATCGGCAGCACGCTCGCGTCGAAGATGTCGCTGTGCGTGCGGATTGTGACCAGTGCCTGTTCCGAGGGCGCCTTGTCCAGGGAGACGTGCGCGATGGCCGCCTTCGCCTTGCCCAGGATGACGTTCTCCATCTCTTGCACGTTCACCGAGTCGTCGCGCAACACGTCGAACACGTGCGCGAGCACGCCGACCTTGTCGAGGTGCCGCACGACGAGCAGGTGCGTCGCGATCTCGCCTCGCGTGACGTTCACCACGTTCGGAACGCCGCCGCTCGAGACGAACTCCTTTACGATCTGTACGACTTCATCGGCCACGGCCCCCTGCGCCTGCGCGGTGCTGGCGCCGATGTGGTGCGTGCAGTAGATTCCGGGGATATCCTTGATCTCGCCGTCGTAGCTCGCCTCGCCAGTCGTCGGCTCTCCCTCGATCACGTCGAGTCCGGCGACGATCTTGCCGGAGTTGACAGCCGCGATCAGGTCGTCCTGCACGACGACCTCCGCGCGGCTGGTGTTGATGAAGTAAGCCCCGTCCTTCATCGCGTCAAAGAAGCGCTTGTCGATCATCCTCGTCGTCTCCGAACGGAGCGCGACGTGCACCGAGACGATGTCTGACTGTTGCGCCAACTCCTCGAGCGACTCCGCGCGACCGATGTTCAGACCGACTGCGGACTCCGGCGTCAAGAACCGGCTGAACCCCACGACGTTCATCCCGAACGCCTGCGCGCGCACGATCAGCTCTTGGGCCACGTTGCCCAGGCCGATGATGCCGAGCGTGCGACCGTACAGCCCCTTTCCTTTGCCGAACCGCTTCTTGTTCCACTTTCCGGCTCGCAGCTCTGCGACGTTGTCGGGGATGAAGCGGTCGAGAGCGAGCATCAGCCCGAACGCCAGCTCGGCCACCGCGATCGAGTTCTTGCCTGGGCAGTTCGCGACGTAAGTCCCACGCGTGCTGGCTGCCTCGACGTCAATGGTGTTATAGCCGGAGCCGGCGCGAATAATCAGCGATAGGTTTGAGCCGTCCATAACGTTCTCGGGAACCCTCGTAGAGCGCACGATCAGGATTTCAGCCTGCGTCTCTTTCAGAGCATCGGCGAGAGCCCTTTCCTTCAGATCGGGATTGCTGACAACCTCGTACCCGAGGTCGCTGAGCCCGTCGAGGGCGCTCTGTTCGAGCTTGTCGGCGACTAGAACTTTCATCGCCCGCGAGTTTACATTAAGGCTTCTTCAGCACGCCGGAAAGAACCCGCTCCATAGGTTCGAGGCACTCGGAATCTGTACATGGCTGGAACCGCAGTTGAACCTCGAAGTCGGCCTTCGGACTCGTCGTTCGCAGGCGCAGGGCAATCCGCACCTGCCCCTTCAGTTGGTCGTTTTCTCCGTCCGGGAACGACGCCTCTCCGAGCACGCCCTCGACGTGAAGCGAGGTCGGTGTCAGCCAGTTTGCCGGTGGATCGTCGGTGTTGATGTGCCACCCGTCCGGCAGGTCGATGACGACCTCGGCGTGCCCCCAGCCCTGCTCGTCAGCTTCTATCTCAGCGGGCTCGATTCTCACGTCGATGCTTGGCGGCGCTGAGCCAGAGACGGCCACTCCGTCCCTGTGCTCGAGCATGTAGTCAAGGGCCAAGCTCTGCAGGCTGGTGGTAGCCGTCGGCAGGCGCTGCATCCAGCCTGCGCACGCGCTCAACAGCTCTCTCGTCTCGTCGCTTCTGCCCAGGCGCCAGAGTACGCGACCTGCCTCTGCGGAGGCGCTCGGCGTTGAGCCGTCGGTCACCGGCCTCATGCGGCCGAACAGCTCTTCGTGCTCGTTGCTCGTCAGGAAGAAGCCGCCCCGATCTTCGTCGCGGAACAGCGCGCACATCTCGTCGACGAGTTCGGACGCCGCGCTCTGCCAACGTTCGTTGCCAGTGGCGTCGTGCAGATCGAGAAGGCCGTTCGCCATCGAGGCGTAATCGTCGAGGAAGCCCAGACCTGATGGTTTGCCTTTGCAGAATTGGCGAGGCAGCCGCCCGCTCTGTATGAGGTCGAGCCAGGCGGTCGCGGCGCGCTCTGCAAGCTCAAGCCGTCCGGTCACTGCGGCCGCTCCTATCATCATGCCGTTCCAGCCAGCCAAGCACTTGTCGTCCACGCCGGGTTCTGGACGGCTGGATCTGGCTTCAGCGAGTTTGCGCAGGTCGTCCGCAAACGCGTCCCCTTGATCCTGCCCGAGCCGGAGTACGTTGCGCCCCGACGGCTCTCGAGTCGCTTCGTCATCGAAGTTGCCCTCGGCCGAGACGTCGTATGCGTCGCAGAACGTGGCTGCGCGCTCGCCCAAAACGTCCGCGATCTCATCCGCCGTCCATGTGTAGAAAAGGCCCTCTCCGCCATCCGAGTCGGCGTCGACGGACGAGTAGAACAGGCCCTCCGGCGACGTCATAGAGCCTTCGATCCATCGCATCGTGCCGTCGATCGTCCGGTGAAAGAGCGACGCAAGACGTTCGTCGCCCGTCGACTTTTCTGCGGCTGCGAATTGGTGGAGCAACAGCGCGTTGTCGGTCAGCATCTTCTCGAAGTGCGGCAGCCCCCAGTTCTCGTCGACCGAGTACCGGTGGAATCCGCCGCCAACGTGGTCGTGAATGCCGCCGAGCGCGATCTTCTCCAGCGTGAACAGCGCCATGTGCCCAGCCCGGCCCGAGAGGTCGTCGATCGTCGAGGCGTCGCCGCCAAAGACGTGGCGCTGGGCTGCGTACTCGATCAGGAACTGGATCGTTGTATGCGGCGGGAACTTCGGGCGATCTCCGTAGCCGCCGTGTTCGAAGTCGAAGCTGTCGTGCAGTTGCGAGACGCACGCGTCGAGCTGGGTGTACTCCATCGCCTGCGCCAGCCGCCCAGCTGGCTTTGAGAACGCGCTCCGCAGCGCTTCGCCAAATTTCTCAGCAGTCTTCCTCACCTGCTCTTTCTGCGACTCCCAGCTCTGACCTAGGCTGGACACGACGGTGCGGAATCCGGGGTAGTCGCCGCGCGCTTCCTTGGGGAAGTACGTCCCGGCGTAGAACGGTGCCTTGGAAGGCGTCAGGAAGACGCTGATGGGCCACCCGCCATGGCCCGTCGCCATCTGCACCGCCGCCATATACACCTCGTCTACGTCGGGCCGCTCCTCCCGATCGACCTTGATGCTGATGAAGTACTGGTTCAGCGCGTCGGCGATCTCTTGGTCCTGAAAGCATTCGTGCGCCATGACGTGGCACCAATGGCAGGCGCTGTATCCGATGCTTAGGAAGATCGGTTTGTCTTCTGCCAAAGCCTTGTCGAGCGCCTCCTTGCCCCACGCGTGCCAGTGCACAGGGTCGTCCAAGTGCTGTCTCAGATACGGCGAAGTCTCGCTTGCGAGACGGTTTGCCATGCATCATTTTGACCGACGTCCAGCGATTGCTTCAGGACGGATCAGACTTCGAATCGCACGCTTGGCGGTCTTGGGTCTCTATCGCGCCGCCGGACTGTAACAATAATTCTATAAAGACGTGCGGAAGTTGGCCGAACATAAGGGATGGTTCTGGTCGTCTCGGTGGCCGGAATCACGCCAAGACAAGGCACCCTAGCAATCGCGGAGGCAGTAAATGTCTCTGTAATGTGGACACACAATTGGGGGAGAGAACTCTAGTCAAGACCGGCTCGGCTGCGAAGTTGGGAGACCAACTTTTGGCCGAGAATCCGGCACTCTCCAGGCTTCATACCGCGCAGTTTTAGCGGGCCGAATACCGTTCGTTTGAGCGATGCGACCGGGTGGCCGGCTGCCGCGAGCATACTCCTCACTTGCCGGTTGCGACCTTCCTTGATCGTAATCTCGATGCGTGAGTTCCTGCCGTTTCGATGAGCGCTGATGAGCTTGACGCTAGCCGGGCCCGTGCGCTTTCCCTCGACGGTGATTCCTCGGCGTAGCCGCTCAAGGCACCTCTCGTTCGGAACACCGTCGACGCTGGCGACGTACGTCTTGGGCACTGAGTGGCGCGGATGGGTCAAGCGCATTGCGAGATCGCCGTCATTGGTCAGCAGCAGGAGCCCCTCGGAGTTCACGTCCAGACGCCCGACCGGCTTGACCGGCGTAGGCAACTTTGGCAGCAGGTCCTGAACGGTTTTTCTGCCCTGAGGATCGGACATCGTAGTGATGAACCCGACAGGCTTGAACATGACGACGTAGATCAGATCCGCAAGCGCGATCGTCTTGCCATCGACCTGCACATCGTCGATATCGGAGACCTTTGTGCCGAGCTGGCGAACCGTGTCGCCGTTGACGGACACCCGCCCTTCGACGATCAAGTCTTCCGCTTTTCTGCGGCTGCAAACCCCGCACAGCGCAATGTAGCGGTGCAGACGCATCACTTCAGGATCTGGCATTCTTGCCCTAGTTTAGACCGCCGCGGGGTCGGCCGGCTGCGGCTCTTCAGCGGAGTCGATCAAGTCCGGCTGCGGCTCTTCTGCGGAGTCTATCAAGGCCGGTTGCTCGGGCACGACGTCCGCTCCGACCGCATTGACGTTCAGCTCGACCGTTGGGAGGTCTTCGATCTTCTCCAGATTGAAGAGGTGCAAGAACTGTTGCGTCGTGCCGTAGAGCACGGGGCGTCCTGGTGTTGATTTCCGTCCGACCTCCGCGATCAAGCGCCGGTCGATCAGGCTGCGAAGGCCGTAGTCGCTCTGCATGCCCCTGACCTCGTCGATCTCTGCGATCGTGGTGGGCTGTTTGTACGCGATGATCGCCAGCACCTCCATCATGCTGCGGCTGAGCTTCTGCTTTTGCGGCTTGAGGAACCGTGCGACGTACTCTGCCGCCTCCGGCTTGGTGCAAATCTGATACCCGCCGGCGATTCGCACGATTTGGAGGGCGCCCTCGTGGGTCAGCTTGGCGCCCAGCTTTTCAAGCGCCTCTTCGATCTCATAGATCGGCATTTCCAAGGCGTCCGCTAACTCTTCCGGCGTCGCGGGAGAATCCGCGACGAAGAGGAGCGCCTGAACCTTCTCGATCAGCCTCACGACCGAATCTCCTTGCGGAAGAGCGCTTCTCCCTTGCGTAACTTGACGACAGCCTGGCCGAGGCGGATGAGTTCCAGCAGGGCGAGGAACCACCACACAACGTCGGATCGCGTGAAATCGCCGACAACGATCTCGTCGAGCGATGCGAACTCCTCTGGCAACGCCAACATGACCACGACCATTTCCTCGCTCAGCATTCGCCGATCTTGAGTGAGGGCACCGTTGAGATCTGGCCTCGCGCGTTCGAGCAGGCGGACAAGCGCCTTCCCCAGGGCGTCGATCGTGACGCTCGACGAATCCAGCGGCATTTCAAACGTGTCGCCGCGGCCGTTGAGGCTGCGGAAGAACACGCTTTCTCGGCTCTCCTTGAGTTCGCTGAGGGCGGTGATCGCCGGCTTGAACTCGTCGATGTACGGCAGGATCGCCTCGAGCACTTCGTCGCCCTCCGGCTCGTCGGACTCGTTCGGGAGCAAGAGCCACGCCTTCCTCTCAAGCAGATATGACAGCGCAGCGAGCGCGACGGCGGCGCTCTCAAGATCGTGCTCGGCGTTTTCGAGCAGGTACGCAAAGTACGCCTCGCAGATCGGCGCTAGCGGGACGCCCAGCAACTCGATCTTCTGCTCGCGGACGCACTCGAACAGAGTTGCCAGCGAGCCGCGGAACGCGTCGCACTCGACGTGAATTTCCGGTGGGGCGTAAAACCCCAGCGGGCCGAGCTTTTCGCGACTGACGATTTCAGAACGGTGTGGCATTGACCAACAACTGCCCAGGCACCCCAACGCCGGACTAGCTAAACAACAGGTTATCATCCAGACGGTCCGACACTGTCCTTTGCCGCCGACAAACAGGCCTGTTTTTCCACTAGACCTCCATTCGCCGTCAGGTTCGCCTCGCATAGCCGAAGCCGACGAAACTGTCCGGCGCTCCGTTGGAGACCCCGAATCCGATGTGGAAATCCCATTGGGTGTCTCTGTCCGGCTGGAACGTCAGCCCGAAATGAAGGATGTGGCCTGGCCTCATGGTTTCGCCGAAGTCGACGACATGCTCAACGAACGCGCCGAGTCGGTCTCCAGCCGGGAATCCTACAACGAACGTGTGTCTTAAGTCGGTTCTTCCTCCCGGCCACTCTGCCTGAATCTGACCGCCGAACGAGGTGCCGCCGGACTCTGTGGCCCATATGAATGCTGCCATCGGCGTCGTATGGGCTGCGCGCAACCCGGCATCGCCGGTACGGAACGCGACTTGGCCGAGAAGCGCGAACTCGACTTTCTCGTCACCGTTGAGCTCCTGCTTGAAACCGATGGCAACGTCTCCAAAGCCGGTGACGTCGGTGCTGGTTCCGTTCACTGAGAGATGATTCGGGAGCGCGAGCCGCAACTCCGAACCGGGCTGGAACCCGTACCGTATCAGGGCCTCGCCGATGCTTGTAGCGTTGCCTGCGCCGTTCAGCTCTTCGTAGGTCATGCCGGTCTCGAACTGAAGGGCACCGACGGGCACCGCGCGAGACCCCTCGGTGAAGTCAGGTCGGTCGGTAGAGATGGGAGCGGACTTGAGATCGCTCGCGGCGATTTGAAGTAAGAGAGCCCCGAGGCCGACAAAAGTTAACATAGGTTAATTTTGCTGGCGCGGGCTTCAATCTGTCAAGGCTATCGGGCTATTCCGTCCGCCGATCCCGCAGGAACTTGGCGTGCGTGTCGAGGAACACCCTGTTCCGCCCGCCGAAGTGAACGGCCTTGCCCCGGTACCGCTCCGGCGTGGAAGGTATCGTGCCGGGGAAGTACGGGTCGACTAGGATTTCAACGTCCGACACCCCGTCCGGCACGCCGATGTACGGGCTGTTCGCCCTCTGCAAATCCCCCACCGCTATCTCCGGAGTCTTGCCCCATAGGTTGTCCAGCGGTATCGGCGTGTCTGGCCTGTCGAACCGCCACATCCAGTAATTTGTGATGTTGCCGTTGAACGCGGCCTGCTCGACCTGTACCGCGCCGGAGAAAACGCCCTTCGCGGTCGGGCAGATCCAGATTTCATCGCTCTTGGCGTACGGACGGAGGACGATCATCGCCCACGCGCTTCTCGGATCCGATCTGGGCCACGTCGTCCACGGCTTCCACCCTCCCGGCAGCGAGTTTTTCAGGTCGCGCCGATCCGGTAGCCGATCGTCGCTGTCGATCAGGTACAGCTGCAGCGCCATCCCGATCTGCCGCATGTTGCTCATGCAGACGGTCTGCTTGGCCTTCTCCTTGGCACGCGCGAAGACGGGGAACAGGATCGCCGCCAGGATAGCGATGATAGCGATCACCACGAGCAGTTCGATCAAAGTGAATGCGGCGTTTCGTCGATTCTTCATCTGCCAGGGATCAGTACGGCTTCTCTCTCGCCATAGGTGCCGCTGAGAGGAAGTTCTGGAGGCGTAGAGCGGATTCGAACCGCTGAATGACGGTTTTGAAGACCTTTACTCCAGTTCGGACACAGGTTACTTAGTTTTGCATTTGAACCTGCGCTAATCAGTTGATTCCGGATGAAAGAATGAACGTGGAGTCGGCTGAATAGGGGAAGTCCCACTTCGACATGATTGCCTATCGCCAATCCCCGACGAGCATGAACGGCGCCCAGTGGAACGGGTGGCGCCATCTCGGGTCTTCGCGGATCGAGTCCATGGCACGCTGCAGGGCGACGTCCTTCGCCGCTCCTTTTATCAGCTCCGTGTAGAACGCGACCATCAGGGCCGACGTGCTGTCGTCCTGGACGCTCCACAGGCTAACGACGATGCTGCGCGCGCCGGCGTACTGCAATGCGCGAGTCAGGCCGATGACCCCTTCGCTTCTTGTAGTTTCTCCGAGCGCCGTCTCGCACGCGCTGAGCACCACGAGGTCCGCGTTCAGACGGAACCCCTCGAAGATCTCCCAGGCCTGCAGGAAGCCGTCGTCGCTCCCAGATGCCACGAGCGCAAGGCCGGACGCCAGCGGGTCCTCGTCGTCCAGCAGCCCGTGGCAGGCGAAGTGCACGATGCGCGCCCTCGGGGAAAGCTCCTTCGCCTCCGTCTCAGTCGCCATTGCGCCGAGACGGACTATGGCAGCGTCGCCGAACAGCGCGGCGATGGACTCCACTTCAACCAGCGTGAACGGAAGGCGCGACAGTTCGCCCGACCTTAGACTGCTGCGACGAATGCGCGAGTCCTGATCGGCCTCTTCCTCGTTGCAGTTCCCTCCGTACGCCGGGTCGCCGAAGGCGAGAATCTCGTACTCGTACTCGTACTCCTTCGGGGATTCCTCCCACTGCAGGCGGGCCTCTGCGTAGACCGTCATCGAGACGATGGTGTGCAGAGGCTTCGCTTCTGTGAAGAAGCGGGCGTTCGCGAGGTCCTGCGAGCCTTCGGCGGGCGGTACGGGAACCGGCTTGCTGCCTCTTTGCCCTGCCCGCCAGGCGCCGCGCACGGTTTCTCTTTGCCTGGTCTTGCTCGCGCTGGGATCTTCGACCTTGGTGACCAGCGCCGCGAACGGCAGGTTGTGGAGCGGGCCGTCGGGGCAGATCAGGACGCGCTCGGCTCTTTCTACTTCGGATTCGGCAGGCCGGACGAGAAGGTCGTACAGGTCCTTGCCTTTTTGCACTACCGCTCCCCCCACGACGATCAAGGCCCTGAATTCTTCGACGAGCTGCTGCAATTCCTCTGCGCCGGCTTTCAAACGGTACAGCTTGAGGCCGTAGTCTTTCTCCTTCCGCGCTCCTTCTCCTCCCAGGAGGGTGAAGAGGTAGGTCTCCTCCCTGTCCACAAAATAGGTGAGCAGCAACGTTCCCTTGTCCAGCGCAGCTTGCGATCCCTCAAGGTCGAGCGGCTGCGGGTACTGGACCGCTGCGTACTTCGGCGACACTCTTCGGAACTCGGCGTCCAGCTCGCGCTGCTGGACCTTGAGGCTCAGTATCTCCGCCCGCAGCTCGTCCTCCCGAGCTGGGTCGGCTTTGTCTGCGAGCTTTGCGAGCATGGAATAAGCATTTGCTCTATTAGCATCAAGTTCGTTCTGTTCTTCGACCAGCACTACCGGCGCGTCTGCCGTGAAGTCCACTCCCCGTTCGGCGATCTGGTCCGCCAGGCCGCGCGCGCGGCTGCGCTCGACAACGTCGAAGGCCGTAGCTCCATCCGCCAACGCCACGTGCGCGCGGAGCAGTCCGGCATACGCATAGAATTGCCTGCCGAGAAACAACGAACGGACCTCAGCGGAGCGTATCGACCCACGTTGCGACTCGATGATCTCGATCGCTTGCGAGCAGTACTGGACTGCGTCAGCGAAGTTGTCTCGGTCGGACGCGACAACGCCCAGGCTGTAGAGAATCGTGGCCACGTCGAGCGAATCCGGGGCGAGACGCTCCTCAATAGCCAGCGCGCGCTTGTGATACTCCTCCGCCGCCTGAAGGTCGCCACGGTCGTATGCTACCAATCCCAGGTTGTTGAGGCTCCCAGCCACGTCGAGCGAGTCGGGAGCGAGACGCTTCCTGATCCCCAGCGCGCGCTTGTGATACTCCTCTGCTGACTGCAGGTCGCCACGCCGCGATGCGACGCTTCCCAGGTTGTTGAGGCTAAGTGCCACGTGGAGAGAATCCGGAGAGAAACGCTCCTTTATTGCCAGCGCGCGCTTATAATACTCCTCGGCTGCCTGGAGGTCGCCACGGTCGTATGCTACCAATCCCAGGTTGTTGAGGCTCCCAGCCACGTCGTGCGAGTCGGGAGCGAGACGCTTCCTGATCCCCAGCGCGCGCTTGTGATACTCCTCGGCCGCCTGCAGGTCGCCACGGTCGTAGGCGACAGCGCCCAGGATGTTGAGGCTCATTGCCACCTCGAGCGAGTCCAGAGCCAGACGCTCTTTGATCGCCAGAGAGCGCCTGGAGTACTCCGCCGCCGCCTGCAGGTCGCCACGTTTGGATGCGACGTTGCCCAGGTTGTTGAGGCTCACGGCCACGCTGGGCGAGTCCGGAGCCAGACGCTCTTTGATCGCCAGAGAGCGCCTGTAGTACTCCTCCGCCGCCTGCAGGTCGCCACGTTTGGATGCGACGTTGCCCAGGTTGTTGAGGCTCATTGCCACATCGAGCGAATTGGGGGCCAGACGTTCCTTGATTTCCAACGCACGCGCGTAATAATTCTCCGCCGCCTGTAGGTTCCCTCGGCCACCTGCGGCGATCCCCAGATTGTTCAAGCTTGCGGCAACGGCGAGTGAATCGGGCGCTAGACGCTCCTCAATAGCCAGCGCGCGCAGGAAATACGAATCCGCTGCACCTGGGTCGCCACGGTCGTAGGCGACAGCGCCCAGGTTGTTGAGGCTCCCAGCCATGTCGAGCGAGTCCGGAGCCAGACGCTCTTTGATCGCCAGAGAGCGCCTGAAGTACTCCTCCGCCGCCTTCAGGTTCCCTCGGCCGCGTGCGGCGATCCCCAGGTTGTTGAGGCTCCCAGCCACGTCGAGCGAGTCGGGAGCGAGACGCTCCCTGATCTCCAGTACTCGCAGGAAATACGATTCCGCTGCGCGAGGGTCGCCGCGCATGTCTGCGACAATGCCCACACTCGTTAACATGTCCGCTAACCAGAGTTCGTATCCCGCACCTTCACTTGCCTCGCAAGCTTGGTCGTACCACTCCTTGGCCGCGTCAAAATCGTTCAGGTTTTGGCTGCATCGACCGAGGGATGACAAAGTTTTCGATCGCGCCGCCATATCTCCGCTACCCGACAACAGTTCCAGGGCGGACTCGTTCGACTGCAGTGCCCCTTCCCAATTCCGCTGGCGGAACAAAATCCTCGCCATCCGGCGATATAGCCAGGACGCGGACGTTTTGTCGCCCTCTTTCTCGGCCGCTCCCGCAGCGTCGGTCCATTTCGCGACCGCCTCGTCCGAAGCGCCCGACTCCAGCAGCGTAGAGCCCTCGGAATACAGCTTCAGCACCTCGGGCGAGAGATCGGGCCACGCAACGATGCCCAAAGACCTCAGCGGCACCTCGAGGCTCAACGTCCCATCCCCGCGCACAAGCCGCAGCTTCACGCTCTCCGGACCGAACGTGTTCTCCTCCAGCGCGCGCAGCTTCGCAGGCGAGGTCAGCGGCTTACCGTCATACGTCATCAGCCGGTCCCCGGCCTCGATCCCCGCCTTCTCCCCCGCAGAGCCCGGCTCCACGCTCTCCACGATCAGCCCCTTCGTCTGGGCGTCCTGCGACGGCGTACCTCCAACCCAAGATGGGTCGGGCACCGATAAGAGCGCCCCCGCGAGGGCGATTCCGACAGCAAGCGTTAGCGGCGTTCGTAACATCATCATCCCTCCGCTATCTGACGAATAAGATAGTCCATGCTGCGGGAGAAGTCAAGGGCACTTGAGCGTGAACACGCTGTCGACTATCCCGCAGTTCAGATTGAAATTTTGGAGGCGTAGAGCGGATTCGAACCGCTGAATGACGGTTTTGCAGACCGTTCCCTTAACCACTTGGGCACTACGCCTCGATTGCGGTGCCATTTTACCGCAGGGCCCCACCTTTGAACCTGAAGGCCCTACCCGAGCCGACCTTGTTCCAAGGTGTAGACTGGTCGCATGGCGAAGCTTCATGAGTACCCTGTAAACGTCCAATGGAACGGAGGTCGCGGGGGTTCCGGCAAAGTGGCGTCTGAGAGGTCCGGCGTCGGCTCTGCGCTGGCGGTCGGCTCCGAGTTCGGCGGCACCGGAGAGGGCACGAATCCCGAGGAGCTGCTCACGAAGGCGGTGGCTGGATGCTACGCCATGACGTTCGGGATCATCGCTGAGAACCGAAAGTTGCCGGTCGTCGGCATCGCTGTGGACGCAGTCGGCGAAGTGGAGGAGAACGGCCCGCAGTTCACCTACAAGAAGGTCACGGTTCGGCCAAAGATCACTCTGGCCTCGGACGCAACGGACGAACAGGTCGAGTTGGCCGAAGACATGGCGCACAAGGCGGACATGTACTGCATCATCACCAATTCGATTCGCGGCAAGGTGGAAATCGAAGTCCAGCCGGTGATCGTCAAGTCATAGAAGGTGTTAGCGTATGCGAACGAAGCTCGTGGTCGGCAATTGGAAGATGAACCTGACGACTGCAGAGGGCGTCGCCCTCGTAGAGTCGTTTGCCGAGAAGGTCGACAGGATGTGGGACGTGGACGTCGTAGTCTGCCCGCCGTACCTTGCGATCCAGCGCGTGCGGCAGGCGATCAAGAACACCCACGTCAAGCTCGGAGCGCAGGACTGCTTCTGGCTAGACAGCGGGGCGTTCACCGGCAAGGTGAGCGCGATGCAGCTCGCTGAGGTCGGCGTCGAGTACTGCATCGTCGGTCACTCCGAGGCGCGTGGAAGGTTCGGCTCGACGGAGCTTTCCACGACCCAGGTTCTTATGTTCGCCGACTCGGATGAGACCGTCAACCTCAAGATACGGGCTCTGCTGTTCTGTTCGATCATGCCGATCCTCTGTGTCGGGGAGACCGCTGCGGAGCGCGACGCCGGGAGTACGGATTCGGTTGTTCAAGAACAGCTTACGGTAGCGTTGGAGGGTGTTGATTCGAGCGAGCTTTTCACGTTCGTCGTGGCTTACGAGCCAGTGTGGGCGATCGGCACGGGCAACGTGTGCGAGCCGCAGGAGGCCGCGCGGGTTTGCGGACATATCCGTAGCGTCGTTGCTGGGCTTTCGGACGTGGAGGTCGCTGACAGTGTGCGGGTGCTCTACGGAGGCAGCGTGAACGCCGAGAACGCCAAGGAGCTGTTCGCGCAGAAGGAGATTGATGGCGCCCTGGTAGGCGGAGCAAGCCTCGATGCCAAAGCGTTTGCTAGGATCGTGATGTGCGCATGAGCGGCAAGCGCGTTTCTGAGACCCGGCTTCGCATGGCGCAGGTTATGACGCCGAACAACGCCAACGTGCTCGGTCACGTGTTCGGCGGATCGATCCTCGCGATGGTGGACCTTACGGCATCTGCGACGGCTCAAAAGTTCGCGGGGCGGATCTGCGTGACAGCCTCGTTCGATCGGGTGGACTTCCACCAGCCGGTCGAGGTCGGCAACCTCGTCGAGATGGAGGGGTTTGTCAGCTACGTCGGCACTACGTCGCTAGAGGTGACGATCGACGTTTTCGCGACGAACCTTGCGAAAGACGAGCGCCGGCACACGAACACCGCGCGCGTCACCATGGTAGCGCTCGACGATGACGGCAAGCCGACAAAGGTGCCGAGGCTCGTCTGCGAGACCAGGGAAGAGAAGGTGCGGTTCCTAGAGGGGTTTGCGAGGCGCAACCTCAGAAAGTCCCGGGTCGAGCAGATGGTGCAGCTCCACGAGATCCTTGCGCTGTGCGAAGACGGAGAGTTGGACGCGCTAGTTGCCGATCCGAAAGGCGTGCTAGAAAAGCTGTAGGCGATTTGATGGGGGAGCTGGAAAAACCTGGAATCACGAACAAGGGTTGTGGATCGCGCTTCTTTGACGGCTACACAGAGGGAACAATCTGTCTCCTCTCCCCAACTTCTCTCGCTGATCGACGGCTAGTTTGGTAACCTCGGCGTATGCTGAGGCTCGGCAGCGCCTACACGTGGATCGTGCTCGTGGTGAGCGCGGGCGTATTCACGACCGGCACTGTGCTCACTGCCGAACAGGAGCCTGCACAAGAGAGGGTCAGCTTCTCGCGAGACGTGCTCCCGATCCTCTCAGAAAACTGCTTCTTGTGCCACGGCCCGGACGGAGGTACCCGTCAGGTTGGACTGCGCTTGGATATCCCAGAAGGCGCGTTCGCCGACCGCGATGGCCGGTTCGCGATCGTTCCAGGCAAGCCGGAAGAGAGCCTCGTCGTCCAGCGCATCACCCACCCCGACACGCCGATGCCGCCGCCTGACAGCGGCAAGAAACTGACACAGGATGAGATTGAGACGATCACGCGGTGGATCGCAGAAGGAGCAAAGTACGACCGCCACTGGTCGTTCGAGCCGTTGCCGAAGTCTGTCGCCGTTCCGAACGTGCAGAGCGACTGGCCGAGGGACGACATCGACCGTTTCATCCTCGCGCGTTTGCAGAGCGAGGGGCTGAGCCCGAGCCCGGAGGCCGACAGGCTACGCTGGCTGAGGCGCGTTACGCTCGACTTAACGGGCCTACCACCGACAGAAGAGGAGATCGAAGAGTTTCCGGAGGACGGCGATTATGAAGAGACGGCGGACAGGCTGCTCGCCAGCCCGCACTACGGCGAACGGATTGCGACAGAGTGGCTGGACGCCGCGCGCTACGCCGACAGCTACGGCTACCAGTCCGACCTGCTGATGCCGACGTGGCCGTACCGAGACTGGGTCGTGCGGGCGTTCAACGACAACCTTCCTTACGACGAGTTTTTGACGTGGCAGCTTGCAGGCGACCTGCTAGATGAACCGACCCAAGACCAACGGCTAGCCACGGCGTTCAACCGCCTCCACAGACAGTCGAACGAGGGCGGCTCGATCGCGCTGGAGTTCAAGACCAAGTACGCCTCGGACCGCGTCGAAACGTTCGGCACTGCGATGCTCGGGCTGACCGTCGGATGCGCGCGCTGCCACGATCACAAGTTCGACCCGATCACGCAGAAGGAGTACTACCAAATGTTCGCGTACTTCAACTCGATCGACGAGTACGGGCTTCTTCTCAGCTCTGAGATAGTCCCGACGCCGTCGATGCTGCTGCCGACGGACGAGCAGGCGACACAGCTGTCGCAGCTAAGGCTCGAGGCAGAGAAGGCGCGGGGAAGTTATGCGAAGGCGAGGTCAGATGCGGAAGACCGGTTCCAATCTTGGCTTGCATCCGATCTGTCCGATCGGACTGATCCGACGGAGCCAAACATCGCCGGACTGATCGCCCGGTTCTCCTTCGACGAGATCAGCGAAGGGAAGTTTGCGAACAGGATCCAAGGCAAGCCGTTCGCGGAACGGCTTTTGGTGGTTGAACTCGCCAGTGGGCGGTCTGGGCAGTCTGGGCAGTCTGTGGTGTTCGACGGCGACAACGGCATCGCCGTCAGGGGCCTGCCAGGACGAGAGAGGTGGGACGAGTTCACTTGGTCTTTCTGGGTCAGCGATCCGGGCAACGAACAGCAGGTCGTTCTGATGCACCGGACCGGCGGAACCGACGTCGGGTTCTGCGGGTTCGACCTGATGCTCGAAGGCGGCTATCTGACAGCGCGAGTGATGCGCCACTGGCCCGGCAACGGCATCGCCGTCAAGTCTCTCGCGAAGATCGAGCCGGGAGTGTGGACGCACGTCGCGTGGTCGTTCGACGGAAGCGGACAGGCGGATGGCCTCAAAATCTACGTCGACAGCGAACAGGTCCAAACGAAGATCTTGAACGACCGCATCTGGAAAGAGATCAACGCTTACGGCGACCTTGGGCCGAGCCGTGGAGACTGGGCGTTCGGCCAGCGGTTCCGCGACCTCGGATTCAAAGGCGGAAAGATCGACGATGTTGCGTTCGCCGACCGGGCCTTGAGCGCTCTTGAAATCGCTGACCTTTTCGATGGCAAGGCGCTGGCTGAAGCGCTCGGCGCACCAGCTGCGAACGTCGAGGAGCTGCGGGGGCTCTATCTCTCCGCCATCGATCCGCAGGTGCGCGCAGCGAAGGCGACAGTGCGGAAGGCGCAAGAGGATCTCGCCAACCATGAGGCCGCGATCTATGAGATATCCGTCATGGAAGAGTCGCGCGTGCAGATCCCGGCGCACCTCTTGGCTCGCGGCGCGTACGACGCCCCGAGGACGGATGATAACCGGGTCGAGCGCGATGTCCCGGCAACGCTTCCTGCTCTGGAGCCTGGCGCACAAGGGGATCGGCTCGGGCTCGCGCGATGGCTGACGGATTCAGACCACCCGCTGACCGCGCGCGTCGCGGTGAACCGCATTTGGCAGATGCTGTTCGGCATCGGACTGGTCGAGACGTCCGAGAACTTCGGCCTGAAGGGAACTCGACCGACGCACCCTGCTCTGCTCGATTATCTCGCGCGAGACTTCGTCGACAACGGCTGGGACGTGAAAGCGCTTCTGAAGAAGGTCGTCCTCTCAGCTACCTATCGCCAAGACTCCGCCCTCACCGCTGAGCTGGCGTCGAGAGACCCGCTCAACCTCCTTTACGCGCGCGGGCCGAGCTACCGTCTCTCCGCCGAGATGGTTCGCGACACGGCGCTCGCCGCCGCCGGTCTTCTCGACAAAACGATCGGCGGCGCGCCGGTCAACCCGTATCAGCCCGCCGGAATCTGGCGCGAGAACAACACGATGACCCCGGCCTTCCGTCAGAGCGTCGGAAAGGCGCTCTACCGCCGCAGCCTCTACACGGTTTGGAAGAGGACCGCACCGGCGCCAAACATGCTCATTTTCGACGCGACCTCGCGCGAGGTCTGCACCGTCCGGCGAGCCACCACGAACACGCCGCTCCAGGCGTTGGTGCTGCTCAACGACCCGCAGTTCGTCGAGGCGGCGCGCGTGCTTGCAGAGCTCGTTTTGAAACAGGAGAATACGGACAAGGAGCGGATCGACGCAGCGTTTCTCCGGCTGGCCGGACGCAGGCCAGACGAGCGAGAGGCGGACGTGCTCCTCGCGACGCTCAGAGAGCAAAGAAGGGTTTTCAGGGCAAGCATCAGCGGCTCTATCGCGCTCGTCGACGTGGGCGACACGGAGCCCGCAATAGACCTGCGAGCGACGGAGGTCGCCGCCATGACAGTGACCGTGCAGACGATCATGAACTCTGACGCCGTGATTTGGAGGCGATAAGATGGTGCCCTTCGACCCCGAACACCCTCTTGGCAGAAACCTCGGTCTGACGAGGCGCGAGTTCTTCGGAAATACTGCGAGCGGCATCGGCTCGCTCGCGCTGGCGTCGATCCTGCCCGATTGGCTGACCGGCCAAGAGCCCGTGCCGGGCGTCCTGGGACAGCTTCACCACGCAGCGACGGCGAAGCGAATCATCTATCTCTTTCAAGCCGGCGGGCCCGCACAGCAGGATCTGTTCGACTACAAACCCTTGCTAAGAGAACAGCACGGGCTTGCACTTCCGGACGAGGTGAGAAGGGGGCAGCGGCTCACCGCGATGACCGTCAACCAGGGCATCCTTCCGCTTGCGGGGTCGCCGTTCGAGTTCAAGCAGCACGGCGAGAGCGGCGCGTGGGTCAGCGAGCTGCTCCCTCACATCGCGGAGATCGTCGACGATATCTGTTTCGTCAAGTCGATGTTCACCGAGGCGATCAACCACGACCCGGCGATCACGTTCTTCCAGACCGGCAGCCAGATCGCAGGGCGACCGTCGTTCGGATCGTGGGTTTCGTATGGGCTCGGATCGATGACCGACGACCTGCCGGCGTTCGTTGTTTTAGCCAGCGCGGGGCAGGGCGGTCAGCCGCTATATGCGCGTTTGTGGGGCAGCGGCTTCCTCGATTCGCGCTACCAAGGCGTGCGGTTCCGCTCAGGGGCCGACCCCGTGCTGTACCTCACGAACCCCGACGGCGTCTGCCAGTCCGGGCGCCGTGCGATGCTCGACCGGCTGAGCGAACTGAACAGAATCCAGTACGAAAAGGAGCTCGACCCCGAGATCGAGAGCCGCATCGCGCAGTACGAGATGGCGTACCGCATGCAGACCAGCGTCCCGGAGGTCACCGACTTGAACGACGAGCCGGACTCGGTGTTCGAGCTTTACGGCGAAGACAGTCGCAAGCCGGGGACGTACGGCGCGAACTGTTTGCTCGCCCGGCGGCTTGCGGAAAAGGGCGTGCGATTCATCCAGCTCTACCACCAGGGCTGGGATCATCACGGCGGTCTCGACGCCGCGATTCGGAACCAGTGCAAGGAGACGGACCAGCCGACCGCTGCTTTGATCCAAGATTTGAAACGCCTTGGAATGCTCGATGATACTTTGATCGTCTGGGGAGGGGAGTTCGGTCGCACGAGCTACTCGCAGGGGCCGCTCGAGCCCGCCGTTTTCGGCCGCGACCACCACCCGCGTTGCTTCACTCTGTTCATGGCTGGCGGCGGGGTTAAGCCGGGGATCACGTACGGCCGCACCGACGACTACGGCTACAACATCGCCGACTCCGACGGCAACGCGATCGACCCGGACAAGCACTCGTTCCACGAGGGAGCGGTCCACGTTCACGACCTGCAAGCGACGATCCTGCACCTGATGGGCGTCGACCACAAGCGCATGACCTTCCCGTACCAAGGCCGCGACTTCCGCATCACAGACGTCCACGGCCACGTCGTTCATGATCTGATCCGTTAAAGAAATCGCCTTAAACCTTAACATGTCAAAACGATCTTTTCGCTTCGACCGAAGACAGTTCCTCACCGCGACCGGCGGGATTGCGCTCGCAATGACAGTGTCGCCAAAGATGCTTACAGCGATCGCGCCCCGGCGACGCGCGGGCGCTCTGCGCACCATCACCTACAACGTCCTCGCCTGTCGCGGGTACCCATCGACTGACGAAAACAGGGCGGTGCTGCGCGAAGCGCGCAAGCAGATGCCGGCCCGCATGGCGCTGGAGCTTGCGCTCTACGAACCGGACATCGTCACGTTCCAAGAGTCTCCCGCCGAGTCCGTCTCCGCCGAGATCGCGGACCGTATGGGGATGAACTACACGTACTTTCCCGGCGGCTATCCGGGGACAGTGATCACGCGGTTCGAGATTACGGAATCGACCAACAAGCCGTTGGCTGCAGGGGTGGACGCTGACGACGTCAAGGGTCTGTTCACGCGCCACTGGGGCCGCGCTGTTTTGAAGACCGACGACGGCGACCTCGTTATTTACAGCGCGCACCTGCACCCCGGCAACGTGGAGACCCGCGGAAAGGAGGTCGCGCAGATGCTCGCCGCGATGTCGGCAGACATCGAGTCGGGCCGCGACATGATCCTGCAGGGAGATCTGAACCACCTGCCGGACGGACCGGAATACGGGCGATGGGTCTACGCGGGACTTGTGGATTCGATTGCGACGAAAGGCGTTGGCGACAACCGTTTCAGCATCAACAGCATCGCGCCGACGCGGTATATCGACTACATCTGGACGCACGGCCCGCTCGCCGACCGCCTCACCGAGTGCCGCGTGCTGTTCGAGGGCGGCTTCCGCACCAACCCCGACGACCCGAAGTCGTTCGCGCTCAGCGACCACATCCCTGTGCTGGCTGTGTTCGAGTAGAGGAGCAAGCGTTCGCGACCGCTGCCGTTTCTCACTCTTCGTCAATCCCAAGAACTATGTCAACGGTGAACACCTTCTGCTCCCCATCTTCTTCGATGAAGTCAAACAGAATGCTTGTGTCGTCAATCGCAATGACGAAAAACGGCTCCTCGATGCTTTCGTATGGAATTATCGTCCAGTAGTATTGCAGTTCATTCGCGTTTGCTTTCCTAACGTGTATTGGAAATTTGGGTTTGAATTCGGGCAGCAAGCGAAACGCGTCCAAATACAACTGAAAAAGATCCCAAAACTCTTCCTGCTGTGCATCGGTCTTGAATACTCTGCCGTCAAGGCTCTGCACCTCTCCGCTCGCTAGATTCGGAATCACGAAAGTAGCGGGCATGGCGTCCTGCAACTCCTTTGGCGCCGTGTCCTTTAAGGCGTTCCACAGGCCTGGGCCGCATATAATGGCTTTCGGGCTTTTCTTCCTGAGTTCCTCGGCTGGACGAACCTCGTCAACAAGGCTTTGCAGAAAATCGAACGCCTTACTGTTGTCCTCTGCCGATGCCTCGGTGTATTTAACGCCTGGAGGGATTTCTATTTCACCACTTTGCCAGTTCGAGGCTTCAGGTTCATCACCCTGTTGGTTCGAGGCTTCCGCCTCATTCTTGGACCGACTCGAACATCCGGCAAGTATGCACAGAACAGCTATGCCGCACCAGACTCCTTTGCGAAACAGCATGATCCTCGCCGACGAAGTTACCTCACTGGCATCTGCGAAAGTGGCTTCCACATGTTTCGCGGCTTCTGCAATCTTTGGCGGCATGGCTACCCATCGCGTTTTGTCCTTCCACCGCTAGTCGAAGGGCACCGGCGGCGATCTCACCATTCCCAGCACCGAGCCGCGAGTGAGGATCGACTACGTCTGGGCGCATGGCCCAGCTCGCCGACCGCCTCACCGAGTGCCGCGTGCTGTTCGAAGGTGCATTCCGCACTAACCCCGACGACCCGAAGTCGTTCGCGCTCAGTGACCACATCCCGGTGCTCGCGGTGTTCGAGTAATCCGCTCCGCACGTGGAGCGGCCACTTCCCGGTCGCGGCGCGTTTCTGTCAGAATGCCTCCATGCGACACTTGGCACTCCCTCGTATCGGGTGGGCGCTGGCTTTGGTCACCCTCGTGACTGGTCTCGGCCTTTGGTCCAATGCCTCTGAGCCAAGCAGCACTGAGATGCGGTCTGTCCCAAAGGCAGCCCCGTTAGCCAATGCTGCCGTAGGCGAGACGCCTCTCAAGACGCACTACAAGCTGGGCCGCTTCTCCGCTACGATCCTCGACGAAGCGACGGGCGAGCCGACACCCGTTCGAGTGCGTCTCACGGATGCAAACGGGGTGGGTGTTCCGTTGCCCGAGGCCGCGATCGGGGTCATGTACGGTCCGAATGACGTAGCGTCGGGATACGGCTCTCAGCGGGACGGTTCCTTCTATGTGGACGGGGCCTTCCGAGTCGAGCTTGAGCCGGGCACCTACCGACTGACGCTGTCCAAAGGCAACGAGTATTTGAGCCAGCAGCATGAGATCAGGCTCGAACCCGATGGTGACCTGTCGCAGACTTTCCGGATGGACCGATGGATCAACATGCCGGAGAGAGGCTGGTTCTCGGCAGACGATCACATCCATATCCGGCGGTCGCCGCGAGAAAACCCGCTGATACTCACGTGGATCGCGGCCGAGGATATCCACGTCGGCGCGCTCTTGCAGATGGGTGACTTCTGGGCGACCTACTTCGCGCAGTACGCGTGGGGCCAAGACGGCGTTTACCAAGTCGAGGAGTATTTCTTGACATCAGGGCAGGAAGAGCCGCGCACCCACGAGATCGGGCACACCATTTCGCTCGGAGCCGACGCATTGGTTCGGTTCCAGGGTGAGTACTACCACTACGATCGAGTGTTCGACCGCGTGCACGAACTGGGCGGCTTGACCGGTTACGCGCATAAGGCGGTGGCATTCCACGGTTACCGGGGCATGACGCTGGACGTCCTCAGGAACAAGGTGGACTTTCTCGAGATCCTACAGTTCGGTTCGATGAACACCGAGCACTACTACCACTTCCTCGACCTGGGATTCAAACTGACCGCAACGGCAGGCTCGGACTTTCCCTGGGGCTCTCCGATCGGAGCCGAACGGTTCTACACCTACGTCGTAGACGACTTCACCTTCGACAACTGGCGCGCAAGCTTTCACGCCGGCCACACGTTCGTCACCAACGGCCCCATCATCGAACTAAAGGTGAATGGAGCGATCCCCGGTGACGGGTTGGACGTGGCAAGCGGGACGACGCTGTCCATCACGGCTCGAGCGTTCGGACACGCGGAGCAGGTGCCGCTCAGCGACCTGGAGATCGTCGCCCACGGCAAGGTCCTCAAGCGCGTCACGCGGGAGGAGCCGGGGCAGTCGACGAGCCAGCTCGTGATCGAGATGGAGCTGCCCGCGGAGTACGGCGTGTGGATCGCCGCCCGGACAAAGGCCTCAGCAAACCAGGTGGCGCATACGACGCCAGTCTACGTCAGTGTGGACGGTTCCGGGTACCACAACCCGGAGACGGCACTTCGATATCTCGCCCTCTGCGAGCGGTATCTCCTGGAGCTGCAGCGCGAGATCGCCCAGCCCAACCAGACGCTCAACCAACACGCCTGGCGGTATCGCGAGGGGCTCGAAGGCCGCATCGCCGAGACTCGCGAGATCATCGCAGAACTCAGGGCAGAGTTCGCGGCACAAGCAATGTCGGGCTAGTTGCTGAGGCACGATCGCAACGCGCAAAGCCAAGGTCAGCTCCGGCGAGTTATCGGGCGTACTAATCTCGGGTCTCGAACAGTTCGATGGGATTGCCTGAAGGATCCTCGATGAGGATCTGCTTGCCTCCAGGCCCCTCTATTAGCTCGCCTCTGAACGTGACACCTTCTTTCCGGAGATCCTCGACGAACGAAGGCAAGTCCTCGACGATGATTACCAGCCTGTTCCATCCGCCCGGCACGGGCTTCCGTCCGTCGGGCATTGGCTGGGCGGCGGACGACTGAGGCCCGCTGATCCATAAGCGCAAATCGCCCTTAGCGAGAATCGCGAAGGGCGGCCCCCACCGTTTCTCCAGCTCGAACCCGAGTCTCTCCGTGTAGAACTCGAGGACCGCATCTACGTCGTCGACAAGGTAGCGCACAGTGGCCATGTCAAGAACTCTACCCAGCTGAGTTCGTTTCGACCTTGCCGAAGAGGTGGTGTGACCGTTGTGGTGCAGGCATCCTGCCTGCACGGTACGAGACTGTAGGACAGAGGAGCAGGCAGGATGCCTGCACCACAAGTCTGGCCTCGAACAGGAGTACACTTCGGTATATGGGAGATAATGACGAGACCGATCTTCAAGCTCAAGTATTCAGCTTTCTTGACCAGCGAAATGCGAGGCTAACAAGAGGATCGGGGGTTTTGGCAAGGCCTGAGGTTGCGCAGATTGTCGAAGACGCGATCTGTTTCAATCGTGGCGAGAGGCACTTGCTCCATGCATGGTGCATCTTGCTCAACCATGTGCATTTGGTAACGACACCCCTGCCACCATTTGAGCTGAGTGAAGTCATGCACTCGATCAAGAGCTTCAGCTCCTTGAAGATCAACAAGCTGCTTTCACGAAAGGCCCCGCTATGGGAGCGGGAGTCGTTCGACCACATGATCCGTTCGGCGGATCAGTTCGGAGCGATCTGTTCGTACGTTGAGCAGAATCCCGTATCAGCCGGCTTGTGCGCGAAACCTGAGGAGTGGCAGTTCAGCTCGGCGTGCGCTGGGAAAGAGACCGACTCATTGGAAGTTTGGATCGATCAGAGGAAGACTCCTTTCGTCCCCTTGGCCAGCAGAGGTGAGCTGCCTCACTTGTCCAAAGACGGCGCGACGTACTTTGTAACGTTCAGGCTGTTGGACGCGGTTAAGTCCTGAAGGCTGGCTCAAATCGACGAGCTCTTAGGATCGTGACCGGGAGCAGTGTGATACGCTTGAGAGTAGATCAATGATGGAAATCAGCGTTCATCGACCTTGGAATTACTTTGGCTGTGCGAGAAAGCTCAAAGTCCGAGTCGATGGCATGGTGATCGGCGCAGTGAAGGCAGGCAAGACTGAGGTCTTCGAAGTCATCGCTGCGGTTCACGCGGTCCAGGTTTCCATGGACTGGGTCAAGAGCCCGGCAGTCGAGGTCGATCTGAGATCAATCGATCGAGCTGAACTAAGAGTTCAGTTCGCGAGCATTCCAGAGAGTCTTGTCTATACGTTCTTTGCCCCTACGAAGATATTCACCCTGGTTCACCTGTCCGAACGCCCTCCGATTCAGAACGGTGTTAGTCCCTATCCGAGGGCATGACCGACAGGTTGTTCGATAGACTGGCGCGATGCACTCGAACATGGAGATTGTCGAACGTTTGCGTGACGAATTGGAGGGTCAATTGGGGGTTAAAGAGACGAAGATGTTTGGCGGAATCTGCTTCATGCTCAACGGCAACATGTGTGTCGGGGTGTGGCGTTGATGTAGATGGTCACAGGTGATTGTTCGCGAGCTATCTTCGAAGATCCGGGGTGGCCATTCAGCAAGAAATTCTGGGCCCGGTAGACTGCCTCCATGACGAGTCGGCCGGAGCTGTCGGAAATACGCGCCGCGTCGGAAGGGATGAAGAACGTCGTTTGCCGGACACCGCTCGTGCCGTTTCAGCCGGGCGAGCCAACCGACATACATCTTAAATTGGAAATCCACCAGCCGATGAATTCGTTCAAGATCCGGGGCGTATTTCATGCCGTCGCGTCCCTCGGGCCCGAAGGGCGCGCCAAGGGATTGAGTACGGTGAGCGCAGGCAACACAGCTCAGGCCCTGGCGTGGGCGGCTCGCCACTTCGGCGTTGCCGCTCGTAGTTTGATGCCCGACAAAGCGCCGAGCAGCAAAATTCAAGCGGTGAGAGGGCTCGGAGCAACACCGGTCCTGGTGCCGACCGAAGAAGTGTTCGCGTATATGAAGGGTCACGGTTGGGAGGACGAGCCCTATGCATTCATCCACCCCTGGACCAATCGGGACGTGATGACCGGCCATGGCGGCATGGGGATCGAGATCGTCGAGGATCTTCCCGACGTCGACTCGGTGTTCATTCCTGTCGGCGGCGGCGGACTCCTGGGCGGCGTGGGCAGCGCCCTTAAGGCCCTGCGACCTGAGGTGAAGATCTTTGGCGTCGAACCGGCGGGCTGCCCATCGCTGTACGACGCGATTCAGAGTGGCAGGCCAGTGACGGTCGAGTGCAAGACGATTTGCGACGGCGTCGCCGTGCCGTACATCACCCAAGAGATGTTCCCCCTCCTCAGCGGCCTGGTAGAAAAAGTCATCCTGGTGAGCGAGGAATCAGTCCGCGATTCGATCCGCATGCTCTGTCTCGAATGCAAGTTGATCGTCGAACCGGCGGGAGCACTGTCATTGGCAGCCGCCCTTGCCACACCCTTGGGCGACCGCGGCAAGAGCGTCTGCATCGTGTCCGGCGGCAACATCGACAATGATCTATTGATCGGGATTCTCAGGCCCCAGAAGTGAGCAACCGATGAAAGTTCTCCATATCAACTACAAGGAAGTCCGTCGACTGCTGCCAATGGAGCAATGCATCGAGGAGATGTCCGAAGTGCTCAAGACGTTCTCCGACGGCGACGTTGTGATGCCCCTGCGCTCGATCGTCTGGCATCCCGACAAACGAGGCGCATTGGGCGTGATGCCGGCGTATTTAGGGAATCCTGAGCTCTTTGGCATCAAGATCGTAACGGTGTTTCCCGGCAACGAAGGAACGGACTACGAATCACACCAAGGGGCAGTGATGTTGTTCGATGCCGAGCACGGTCGGCTCCTTGCGATCATCGACGGCGGCGAGATCACGACGATCCGCACCGCCGCGGTGAGCGCGGTCGCTACCAGAGTTCTCGCACGCAAAGACGCACGAGATCTGGCGATCATCGGGTCGGGAACGCAAGCCCGATCTCATCTGCAAGCGATGGCGGCGGTGCGCGACCTCCGTCGCATTCGCGTCTGGAGCCGCAACCGGGAGAACGCGCAACATTTCGCCGAATGGGCTCGCCCGATTGCGGACGTGGAAGTGGCGCAGACCGCCCGCGGAGCCGTCGAGGGCGCGGACATCATCTGCACGGTAACAGGTTCGAAAGAACCGGTGATTCAAGGTGAGTGGATCAGTCCCGGCTCTCATATCAACGCGGTCGGTGCCTGCGTCAAAGTCGCTCGCGAGCTGGATTCGGCTGCGGTCGCCCGTTCGCGCCTGTTCGTCGACTGCCGAGAATCGGCGTTCAATGAATCGGGCGATATCCTGATCCCGAGGCAAGAAGGACTCTTTGGAGACGACCACGTTAGAGCCGAATTGGGAGAGGTCTTGGCGGGCCGAGCGGAGGGCAGAGAGTCGGACGAAGAGGTTACTCTCTTCAAAAGCCTCGGAATTGCCGTCGAAGACCTGGCGGCGGCCCACTACATCTATCGCAGAGCTCAGGCCGAGAACATCGGCCTGTCGGTCGAGCTGGGGGGACTGCGCCATGGAGCATCGTGAGCCGATTCCCCTCGAGGAAATCCGCGCCGCTCGGGAACGCATCGTCGGCACGGCGATGCGCACGCCGCTGGTGCCTCTCGGCAACGATCAGGGCGGTGCTGAGATCTTCCTCAAGCTCGAAAACCTCCAGCCCATCGGCTCCTTCAAGATTAGGGGCGCTGCCAACGCTATCCTGAGCACGCCGACGGAAGAACTGGCCGCCGGTGTCTACACGGCTAGCGCTGGAAACATGGGCCAGGGAGTCGCCTGGGTAGCGCGGAAATTCGGGTTTCCCGCTCGCGTCGTCGTTCCCGATCACGCTCCCAAAACCAAACTGGACGCCATCGAGCGGCTCGGTGCAACAATCGTTAAGGTGCCGTTCGATCGCTGGTGGCGCGTCATCGTCGAACACGAGCTCGAAGGGATGGAGGGGAAGTTCATCCATCCCGTCTCCAATCGGGCGGTCATCGCTGGCAACGGAACTATCGGCCTCGAAATCCTGGAGGATCTGCCCGAGGTCGATACGATCGTAGTACCCTACGGAGGCGGAGGATTGAGCTGCGGCATCGCCTCGGCGGTCAAGGCACTGAAAGCAGATACAAGGGTGTTTGCCGCTGAGGTGGCCACGGCCGCGCCCTTTGCCGCATCCCTCGAAAAGGGAGAGCCGGTGGAAATCGACTACCAGGCCAGTTTCGTCGACGGTATCGGAGGCAAGAGCGTGCTTCCTGAAATGTGGCCCCTGGCAAGTTCCATACTGGACGGGTCGCTCGTTGTCTCCGTGGCAGAGATCGCTTCGGCGATCCGCTTTATGATCGAGCGCAACCGGGTCGTTGCCGAAGGGGCTGGGGCGGCGTCGGTCGCCGCTGCCCTCGCCGGGCGGGCCGGTGTAGGCAAGATCGTCTGTGTCGTTTCCGGTGGCAACATCGACGGTTCCAAGATCCGACAAATCCTGGCTGGCGACGTTCCGTGATCCGCGCTTACTCGATTGTGCTTGAGAACGAACCATCCGCAAAGAAGGTTTGACTCAAGCGGCTGACGACTGAGGCCCGCAGATCCACTAACGCAAATCACCCCTGCGGAGAATCGCGAAGGGCGGCCCCCACCGTTTCTCAAGCTCGAACCCGAGCCTCGCTGTGTAGAACTCGAGGACCGCATCTACGTCGTCAACAAGGTAACGCACGGTAGCCATGTCAATAACTTCCTAGCGTATCCAACTGAGTACGGTCGCCTCCCGCCTCAAGGGGGGCGAGAGTGGGGTTGAGCAGACAGAGTCCCTTCGTCTTTCCCAACCGGGCACCGCGGGAGAAAGGCAAGGTGGAAAGGACTGGATTTCCTTGACCCCTCACCCTGTCCTCTCCCTCAAGGGGAGAGGGGAAAACAATTCCTGCTACTGCTTCAGAGCTTCCGCACCGCCGACGATCTCTAGGATCTGGGTGGTGATGCCGGCTTGCCGCGCCCTGTTGGCGACCATCGTCAGGTCGGTGATCATGTTGGCAGCGTTGTCGGTCGCGCTTGTCATCGCGGTCATGCGCGCGCCGTGTTCGCTGGCGTTGGATTCGAGCAGCGCCTGGTAGATCGTGGTCAGCAGGTACTTCGGCAGCAGCAGGTCGAGGAGCGTGTGCGCGTCCGGCTCGAACGTCGCCTCGCCGCCCGCCGCCTCGTCGCCCTCCGGCGGTTCGATCGGCAGAACTTGAACGACCAAAGGCTCCTGGCGGATCGGCGAGTGGAACTTGCTGTAGCAGATGTGGATCGCGTCCGCTTCGCCAGAGACGAACAGCTCCGTGACGATGTCGCTCAGCTCGTTGGCTATATCGACAGTTGGGCCAGAGGTCGGCACCGTGATCGACTGCAAAACGGTGAACCCGCGCTTTTGGAAGAACTGCCGGCCTTTCTTCCCGACGCAGACGAGCGACATTTCGGAATCCTGCCCTGAGATGAAGTCCCCCGCGCGGCGCACGAGGTTTCCGTTGAATCCACCGCACATTCCGCGCTCCGCAGTGATCAGAACGAGCACGGTTTTTTTGACCGGCCGACGGATCAGCAGCGGGTTGTCCGGCAGGTCGCCCGCCCCGCCGATGCTGCCGACGAACTCGCGCATTTTCTCGAAATACGCGCGGGCCTGTTCGGCCTTGTTCTTGGCTTTAGTCAAGCGAGCGACGGCGACGAGCTTCATCGCCCGCGTGATCTGCTGGATGTTCTTCGCGCTCTTGATGCGCTGCCGAATCTGCTTGAGCGTTGCCATCTGCCTTTCTAAGCGCTCTGCTCGGCCTTGAACCTTTCAAGGAACTCGGAGATCGCCTTCTTGAGGGTCTCAGTCGTCTCGTCGGACACCTCCATTGTTGTGCGAATCGTCTCCACAACGTCGGGATACTTTTCGTGCACGAACGCAAGCAGTCCGGCCTCAAACTTGCGTACTTCCTCGTTCTTGATGTCGTCGAGGAATTGATTCGTGCCGGCGAATATGGCGATGACCTGGTCCACCACGGACACCGGGCTATGCAGCCCCTGCTTGAGCAGCTCGGTCAGGCGCTGACCTCGTAGCAGCTGCATCTGCGTCACCTTGTCAAGATCGCTTGCGAACTGTGAGAACGCCTGTACCTCGCGGTACTGCGCCATCTCCAGCTTCAATCGGCCAGCGACCTGTTTCATCGCCTTCACCTGAGCGTTGCCGCCGACGCGGCTGACCGAGATGCCTACGTTGATCGCGGGGCGGACGCCAGCGAAGAACAGGTCTGGTTCGAGGTAGATCTGGCCGTCGGTGATCGAGATCACGTTTGTCGGGATGTACGCCGCGATGTCGCCTGCCTGCGTCTCGATGATCGGCAGAGCGGTCAACGACCCGCCGCCGTTCGCATCGGACAGCTTGGCCGCTCGCTCCAAGAGCCGCGAGTGCAGGTAGAAAACGTCGCCTGGATACGCCTCGCGCCCTGGCGGACGCCGCAGCAGAAGCGACAGAGCGCGATACGCAACGGCGTGCTTCGAGAGATCGTCGTAAATGATCAAAGCGTGCATTCCGTTGTCTCGGAAGTACTCGCCGATCGCCGCGCCGCAGGACGGAGCCAAGTACTGCATCGCGTTCGAGTCGGCCGCGCCGCCAACGACGACCGTCGTGTACTCCATCGCACCGTGCGACCTCAAGGTCTCGACGACGCGAGCAACGTTCGCCAGCTTCTGGCCGATGGCGACGTATATGCAGTAGACCGGGTCGCCGCCCGCTTCGTGCGTCGGTTTTTGGTTGATGATCGTGTCGATACAGATCGCGGTCTTGCCCGTCTGGCGGTCTCCGATTACCAGCTCTCGCTGACCGCGACCGATCGGGATCATCGTGTCGATCGCCTTGATGCCTGTCTGGAGCGGTTCGGTGACCGGCTGTCGGTCTACAACGCCAGGAGCGACGGTTTCGATCATCGACTGCGCCTCCGCGGCGATCGTGCCGCCGTCGTCGATCGGCTGGCCGAGCGAGTTGACGACGCGCCCCAGCATCGCCTTGCCGACCGGCACCTGGACGATCCGGCCGGTTTCCTTGACCGGGTCGCCTTCCTTGATGTGTTCGTAGTCGTCGATGAGTACGGCGCCGATCGAGTCCTCTTCGAGGTTCAGCGCGAGGCCGATGGTGCCGCCGGGGAACTCGAGCATCTCACCGACCTGGCAGTCGGGGAGGCCGTGAACGCGCGCAATGCCGTCGCCGATCTGCAGGACTGTGCCGACGTGCTCGACGCCGACGCTCTTGTCGAACGCCTTCAGCTCTTTCTCAAGGATCGATGTGATTTCTTCTGGTCGAATGGCCATGGTTCTTTTTGTCTATGCCTGTTTCAAAACGTCGTAGAGCAGGTGGTCCCTCATCCGGTTGAGGAATCCGCGCGCGGTGCCGTCCAGCACGTAGTTGTCGTACATCACGCGGACGCCGCCGATCATGTTCGGGTCGACGATGAACTCGGGCTCTACCGTCCGGCCGGTCTCGCTTGAGATCTTTTGAACGATCGCAGAACGCTGTCCCTCGTCGAGGTTGACCGATGAAGCGATGACGGCATGGATCACCTTTTCGTGCTTGTTCTTCAAGGTTGAGAACTCCGCCAAGACGTGCCTGAGCAGGCTCTCCCTCCTGCGCTTGAGGAGCAGCCGGAAGAGGTTCATCGTCAGGTCGGAAACCTTGTCGCCGAACACGCTCTCGAACAGCTTCAGCTTGTCTTCGCGGGTCCGAGTCGGGCTGGCGATGAACCGTTGCAGGTCGACGCTGGATTCGATGACGGCGCAAAGACCCTTGAGATCGTCTTCGATCTTCTGGGCCTGGCTCGTCTCAAGCGCCGTGTTGAACAGGGCTCGGGCGTACCGCTTTGCGACTCGCTCGTCCATCAGTTCTTGGGCACCTCGACACTGTCGACGAACTCATCGACGAGCCGCCGGTTTCGGTCGGTGTCCATGTTCTCGCCGATGATCTTCTCTGCCGCGAGCATCGAGACCTTCGCAACGTGCACGCGCAGGTTGACGAGCGCCTTGTCGCGCTCTGCCCTGATCTCTTCCTGCGCCTTCTTGATCATCTCGTCGGCCTTCGCGCTGGCTTCGGCCTGTATCTGCGTCCTCAGATCCTGCGCCTTCTTGACCTCGGCTTGGATCTGGGCTCTGGCGTTCGCTTCTGTCTCCGACAGTCTGGCCTCATACTCGGCCTTCATCGTTTCCATCTGAGCCTCGAGCAGCTCAGCTTCCGTAAACGTCTTTTCAAGCGAAGTAGTTCTATTGTTGATGGCTTCTGAAAGCGGCTTGATAAGCATTCCGTAGATCGCGCCGATCCAGAACAGGAAGACTCCTATCGAAGTGACCGTCTCGCCCAGATGCAGATCGATGCCTTCCAGCAGCTTCGGCTTGAACGCTTCGCCGGTCATCGCAAACCGACCGATCAGGAACAGCACCACGCCGGCGACTATCAGCAAAAGGGGCCAGGACACTGCGCCGCGACGTTTGGTCAAGATACGGTTATCGTTCATCTACTCAGTGACCGCAGTCGTCGCTAATTGTTCGATTCAAAGTCGACGACTTGCCCGTCGCCCAACTGAAGGGAATCGGGGTCGGCCATCGCTACCTTGTCCTCGATCTGCAAAGATGAACTCTCGGCCTCACCTTTGGCCTCCTCGGCGTAGTTCGGCATCTTGGCGCCGATTCCGTTGACGACGACGAACGTAAAGATGACCAGGGATTCGATCAGCGCGAGACCGATGATCATGGCCGTCTGAATTTTGCCCGTGGCCTCTGGCTGGCGCGCGATGCCGCTGACGGCGTTGCCTGCGGCGATGCCTTGGCCTATTCCGGCTCCGAGGACGGCAAGCCCCATTCCGAGGCCTACTCCGATTGCGATTAGGGCTGGATTACCAGCTGTTTCTTGAAGCATTGTTAGTCGATATTCTCCTAGTCAGCACCCCTCTCGGGGGCGCAAGATTGAATCGTTGAAGCCATTATGTCCGAGCCTCGGCAACTTCGCCATGGGTTTCCTGGGCATCGTCCTCTTGGTGAGTCACCAGGCTCAGGTAAATCGTTGTGAGGATGGTGAAGACGAGCGCCTGGATGATGGCGACGAGGATTTCCAGCGGCATGACGAAAACCCCGAAAGGAAATGAGCCGAGGCCGTCCAGGCTGGCCTTGACTGCGTGCCCACCGCTGATGTTTCCGTACAGGCGGAGCGAGAGCGAGACGATCTTGATCAGCTCGCTGATGATCTCAATCGGAAAGATGAGCAGCGCCATCACCGCGAGCACGCCCGGCAGTTTCGGGCCGGCAAAATGCTTAAGGTGCCCCCAGCCGCCTTTCGCGCGGACTCCCTCGATCTGGACGTAGACGAACACGACCAGCGACATGCCCAGGTTCCAGCTCCAGCTCGCGGTCGGCGTGTGCGGAAGCATGAGCCCGAGCATATTCGACACGAAGATGAACATCCACATCGCCAGCAGGAACGGCACGTACTTGGCGCCGTGGGGGCCGATTATGCTGAACGCCATGTGCTCGATGAAGAGGTACATCTGCTCGACAGCTTGAGCGATGGGTTTCTTGAAGACGCGATCCTTGAACCCGCTGCGGGCCACGTAGATGAGGATCACCATCGTGAGGAAGACGACCCCGACGTAGAAGTGGATAGCATAGTCCGCGAGCTGTGTCTCACTAGACGCGATCATGTTCCCAATGCTAGGTGTCATCCTGACTCGTGCCTGCCGTAACACTGTCGGCGCTGGAATCGCGGTCAGCTCTCCGTGCGGCCAGCAATCCAAGGCAAAGCAGCAGCGAGTATACCAAACCGATACTCCATAGGAAGGACCCAGTGGCGTCGCTTCCGAGCCTCCCCGCCAGGATAACAAGCCCTCCCAAGACCGGGAGTTTCACGAGCATCCAGAGGACTGCCCAGTTGCGGCCCCGCTGGGGCGAGTCAGACGCCGTGACGACGGTCGTCAGCAGCATAATCGAGAGGATGCTCAGAACACCGGTCAGGCACCCGAGCAGGATGCCTACGGCAACGAACATCGAGCCCGCCAGCGCCGCCGCGAGCGCTCCGATGCCTCCGAGCAGGATTGCAAGTCGAACCGTTCTCTTTGCTAGTTCCATTGCCTGGTCAGCTCTTCGATCTGCTGGTGAACATTACCAGGATGAACATACCGACGAAGAATCCGATGATGGTGCCCCACATCTGGGCAGTGCCGTCTCCGGAGTTGCGGTCGATCAGGTAACCCACGAGCCAACCCGCTATCATCGGCGCAATGATGAGGTACGCGTACTTGACGCCCGTCGCAAGCCCGGAGTAGTCACCGTTTCCGCTTCTGGGCTTATGCCGCTCCTTGCGCTTGTATTTCCAGGAAGGAGGATCTGGGAACCGTGAACCGCCAGGCGCCTCTGGCTTCTGATTATCGTCCTGATCCTCGGGGCCATCGGGCATACTTGAATTAAAGCATGAATCAGGAGACAGCGAGCCGTGCCGGGGGCAAGCCCCAGCGGAAAACAGGCCTTGAAACCGAGGTTCAGTGGCTGAAAGGCGTCGGGCCCAAGCACGCCGTGTCGTTGGGCAAGCTGGGCATCGAAACGGTCGGCGACCTGCTGTTCTACATGCCTCGCCGGTACGAAGATCGCCGGAACCTCCCGCCGATCGGTTTCCTGAAGCCGGGGCAGCAAGCGACGATCCGCGGCGAGATCGTGGATATCCGGTCGCGCAAGGGCAGGGGCGGAAAGGTCATTCTCACCGTGACGGTCGGCGACGGCACCGGACACGTGCGGCTCATTTGGTTCAACCAGCCGTGGCTGCGAAAGACTTTGGAGAGCGTGAAGGGCGAGGTCATCGCGTTCGGCATGGTCAAAGAGTCGCGGCAGATCATGGAGATGTCCAGCCCTGAGTGGGAAGCCGTCGAAGACGACGACGACAGCGAGGACTTCGCCCGAATCACGCCGGTGTATCCGCTGACCGAGGGCGTTCAACAGTGGGTCGTGAGGCGGGCTGCCCGCTCTGCGGTCGACTACTTCGGCGATCAGCTCAAGGACCCTTTGCCGAAAGAGCTGCGCAAGAGCCACGATCTGCCCGATCTGGCTTGGACAGTCCGCCAGATGCACGGCCCCGATGGCGAGAAAGAGCAAGAGCAGGCGCGACGGAGGCTCGTGTTTGAGGAGTTCCTGTTCCTACAACTCTCGCTTCAGATGCGTCGCGCCGAAGTGAAGCAGGAGATCGGAACCGTGTTCCCGATCTCGAAGATCGGGTCTGACGAGATGCCCGACGGCGGGACGCTGTTCGCCGAGGGGGTCGAGCGTCTGCCGATTTGGGAAGAGCTGGTCAAAATGCTGCCGTTCGAGATGACCGATGCCCAGCGTCGGGTCACCCAAGAGATTTTCGACGACATGGAGCGGCCCGCGCCGATGAACAGGCTGCTGCAGGGCGACGTCGGCAGCGGCAAGACGGCGGTCGCCGCGGCCGCGATGTTGGCTGCGGTCCGGTGCGGGTGGCAAGCGGCGCTCATGGTACCGACCGAAATCCTCGCGGAACAGCACCACGTCAACTTCCGCGAACTGTTCGACCCGGTGGGCGTTCGAGTTGGGCTGCTGGTCGGCAGGATGGGAGCGCGGGCCAAGAAGAAGGCCGTCGACGGGGCTTTATCAGGAGAGCTGCAGATCGTGGTCGGCACCCACGCCTTGATCCAAGACAAGGTCGAGTTCGCCAAGATGGGCCTGGCGATCATCGACGAGCAGCACAGGTTCGGCGTCATGCAGCGCGCTGCGCTGAGGGGGAAGGCGCGGGAGAACCCCGATGTTCTGGTGATGACCGCGACGCCGATCCCTCGAACGCTGACGATGACGCTGTACGGCGACCTCGACCTCTCCGTGATCGACGAGATGCCGCCGGGCCGAAAGCCGATCAAGACGCATTGGAAGCTCCCCCACGAGCGGCCACAGGTCTACGCTTCGGTCCGCAAGCTCTTGGACGGCAAGCGCCAGGCGTACTTCGTCTGCCCGATGATCACAGAGAGCATCAAGATGCAGACACAGGCGGCGGTGGACCTCCACTACCGCCTCAGCGAGGACGTTTTCAAGGACTTCCGCGTCGGCCTGTTGCACGGCCAGATGAAGTCGGCCGAGAAGGAGGAGGCGATGAATCGGTTCCGGAACGCCGAGCTCGACGTGCTCGTTTCGACGGTGGTGATCGAGGTCGGCGTCGATGTGCCAAACGCCAGCGTGATGGTGATCGAAGACGCAAACCGGTTCGGCCTCAGCCAGTTGCACCAGCTCCGCGGGCGCGTCGGTCGGGGCCGTTATCAGAGCTACTGCGTGCTGATCGCCGACGGTCGGACGGCGGACGCGCAAAGGAGGCTGGAGGTGCTGGTGCAGACCACGGATGGCTTCCTGATCGCCGAAGAGGACCTGAGAATACGCGGCCCCGGCGACATGGCGGGAACGCGCCAGCACGGCGAACTCGACTTCCGGTTTGGCGATTTAATCCGGGACGGCGTGCTGCTCGAAGAGGCTCGCAGCGCGGCGATCGCTGTACTTGCGGACGACCCGGGCTTAGCGTCCAAGAAGAACGCAGATATACTGAACCGAGTGAAGCAGCGGCGCTCTGAAGAATCGTTGATCACCGTGTCATGAAGGACGTTCCGCAAGTCACCGTGGAAGAGTTGAACGAGGAGCTGCGCGGAGACGCGCCTCCGGTTCTGCTGGACGTTCGAGAAGATGACGAGCTGAAGATCAGCAAGCTCGACTATCGGCACCACATCCCGGTCGACGACTTGCGGGATCGGGTAGATGAGCTGAGCCCGGACGACGACATCGTGGTGATTTGCCGAACCGGATTGCGATCTGGCAACGCGACTACGTTCCTGCGGGAGAAGGGTTTCACCCGCGTCCGGTACATGTTCGGGGGCATGAACGAGTGGTCCGAGCGAATCGATCCGACGATGCGGCAGTACTGAGGGGCGCTTCGCTGACACGGGCCTTGAGGAGATGCGCCTTGGTGCTGGCAGGGCGAGCACGTCATCCTGAGCCTGTCGAAGGACCTCGCGAGCCGCGCTCGGTTTTGGGAGTGCGCCTTCCTTCGCCATCGCTTGTTGCAAGACTAGGCGGCTTGACGCCTACTTGGCCTCACGCTCTTGATCGCGCGTCCGTGGACTAAGAGTCCACGGGCCGGGATGCGGACTAAGAGTCCGCGCTCCTTTCCAGCCCCAGAACCGTCATCCTGAGCGGATCGAAGGAGCATGGTTCTGGGGTGATCGCTTCGACAACATGTGCTGGTCGAGCTGTCACATCGTAGCGGTCGGCAGTTTATTCGAATCCCAATCGCGCTCCTTGTCCTCGTCGAGCTCAGAACAGGCTCGCTCAGGATGACGATTGGGATTCTAATCTCTCGGGACTCGGGACTCGGGACTGGTCCCTACTTCTTCTTCGTGAACCGCCGTCGCTTGGTCGATTCCGTTGCAGTCAGTTCTCTCCCGAAAGTTGATTCAGCACCATTGAGAACTTAGAATCGTGTCACGCTGACTCCTCGATGGCCATCGAGGCAGAAAAGACCTATCGTCTCTTAGTTGTAGGCAGCATCTTTAGAATGTCATTCTGGACTGTTGCGAACTTGCCAGTGGACATAAGATCGTCTCGCACCTTCTGAGGTACGAATACGCGTATCTTCTTGACCAACGACTGAAAATTCTCGAACACAGACTTGGACACTCCAGAAATACGGCTGAGAGGTTCGATGCTGTATCCCTGCGCACTTCCAAGCATCTTGGTGCGCACAAATATTTCCCTACTTGCATCTTCTTCTGGATCAATGCGGGGAATGTCTAGTAAGACACAACTAGCATGATCGATAGTTGCGATGCCAGATTCGCTGATGATGTTCGTAATTCTTAGTCGTAGCGCCTCGACGCCTGCAGAATCCAATCCTATAAGGTGTTTATATGTAATCTTGTACTTGCCCCTGTCTGTGATCTCGATCAAGCGACGGTAATGACCTCGCCCTCCACTTAGCAGACTCACTAGCGGATTGGACTCAGCCGGAAAATTGATTTCAAACTCTAGTGACAGCAGGGCAACGGCCTCGTAATCAGTCATGAACATACTTCGGTAGACATATTCTTTAAAACCAAATCCTGTCGCATCAATAAACAGCTTGCGAGCAACGTACTTGATCATAGCCATCATCGCTCGATTAGCATGGTGCCAATACACTCTCGCGTACATGTGGTATCGGGCAATCACAATGCTTTCTGCCGCCATAATTGCTTTCTCAGCTACTCCGATCTGCGCATTACGATCGCCCTGCTCGGGGATGGCAATCAGTCCATCAAGCAACGCGTCCAAATCAACTCCGGATCCATAACCAACGCCAGTGAAAAGGCTATCGGACGTCAGATATGCAACCTTGTCTGCATCGATTGGTCCATCAATAATGGAAGTTTGCAAGTGTGCAACCTCCGATGTCCCCTCTCCTTCTATGAGCGAAACTACTTGCCTATAATCCAGTCCCCAAGCTGGTTCATCAAGTATGTCGGCCAGCGACTTGTCAATGTTTTGCTCACTGCCATCGGTAGCTGCAGTTGTGCCCTTGAAGTTCAGGAAATAGCGGGACATTCTGCTATGGAATTCGGGCGGACGTCCCTTGAACAAGTTTTCCGTAGCCTCGCGAGGAGTACAGAGGTCATCTAGTGCATGGGCGAGCGGGTAGTGCCCAATATCGTGAAGAAGGGCCGACGCGAGAAGTAGAGAGTGATCCTTTGGGAACATCAATATCCTTGCTGTAGGATCTGAGATAAGGGCTCGAACATATTGTTTGACGACAGAGAAAGTTGCTAGAGAGTGGGCAAATCTAGAGTGCTTAGCATCTGGAAACACACGCTCTACAAGATTGAGCTGATTCTGAAACCGTAATCGCTGAAACATAGGGTGGTCGACAAGTGCCTGAGCCCTGCTGGACAGCGATACACGGTGTGTTGCGAGATTGACTTTTTGCTCTGAGCGCTCAACTCGAAATTCAGGCACTCCAAGTGGTTCGGTATATGACGCTGACAGTTTCTCAAAGTCCAGCAGAGCCTGAGAAGCTGATCGGTAGCAATGTGGATCGTTTCGATCACTCACTAGCAAGCGACGTATAAAGGATTTCATGAGGTGCAGATCACTTGCAGTTAGCTCAGACTTGATATTTGGCTTAATGTGTTCGAGGAGCTCGTCAAAATCACGATCGGATTTCGCTGGAATTGTCTTTTGCGAAACCAATTCACAGAATGTAGTGCCTAGGCAGTATAGGTCAAGATGTGGTAAAAATTCTGAGAGCAATGCTCGTGAGACTTTCTTTCCGATGAGTTCACGTGCGTAATTTGGTGCATACCTATGTGAGCCGAAGAGAGGCGTATCTGCAAGGAACTCAATTGTGGCAGAATCACCTGTTTTGAAGGAAAGGGGTTTAGCGCATCCGAGATCCGCAATTCTTACCTCTAGTTCCCCATTCGGCAAGCGCAAGTAAAGAAGATTCGAGGGCTTAATATCGCAGTGCAGAATCTCTTGTGAGTGAAGATACTCTAGACCCGTGAGAACTTGACGAAAGCAATCGATGATTTCAGTCCCATCAGAGATAGACCTGAAAAGTGCGGACAATGTTGGTTCGTCGCCATCAGCCGAGGGCATCAGTTCCATCACGTAGAATGGACGGATCTTGCCTGCATGCTCGACTTCTCCCGCGTCGACAATCTTCACTACATTGCGATGTGTGATTGAAGATAGCAAGCGTATTTCGTTCTCGAACGTTCTATCAAAGGTCTTCGCGCGTGGGCCGCGAGCATATAGTGGATGCGAAAGTTTGAGTGCCCGTCGAGCTCCTAGGCTGAGCTGTTCAACCTCGTACAGTTTAGCTGCACCACCATGAGAGATGGATGCTACCACTCGATACTTCTGATCTACGATGTCGCCGTCGGTGATTGCTTTCGCGCTCGGCATGGTCGATTGAATGATACCTTCCTACACGGTTCACTTTCTTCCTGCCGTTACTCGCCTTGCGCGATGCGCCTGAAACGGTACTCAAGCATAATTGGACTGTGGGATCTTATTCTGGCTGTTTCTGATTAACAGTTGTCTGGTACGAATACACATGTATGACTATGCATATGCGGCTGTTTGAATGTCCGATCTGAACCCCGCTCCATAGTGCAAATATCTGTTGCCTACTTTTTCTTCGTGAACCGTCGGCGCTTGGTCGGACCCTTGGCAGCCTTCGCTTTGACCAGCTCGACCGCCTTTTCCGGCGTCAAGTCAGCAGGGTCGAGCCCCTTGGGGAGGGTCGCGTTGACCTTGCCGTTCTTCACGTAAGGCCCGTACCGCCCGCTCAGCAGTTGCACCGGCCCTTCGAGCCCTTCAAGCTCGCCGAAGTCCTTGATGATCTCCGGGCCAGAGCGCGCCTTCTTTGCGTTCACCAAGAACACGACCGCCTCATCGACTGTGACAGAAGCGCCCTTGCGCCAGTCGCCGACGTTCGCCTTCTTGTCGCCGCAGATCAGATACGGCCCAAACTTGCCGAGCGCGACGGAGATCATGTCGCCGCTCTCGGGGTGCGGGCCGATCTCGCGCGGGTAGCTGAGGAGGATCGCCAGCTCCTTGTCCCCGATCTCTGCCGGCTTCAGCTCCTTCGGGATCGTGATACGCTTCGGCTTCTTTCCGCTCTTCCTCTCAGCCTCGGTCTGCTCGACCTCCAGATAGTCGCCGAACCGACCTGTCTTGTGGAGCACGCACTGCCCCGTCGCGGGGTCTTCGCCCAGAGCCTGACCGCCCGCCTTCTTCTGCGCCAGAAGTTCGAGCGCTATCTCCAGCGTCAACTCCGCCGGCGGCAAATCGCCAGGGACGCTGGCCGTGTTGCCGGGGCCGCCCTCCCCTCGCTGGAGGAAAGGACCGTTGCGGCCAATTCGAACGATGATGTTTTCGCCGACGGCGATCGCAGGGAACGGAATATCTTTGCTCAAATGCGTGACCTGCGGCTCGATCCCAGGATGTTCATCAGTGCCGGTATAGAACTCTCGCAGATAGCCAACGTGGTCTAGGTTGCCGTTAGCAATCTCATCAAGCTGTTCTTCGAGCTGCGCCGTAAAGGTCGTATCGACCAGCTCCGTGAAGTTGTTCTCCAGAAGCTCCGTCACGGCGAACGCGGTGAACGTTGGCACTAGTTCTCGGCCTTTCTTGAAGATATATCCGCGGTCTTCGATGGTTCCGAGGATGCTCGCGTAGGTACTTGGCCGTCCGACGCCTTCTGACTCCAGCTCCTTGACGAGCGACGCCTCGGTGAACCGCGCGGGCGGTCGTGTTGCGTGCTCGGTCGCGCGGACTTCCTTTGCCGCCAGCTCTTGCCCCTTCTCGAGGGTGGGAAGGATGCGCTCCTTGTTGGCCAAGTCGGCGTCAGGGTCGTCTGCGCCCTCCACATACGCTTTCAGGAAACCCGGAAAGAGGATGCTCTTGCCGCTCGCAGCAAATACGAACTTCGTGCCGTTGCTCGAGACCGCGATAGAGACTCTTGTACGCTCAACCTCTGCAGGCTTCATCTGACAGGCGATCGTTCTTTTCCAGATCAAGTCGTACAGCTTGAACTGGTCCGCAGATAGAGAACTCCTTACATCCTGCGGTCGACGGGCGAGATCCGAAGGGCGGATCGCCTCGTGAGCTTCCTGAGCGTTCTTAGACTTCGACTTGTACTGCTTCGGCTTGGCGGGAACGTGCTCAGCGCCGTACAGGTCGCCAATCACCGTGCGTGCCTGCTTGATCGCTCGATCTGCGAGCGTGAGGCTGTCGGTACGCATATACGTGATCAAACCGACCCGTTCGCCGCTGCCGAGGTCGATGCCTTCGTACAGTTGTTGGGCGATTCTCATCGTTCGACGGGCCGTGTAGCCGAGCTTTCGGTTTGCCTCTTGTTGCAGCGTCGAGGTCATGAACGGCGGTGGAGGGTTCTCCCTGCCCGGCTTCGCATCGATATCTGACACGGTCCAAGGCGAACTTTCGGCGACGGCAGCTTGGAACGACTGTGCCTCGTTCGCCATGAGCCAGCGAACTTTGTCAGATGAGAGCTGTCCCCGGCTGTCGAAATGCTCGCCCTCCGCGACCCTGGCGTCGTCGACGCTGCGCAGTCGCGCGACGAACGATTGCCCGTTTGTCACAAGGGTCGCTTCAACCCCCGAGTACTCGGCGATGACGAACTGCTTGCGCTCTCTTTCACGCAGCACGACTAGACGCGTTGCTACCGACTGCACTCTTCCTGCGCTGAGTTTCGGAGCAATTTTGCGCCAGAGCAGCGGCGAGAGCGTGTATCCGTACAGCCGATCGAGGATGCGCCGCGCCTCTTGTGCACGCACCAACGATTCATCAATATCGCGAGGCGAAGCCAGTGCTTCCTCAATCGCCTCCGGCGTGATCTCGTGGAAAACGATGCGCTGCACCTTCACGTTCTTGCCGAGCTTGAGAATTTGCAGCACGTGCCACGAAATGCTCTCGCCCTCGCGGTCTTCATCCGTCGCGAGCAGGACGGACTCCACGCCCTTTGCAGCGGCCCGCAGGTCCGCGACATACTTCTTCTTGTCTGCGGGTATGACGTAGATCGGCGTGAAGTCGCCTTCGACGTCGACCCCGAGTCGCGCCCATGGCTTGTTCCTCAGAGCGGCGGGGATGTCGTCGGACCCTTGTGGCAGATCGCGAACGTGACCAAAGCTCGCCCGGACATCGTAGTCCTTGCCTAGAAACCGACTGATAGTCTTGGCTTTGGCGGGAGATTCAACGATAACGAGCGTTTTAGACATCCGCGATCCAACGACTGGCGGTTTTACTCAGAGTACCGACATCGTGTCAACGGGGCTGAGGCCGAATCCTGAAGAATGTTGCGACATGCCCGGGTCGGATGTTCCGCGGAGCATGCCCGCCGACGGAACCAGACGGCGGCCAACGCAGTCTCAATGTTGGCTACAATTACTGCGAGTCGGCGTATTCGAGGGTCTCGATGGCGTCAATCGAAACCTGAGCGATCGTTGCAACGTTTTAACTAGTAGGCGACTGAGTTTCTAGTTCGGGCTAGATTCGGGTTGAGTCTGTCGAACTCGTGAGACGAGATCAGCGCCGTTGACGCATTGATTGGTGGTGCGAATGGTGAGTGAGGTGATCGGGATATAAAGTTCGTCAACATCAAGGTGATTCTAGCGGTGATAGGCGCCGCGGTAGGTCTCTGGGCAAGCCTGGAGTACATGCCGTACGCGTTGGACTACCTGTATCAGAACGTTGAAATCCAGTCGTACGGCTCAAGCGAGATGGCGGGTGATGAAACGGTGGGCACGTCTCCGTACCCGTTTACGGATCGTCCCGCCGCTCAAATAGGCTTGGGATTGCTCGGCCTGCTGATTGGTGGGGCGTGCGGCGCCGCCTTAGCCGATGCCGCCACTTTTGTCGGCGTCTGGTGGCGGCGGATGGCGATCGGCAACAAGGTGTCGATATTCGTCGGCCTCATACTCGGCATCATCGGATCGCTGCCTTTCCTTTCGGCGATCGAAGGGCTGGAGGGCGCGCTGAGAGCACAGGCGACGGTTGGCGTCGTGCTACTGTTCAGCGCCGCCGCAATTCTCGCTCTGCACGCGATGCGCGACGTCCTTCCATGGCAGAAGGAGTCGGTTCGTCGCCGGAATTCGGGCATCAAGATACTGGACACGAACGTGATCATCGACGGGCGGATTCACGACGTCGTGAACGCCGGATTCTTAGAAGGAGAGATTTACGTGCCGAAGTTCGTGCTGGATGAACTTCAGCACATCGCAGATAGTGCCGATTCGCTGCGCCGTCAACGAGGTCGTCGCGGCCTGGAAATCCTTCTCTTGATGCAGGAGAGCCACAAGCTGGAGATCGGAACGCATGACGCCAGAGTCTCTGCAGACGGAGACGTCGATTCGCGGCTGGTGCGGATGGCCAAGTACCTCGGCGGCGACCTGGTGAGCAACGACTTCAACCTCAATAAGGTGGCAAGCCTTCAAGACGTCCGCGTTCTCAACATCAACGACTTGGCTCTAGCGCTTCGACCCAACGTCTTGCCAGGCGAATACCTCGCTGTCATGATCACGAGAGAGGGTAGCCAATCTGGACAGGGGGTTGGATATCTGGACGACGGAACCATGGTTGTCGTCGAAGACGCTGAGGGCCGGACGGGAGAAACACTGAACATATGTATTACGCAGGTCATTCAAACGGAACGTGGGAAGATGATCTTTGGCGCATTTGACGAGCAACCGGAGGATCAGGGGCAGCACGACCATCGATCGACGGAAGATCACCCGGCCAAGAAGCAGCCGACGGTAGAGTGAGGATCGTCGCGTTTGTTCTAGCGGCCGGCGAGTCTCGGCGCTTTGGTCGCAACAAGATGAGGCTCGACGTTGACGGCCAGCCGGCGTGGCTCAGGTCTTTCCTCGCATTCGACCGGCACCCCGAAGTTCACAGCACGGGTCTTGTCGTTTCTCGCGATCTGCACGACGAAGTCAAGCGCGCAGCGCCCAGCGCTGCTTTTGTCGTGCTGGGCGGAGAATCCCGTGCTGAGTCGGCGCGTGCCGGGCTCGCCGCCCTCGACGAGTCATGCGACGTCGTCCTGATTCACGATGGAGCACGACCGTATGTGACGCCTGGGGTGATATCGCGCGTAATCCAAGGCGTGATCGACCACGGTGCCGCGTACCCGTGCATACCGGTGACGGACACTGTTAGGCTCACGACCAGCGGCGGCCTGCAATCGATCGACCGGGATCAGCTTCATTTTGCGCAGTCTCCGCAGGGCGCAAGGCGAGAGCTGTTCGAACGTGCGTATTCCAACGGCGACGATGAGTACACGGATGACATCGCGGCAGTGCTGGCGATCGGCGAAGCCGCCATGCCCGTTGAGGGCGAGGTCTCGAACCTCAAAATCACCTATCCTGGAGACGTTCAGCAGATGAAAGCGCGACGAGAGACGAGGACCGGATTCGGGTACGACATTCACGCGTTTTCGTCCGACCCGGACCGCGATCTGTGGTTGGGCGGGGTTCGATTCGGGTCTGAGGAGCGCGGGCTAATGGGCCACTCAGACGCCGATGCAGTGCTGCACGCGGTGGTCGATGCGCTGCTAGGCGCAGCAGGTCTGGGCGACATCGGCAAGGCTTATCCAGACACCGCGCAGGAGTGGAAGGACGCCCCCTCGTCGCTTTTTCTCCGGGGTTCCGCGCAGAGGGTGATCGAAATGGGCTGGAGGATCTCCAATATCGACGTCACCGTTATCGCAGAGATGCCTAAAATCGGACCCAGGCGTGACGAAATGCGACGGACCATCGCTGAGCTTTGCGGGATCGAAACGGAGCGGGTAAACGTCAAGGCGACGACCAACGAGAAGCTCGGCCCGATCGGTCACGCCGAAGGCATAGCTGCCATGGCCGTCGTGACCCTAGACAGTTCGTAGGCTAGCGCTAGGGCGCCCGCTCCTCGACCTCGCCACAAAACGTGACGGCGAGAACGGACGCCGCTCCGCGCTGCCTTAGAGCCGCCCCACAAGCGAGCAGCGTCCCGCCGGTAGTCGTGACGTCGTCCACCAGGAGGATCTGTTTGCCTGCGACGTCGGGGCTGGCCTCGAACGCGCCGATCAGATTCGTGAGCCTGGCAGCCCGGTCAAGCCCGACCTGCGGCGGGGTTGCCCGGATTCGAGCAAGTCGGGAGTGCTGCAAGACCACTTCGGGGAACGCCTCGCAAAGCAGTTCTGCCTGGTTGAACCCCCGTAAGCTCTTGCGCGACGCGTGGATCGGCACGGCTACCACGTGGTCGAAGTCCGGCAGGCCGAGCGACGGCAGTGCATCAAAGAGCAGCTGCGCCATCGGCGCGGCCAGAGCGGTCGATCTGTTGTACTTGAGTTGCTTGACAGCCTGCGCAGCTCTGCCTTCGAACTCGTAGACGCTGGCAATAGCCCTTACCGCGCTCGTGTCGTGGAACGTCTGAGTCCTTTCTTCAAGCGGCTGCAGTTCGTCTAGACACTCTTGGCAGATGGCAGGATTGCCGATGCGCTTGCACAGTTCGCACCGGTCCGGGTAAAGCCATCTCAGTGGCGCTTCGAATACCCTTCTCAGCCTTTCCACAGAGATCATTCTGACCTAAACAAATCGAAGGCCTCGCTTTAATGCGAGACCTCCAATTACCACCCTGAGATTTATTGATATAGAATGATGTGCTTACGCTTCGCCCTGAGTGTGGCCGAAGAACGGCTCGAATGGGATGAGCCCCAATCGCGTCGCTGCTCGAAGAGCCTGAACACGGTTGTTGACCTGAAGCTTGTCGTAGATGTTCGCTAAGTGAAAATCCACAGTTCGCTTCGAGACAACCAGCCTGTCAGCAGCTTCCTTGCTGCTGTGGCCTTGCGCAATCAGACTCAAAACCTTAATCTCAGTCGGCGTAAGCCGCACACCACGTGTTGAATCGTTCGTTCTTCCAGTACCAGGCATAGCCATTAACCCATCCCTCGCTTCCAAGACTCGCTAGCCGCCTGACTTACTCCTTCCATACCGAACCTAGATTTTGAGATCAGAACTTAAAAATTCCAACAATTCTGATCCAGTCCCTAGTTCCCAGGCTTTCAGCCGATGACTCGTGCGCCATCGACCGCCTGGCAAACCAGCAGGTTCGGGTTCAAATTCGGCTCGGTTACCCTGAATTCGTCTTCGGTCTGCGTCACAAACGGTTTCACCTGGTTAGCTTGAACCAGGGCAACGCATGCGCCGCCGAAGCCGGCTCCAGTCAGCCGAACCCCTATGCAGCCGGCCGATCGCCTTGCGGCCTCGACCATAGCATTCAGCCCATCCGAGCTCACCTCAAAGTCGCTTCGCAGGCTTTCGTGGCTTGCTGCCATGATCGCCCCGAGCTGGTCCAGCCTGTTCTCGGACAGTGCGTCCAGGAACTGCTTGCACCGCTCGTTTTCGCTGACTACGTGGTGTGCTCGCCTATATAGGACTGAGCCTCTATCGGTCCATGTTCCATTTAGGTCGCTCAAAGATGCGTCTCGCAGGGCCTTCACACCCAGCGCCTGACTCGCCGCCGTGCAGGATTCACGCCGTTCGTTGTACGGAGCGCTCCCGAGGTCGCGGCGCGATCCGGTGTCGCACAGCACGATCTCGATAGCGGCCGGGATTTTCGCGTAGGTGACATCGAGCGTGCGCGTGTCGATGAACATGGCGTGGCCAGCACGTCCCAGCGCACAGGCTAGCTGGTCCATAACCCCGCACTGCACGCCCGCGTGGACGTGCTCGCACTCCTGAGCCAGTAGCGCAAGTCTCTTTGCGTCAGCGCCAAGGGAATCCAGGTGATTCCAGAGCACCGCGAAGGCGAGTTCAAGGGCGGCGCTGCTGCTGACACCGGATGCCGTCGGCAGGTCAGAGCAGACCACGGCCTGGATGTTAGTGCTCAGGGGCAATCCAGCCCGCCGCATGGTCCACGCCATTCCCGCCGCGTACCGGCCCCACCCTTCCTTTGGCGACTCCTGCCCGACGTCGAACGGAGTCGACTCGCCAAACTCGCTCGAAAACAGTTCAGACGGTCCGTCGGTCGCAGAAGCCGCGACCGCGATGTGCCGGTCGATCGCGACGGGGAACACGAATCCATCGCTGTAGTCCGTGTGTTCGCCGATCAGGTTGATGCGGCCAGGCGCAATGGAAATCGCCTCTGGGCATGAGCCGAATCGATCCTCAAACAGCTTGCGCGCTTCATCGATGGGCTGCACAAGTACGATTTTAACCTGCGCACGGCCAACTCTGGCATGGATACCAGGGATTCGCGCGGGTTCGCGTGGAAGTACAAACGTGGTGCATCGAGGTCCAACGCCGCCCGGGCCTTCGGTGCTCCTTCTTCGTTAAGCCTTCCTGGGTATCCTCCGCCGATGACCGATTCGGTTCTGGAGAACATGCGCGAATGGCTCGCGCAGCACGAAGACGAACTCCTTGAGCAGTACCGAAAGCTGCTGCAGTTTCCCTCCATCGAGAGCGATCCCGGCCCGAATGCCCCGTTCGGCGACGCTAACCGCCAGGCGCTCGACTACATGCTCTCGCTGGCGTCCGACGCCGGTATGCAGACCAAGGACATCGAAGGGTACTGCGGGTACGGGGAGTTTGGTCAGGGCGAGAAGATGGTCATGACGCTCGGCCATCTCGACGTCGTGCCGGTCGGGCACGGATGGAAGCACGAGCCTTTCGGCGCGGAGATCGACGACGGCTACGTGTTCGCCCGTGGGGCGGTCGACGACAAGGGACCGACGATGGCGGCGTTCTTTGCGGCGCGGGCTCTGAAGGAGTGCTATCCGGACCTCGGCTGCCGATTTCGCGCGGTGTTCGGGTGCAACGAAGAGTCGGGGTTCAAGTGCGTCGAAAGGTACAACGAGACCGAGGAACCGCCGACTTTCGGCGTCGCCCCGGACTCTGACTGGCCGCTGGTTCACGCCGAGAAGGGGATCGCGAACCTCATCGTCGAGGCGCCGCTGATCCAAGGCGACGTCGAACTGCTGGAGATCACCGGCGGGCAGAGGCCGAATATCGTGATCGACTCCTGCACGGCTCGTGTCAAGGTGGCTGACGACGCTCGACAGCACGTCGCCGACAAGATTGAGGACGCCTGGGATCGCAACGTAAGGACAAGTTGGTCCGGCGACGTTCTGACCGTTGAGGCGATCGGCAAGGCGGCTCATGGCGCGCGCCCTTATGGGGGAGACAGCGCTGCGATCCGAGTGCTGCGCCATTTGCGCGAGATAACCCCTCTACCCGTTCAAGAGGAGTACGAAAGCCTGTTCGAGATCCCTCAGCTTCAGGGCGAAGGCATCGGCATCCAGGGCGCAGACGAAGTGAGCGGCGCGCTGAGCTGCAACCTCGGAATCATCGAAACCACCGACTCTCACCTCCGATTCACCCTGAACGTCCGGTACCCGGTGACGTGGAAGGGAGAAGAGCTAAAGCGGCGTTGTGAGGAGAAGCTCGCTGAGATCGACAAGGGTTACAGGCTGGCGGAAATGACGGACAGTCCGTCGCTGTACTTCCCGCTCGACCACCCGATGGTGAAAGCGATCTGCGAGGTGTACGAGGCCGAGACGGGTGAAACCAAGGAGCCGGGCGTGATGGGCGGGGGCACCTACGCTCGCGCGGTTCCGAACACGGTCAGCATCGGCACCGGATGGGCCGGCGACGGCCAGGCGCACGAGACCGATGAAAAGCTGAAGATCGAGCACCTGTTTAAGATGAGCCGGATTTACGCGCATATCCTGTACCGTCTGGTGAACCTCGCGGAGGAGTCTCCGTAGTCTCTTAGGAAGATGTATAGGACGCTCCGGAAAGTTCACAAGTGGATCGGCGTGTTCGCCTGCCTGTTTCTGATGACAATGGCGTCGACCGGATTCCTGCTGGCGATCAAGAAGCGTGCGGAGTGGCTCCAGCCCGCAGTGATCGTTGGAGGGCAGATCGACGGGCCTCAACAGGTCATCGGCATGGACGATGTGTTCGAGGCCGTGCGCGGGGAAGAGGGGTTTGAGTCGTTCGAGGACATCAACCGGATCGACTACCGCCCCGACGACAACGTCTTTAAGGTGCGCAGCGCCGACAGGCTCCACGAGGTCCAGGTCGACGGCGCGACAGGCGAAGTGCTGAAGAAAGCGCCGCGCAACGACCAGCTCACAGAGAACATCCACGACATGTCGTTCTTCAGCGATGCGATGCACGATTGGTGGCTGCCTGTCGTCGCCGTCGGGCTGTTCACGCTCGGCCTGACGGGCGTGGTCTTGTTTTTCACGCCGTACGTCCGCCGCTGGAAGTACCGGCGTAGCCTGCGGGAGGAGTAGTGCTGAGTGGAGAGGGTCGAAATACAGTCCCCTCTCCCTGAGCCTAGGGGGAGGGTTAGGGAGGGGGTTCGGACAAGCACAGTCCTTTCCGATAAAGCGGAATCGGTTTCCTATTTTGCTGAGCGCTACCGTTGATCGACGCTTCCTCGGACTAAGAGTCCGAAGGCCGGGATGCGGACTAAGAGTCCGCGCTCCGAACGATCCCGAACAACTCCGAACCAAGCCGAGCGATCTGCTCAAACTTCTTGTTCATTGCAATCGCCTCATTACGCCCGGCCAAATAATGCAGCGCCGAGCGACCGTAGCCAAACTGCTACCGCACTGACGCCCGCTCTCGAGTGGCGACTGCGGTTGAGTCGCCGCTGAGTGTTCGGACGAGCCGTCCGGTTGCCGAGAGGTTGAGGTCTCGCACGAGAGTGTGAAACGGCCCGTTCTCATCGACGAACAGCTCGCGGTTCACGGCTTCGTCTTCGAGGTTGAGAACTGCCACCAACTGGCCGCCCTCAGTGATGAACGAGTCGGAGGACAGGACACCCGGCATATCTGCAATGGACTGGCGGACTTGCTCTATTTGCGAACGGAACAGCGATGATTTTCCAGCAAGCGGCTCACACGTGATGACGGTGATGTACATGGTTTTCCTTTCAAAGGAGGACGCAAAATCTCTCCAATAAAGTGCAGTATAACGCGGTCTACAGGGGGGCTGATCCCGGGCTTTCTTCCGGTTATCAACACAGTTTTCAACACGCGGTGGCGGAACGTTCAGGTCGCCGCGCCGAGGGAAAAAAGACAGAGCGCGCAAGATGTCTTGCGCGCTCCGCGATCTTGAGAAGCTTGTGATCGTCGGCTAGACAGATGCCGGCGTCTTGCCAGGCTGCTTCGTCACCCGCAGGTAAGGCTTCTGCTCGTCCCAGCCGTCCGGGAACATGCTTTTGGCGTCGTCGTTGCTCACCGACGGAAGGATGATCACGTCCTCGCCCTGCTGCCAATCGACCGGCGTTGCGACCTTGTAACTGTCGGTCAGCTGCAGCGAGTCGACGACCCGCAGGATTTCGTTGAAGTTGCGGCCCGTCGGCGCCGGGTAGGTCAGCGTCAGCCGCAGCTTCTTGTTCGGGTCGATGATGAACACCGAGCGCACGGTCATCGTGTCGTCCGCGTTCGGGTGGATCATGCCGTAGAGCGACGCGACCTTGCGGTCTGCGTCAGCCAGGAGAGGGAAGTTGAGCGCGATGCCCTGCGTGTCCTCGATGTCGCCGATCCAGCGCGCGTGATCCTCGGCGGTGTCGCAGCTCAGGCCGATGACCTTGACGCCGCGCTTCTCGAACTCGCCTTTGAGCTTCGAGACCTGCCCGAGCTCGGTAGTGCAGACCGGAGTGAAGTCCTTGGGGTGGGAGAAAAGGATCGCCCACGAGCCGTCGATGTAGTGGTGAAAGTTGATCTGACCTTCGGTCGAATCCTGAGTAAAGTCAGGGACCTGGTCGCCTAGTTGCAATGACATGTTTCTGTTTCCTTCCTCGTCGAATTATCGCGGTACGTGTGCATAGTATCAGCTACGAGCGCTCTCGCGGTTCCAGCGGTTCGATTGTCCTAGCCGATCTCCTCGCCTCGTTCGGAAGAGACACATTCGCTGACGTCCTCGAGCCGGTGTTCGGCCATCAGCTGCTGGAACGGCCCGTCCTCAGCGTGAACGAGTCTGTGGTATGTCGGCTCATCGGTGTAGCACACAGTGACCACGACCTGCCGTTGTTTGTTCTTAAACGAGTGTAAGGACTCGATTCCGGGCATGGACCTCAGCTTCCCACGCACGAGCGCGCTCATCTCTCCGAACTCAGTCTCCTTCCCAGGATGGACCTCCCATCTGGATACAACGATGTACATCGTACTGCTCCTGGCCGGAACCCGGCCTGCGCCAAAGCATAGCGGATTTGAGCCAGGATGGGTCAAGCAAGCTCGGCCGAAATGCCTCTACCGAGGCTTCAACGTCTGCACCCGTGCTCCTTCGATCCGCTCAGGATGACGGGTGCAGACCTCACCGCGTGCGGAGTGCTGAACGGCAGGCTAGAGAGCAGTTTCCTCTCCTCGCACCTCGGGGGAGGGTTAGGGAGGGGGTCCAAACAGAAACAGTCCTTTCCACTTCGGTGCCTCCGAAGCATGCGAGAGGCACCAAGCGCCAAGAATCGGAGGCAAAGGAATAGGCGAAGTCTCTGCCGATCAACTCAAGGAAGCTGTAGAGCGCCTGCACAACTGTCGTGCGGCTCTCCGTGGCGTAGAGGCGGTCCACGAGACGTTTGAGGGTGAGACCGTCTGGGAGGGCTCCGTTCACGTCTTTGAGGTCACAGGCCACCTAGAGGCAAAAGTCTGTTACGCCTGGTCGTCACCGATTGAGGGCGCTGATAGCCGCCAGTTCTATGCAGTGCTGAAAGTACCGCCAATAAATAATCCCGCAGATGCAGTCAGAGCATCTATACTAAGTGCAGGAGGGGGATAGCCCCACTAATCAATTATGAGCGACACACTGTATTATCCGATTCTCAAGGGCAAGCAAGGAGAATTCCGCGCCCTTGGGCTACTCGGTGCAAAAAAGCTCCAAATCACTCCGGTGATTGAGCTTGTACCCGTACCGTTCGACTACGCCGAAAACAAGCCTAAGAAGTCCCTGGCTGACCATGTTGCTGCAGTCCCTAAACAGGTCGTAAAGGGCTGGGGCAACGGTGAGGCCTGGATAGACCCGCATGACCTCGCGAAGGATGCTGGGGCCGCGTTGGCCCAGTGTCTGACAGAGGGGCGGGCCTTGAATGCAGCTTTTGTACCCGTCATCCGAGTCGAGTCAACCGCGCCCGTTATCCAAGCGGCTAAGAACGGAGTAACGACCGACGGACGCGGCATCGTCCTGCGAGTTACTAGCAAGCACTTGACGGACTGGGCCGTAACCGGTCCGAAGCTTACAAAGATGCTTGAAGATGTGGGAGCCTCACGCAAGGACGCTCACTTGATCCTTGACTTTGGCCCGATTGGTTCGGACGTGACTGTTCTGGCGATGGCTGCCGTTTCGATAGTGCGGTCTGTACCAACGCCGAAGGCATGGAAGTCTTTGGCGGTTGCCTCAGGTGCTTTCCCTAAGGACCTGGCAGCCGTGAAGCGACTCACTATAGCCCGTCTGCCACGACTCGACTATGATCTCTGGTCGCGCATTATAATGTCAGGCGATCTGCCGCGCCGACCGATATTCGCAGATTATGCGGTCGGCCATCCTGAGTGGACGGAGCGCGACTTTCGTATGCTCACGATGAGCGGGAGTATCCGGTACACCGGCGGCAAAGACTGGGTTATCGTCAAGGGTACGAGCGTCAAGAAGGACAAATGGGTACAGATGCGGCAGCGATCCAAGGATTTGATGGCTCAACCCGAGTTCAGCAAGCTTTCCTGGGGCGACACGTTCATTGAGAACTGTGCGAACAACACGGGCAACACTGGAAACGCCACGACATGGCGTCAGGTCGGAACGGTTCGGCACATCGTCAAGACTCTGAAGCAGACCGCCAGCCATCCCTGACCGCCAGCTTATGCCTGACGGCGGCTGATAGTTCGTCCCAACTTAGGGAGTCGGCCAGCTTGCGCCAGAGATACGGTCTCGGGCGACTCGACAGGCCCTGTTGGAGCCCATGCTCCACCAACAGGTCCCAAGCCTCGTCACGCCAGAGCAATTGGGCGAACGAGTATGGATCGAGTGCCGGGTTCGGTTTAGAGGGGCGGACGTCGTTTAGAGTCAAACCGCATTGCGACGGACTTGCAACCATGACTCCCCACCAATCAGGCACACGCCGCATGACTTCGTCAAGATGGCTGGGGCCTACCACGATTGTCATGCTATCGAGTGTACGTCCGTAAACTCGAATCTGACCCTCTAGCCTCTGTAGAGTATCGCGCTCGCTCTTGATCTCGTAGCCGTTCAGGGCTCCATTTATCACTACCATGTCCACTCGCGCCTCCCCTTGGCAGAGGCCGAGTTCGTCCAGGATCAGGGCGTCGTCCGTATACTCCTGCTCCAAGAATCTTCGTAATTCAGCGCGGATGTCCCTATCGCGCATCGCTTATACCTCTGGACGGGCAATGGGGCAAGAACGATCTTCCGAATCTGTTGAACCGTGATGAGCCATGCCTTGCCATTCGTTGTCTCATGTGGCCCCGCCGGGAGCCTAGGGTACCTGTCAAAGTCAAATTAGGACACTACCGGGAGAGGGCTAGGGTGAGGGTGAGGGGTTAAACAATGAAAGTCCTTTCCGCTTTTATCCCCTCCCTTGCGCCGAAGGCGTGGCGGAGGGTCAGGGAGGGGGTCCAAGCAGAAACAGTCCTTTCCGCAAATCCCTCGGAGGTCAGACGACCTCGGCCGAAACGCCCCAGCGATGCCCGTCTACAACCCTTACGGGCACCGTCTCGCCCTTCAGCTTCTGCGCATCGCCCTTGAAGTGCGCCATGCGGAAGCAGGGCGTGTAGCCCTGCAGCATCTCGGGGTTTTTCCGCGAACGGCCTTCGACTAGCACCTTCAGCTCTCGACCGACCAACTCGCGGTTGCGCTCGCCTCCGATCGCGTTCTGCACCTCGATAAGCTTCTGTAGTCGCGCTCTGCTAGCCTCCGCTGGCACCTGCTCCATGTCGGCGGCTGGCGTGCCCGGCCGGGGCGAATACCGGAACATGTAGGCGCCGTCGAACCGGATCTTGCGCATCATGTCCAGCGTGCCCTCGAACTCCTCCTCCGTCTCGCCTGGGAAGCCGACGATGATGTCGGTCGTCAGCCCGATGTGCGGAACGGTTGACCGCAGTTCGTCCACGATATCCAGGAACGACTCGACGGTGTACAGCCGCTTCATGCGCTTGAGCAGGTCGTTGTTGCCCGCTTGCAGAGGCATGTGGCAGTGCTCCATCACCTCCGGCACGTCGCGGATCACCTCGATAAGATCGGTCTTGAAATCGCGCGGATACGGAGACGTGTACCGAATGCGTTCGATCCCAGGAACCCCGGCAACGAGCTGCAGCAGCTTGCTGAAAGGCACGCGCCCCTCGGCTAGGTTCTTGCCGTAAGAGTTCACGGTCTGCCCGAGCAGCGTGACCTCTTTCGTGCCGAGTTCGGCGAGCCGACGGATCTCTTGCACGATGTGCTCCGTCGGTCGCGACCGCTCGCGCCCGCGTGTGGACGGCACGATGCAGAAGGTGCAGAACTTGTCGCATCCGTATTGGATCGGCACGTGCGCTTTCAGTTTGCCGCTCCGACCGAGGTAGCGCTGAGGGATGTCGGTGACGACTGCGCCCTTGCGAGGCGGCAGCTCCAGGCGCGTTTGAAAGCGGCGGGTCTGCAGAGCGTCTTGGACGAGTCCCGGAATCTGCTTGATCTGCGCGGTGCCAACTACGAAGTCCACGTGCGGGTTTCTTCGCCTAATCTCATCTGCACGAATTTGGGCCATGCAGCCAGCGACTCCGATCACCTGCTTGCGCTGGTTTGTCTCCCGGGGGCGCAACCACCCCAAAAACGAGAACGCCTTCTGCTCCGGCTTGCTGCGGACGCTACAGGTATTCAAGATGACGACCTGAGCATCGCGCACGGATTGTATAGGTTTAAGGCCAATATCTTGTAGATACAGTGCTATCTGCTCGCTGTCCTCCTCGTTCATCTGGCATCCCCAGGTCTGCACGAAAAAGGTGCCGGGAACGACAGATTCACGGCGTTCTACCGGTTTGGAACTGGACTTGATGAAAGCGACGTTGGACATAGCAGCGAGCGACCTTTCGCCGCAGATAGGATACCTTTGGAGGTGGCCCGGTGCCTTGAAGCCCAGGGCGCGGGCCCGTATACTTACGCTGTGACAACAATTTGGATCAATCGAGCGATCGTTGCACTTTCGGCCGTCGGGATCGCGATAGCCGCGTCGCTGTCATATTTCATCTTGAACGACCTGCTGATTCCGTGCAGCGGAAAGCTCGGCTGCCAATGGGTCCAAATGCATCCGTCGAGCCATGTCGGCGACATTCCCGTCGCATTCATCGGATTGGCCGGCTACGTGTTTCTGTTCGCTCTCGCAGTCGCGCGTACGCTCGTCGGCGAGCGCAAGTACCGCATCCTGACTATGGTAGGCGCGATCAGTGCATTTGCCGGTCTCGCGTTTAGCGGCTACCTCATGTACATGTCGTTCGCCGTGATCGGACAAACGTGCGAGTGGTGCGTCTCGTCGTTCGGAACGATCATGCTGATCGCGATTCTTCACGCTGCGCTGTTGCAGTACGGCACAGCCAAGAAGCAAGATCAGCCAATCGGCTCAATGGTAGCCGCCGGAGCGATCATGTTGTCCTTAGGATTTGTGGCGTACAAGGCCGATCAGACCACCCGGTCGGCAGACCTCATCATGGGTATGGTAGATACGGGCATCAGCCTTGAGGAAGCCTTGCCCGATTCGAGCAAGATCCGGGGCGATGCGAACGCCAAGATCACGATGTTGGAGTTCGCGGATATGAACTGTCCCGCGTGTCGCAGGGCGTACCCGCTTGTCAAGAAGATCGTAGACGCCGGTGGAGTGAGATTGGCTTATCGACACCTGCTGCTGCCGGGGCACGAAACGAGCCTCGATGCAGCGGTCATCTCGGAGTATGCGGCGACACAAGGGAAGTTTTGGGAGTTCCTTGATTTGGTCTTTGCTCCGGAGAACACACTGCGCGTGAGGTCGCGAGCGGGGCTGTTGCAGATAGGCGCACAGACCGGCCTGGACAAATCTGAATTGCGCAAGATCTTCAGCGGGGAGGGCGATGAGGAACTCTGGGGGGCAGTTGTGGACGACATGGCAATGGCGGAAAAGAGAATGACAGTCCCTGTTACGCCGACGTTCATCATCTTTGTCGATGGCAAAGAGCCCTTGGCCATTGGCGCTCACAAGCTTGAGAAGACGCTGGATTCGGCGCCTTACAAAGCTCTTCGAGACGCAGGACGATGAGGCGCAAGCAAATTGTCTGCATAGCGATGTCGGGAGGGGTAGACAGCTCGGTCGCGGCGGCGTTGCTGAAAGACGAGGGCCACGACGTCATCGGTGTGACCCTCCAGATTTGGCAGGAGAGCCAGCGCGACCCGCGGCACGCCGGGTGCTGCTCGCTGGGGGCGGTCGACGACGCCCGTCGGGTCGCCCAGATTCTCGACATTCCGCACTACGTTCTCAACTTTCAGGACGAATTCAGAGAGAGCGTGATCGATGAGTTTGTCAGCGAGTACGCTGCCGGGCGGACGCCGAATCCATGCGTGACGTGCAACAAGACGGTGAAGTTTGCAGAACTGTTGAAGACCGCCGAGGAGCTTGGGTGCGACCGTCTTGCAACGGGGCATTACGCGAGAATACGGTTCGACAAAGCCACCGATCGGTATCAGTTGCTGAGGGCGAACGGCTCGCAGAAGGACCAGAGCTACGTCTTGTATATGCTCAGCCAAGAGCAACTGGCTAAGATCTGGTTCCCTATCGGAGAGCTGGCCGACAAAGCGTCGACGCGGAAGTTGGCGAGAGAGTACGGACTGCCGGTCGCCGACAAGCCCGATAGCCAGGAGATCTGTTTTGTCAGCGAAGCCGGGGGGTATCGCGAGTTCCTCGCAAAAAAGATCCCCGACGCGATGAAATCCGGGGAGATGGTGGATCGGGATGGAAAGGTCTTGGGCAGGCACACCGGGGTCGCCAACTACACCGTCGGACAGCGGAGAGGTCTTGGGATTTCATCGAGCGACCCTTTGTACGTGTTGGAGATCAGGCCGCAGGCGAATCAGATCGTGGTCGGACCGGACGAGCAGCTGTTGGAGACGGAAGTTCTTTTGGAGGACGTCGTTTGGAGCGGGCTTGACGAGACTGACCTTCCTACGGCCGTTAGCGCAAAGATTCGGTACAACATGGATGCCAAGGCGGCAACCATCCTTGGCGGCGACGACCCGAGAATCATTTTCGACGAACCGGTTCGGGCGGTGACGCCGGGCCAGATCGCGGTAGCCTATCGAGGTGAGGCCGTGGTTGCTGGCGGCACAATTCGGTGATATGGAATCTGAAAGCCTCGTAATCGGTGTTCTGATCGGTTTTGTAGTGCTGTTGCTGGCGCTGGCTGTGCTGGCGGTCAACAGCCTCCTGGCGACCCGGCGCGAGCTCGGGCGCATCAACAAGAAGCTCGAAAACCTGACGGGCAGGGTGGCGGAGCAGCAAAGGGCGATCGACGCTATCAGCGCTCAACTCTCGGAAAGATCGCGCGATCCGCTCGGCGCGATCCTGGACACCGTCAAGCGTTGGAAGGAGAAAGGACTCATCCCGGCACTTGCACTGTTAGGATTGAAGCTATTTCGGGCATACTTAGGAAAGAGGAGGAAAGCACTCCCAACTAGCGACGACACGGAGAAAACCGAATGAGTAGTTCCGACGACAAGAACGCGATTGTTTATTTATTGGCAGGATTTGGACTGGGTGCGCTTCTAGGCGCAGTAGCTGGCGTTCTTTTTGCGCCGAAGCCCGGCTCTGAGACCAGAGAGCAGGTTGCCGCAAAGCTGAAGGCGATGAAGGCGAAGAGCGAGGACTGGATGGCAGAGCAGAAGGCGAAGCGAAAGGGCGCCGCCGACTCGAACTGACCCACGGCGTAAGCTCGGTCCGAAAGTAGTACAATCACGCCATCGTGGGATGGCGGATCGCCCTATGGATAGGGCTCGTAGCGCTGGCAGGCGCGCTTCTCTATGCTGTTCGCGGCATCTTGATGCCGTTTGTCGTGGCGTGGCTGATCGCCGTGCTGCTCGAGCCTGTCGTTCGCAAGCTCCGCCTCAGGGGCATGTCGCGCGGAAAGTCGGTCGCCCTCATCACGGTGGGTTTTTTCCTGCTGGCCGGCGCGCTCGTCGTTGCGGTTGCGCCGAAGGTGAGTTCACAGCTGACCGGATTGACGGGTGCCACACAGCTACTGACAGATCGGATCGCTGACGAGCGTTCGAACGCGAACTTTTTCCTGCGTTGGAATCCCGCCGTCAAGGCACAAGCGCCGGGGCCGGTCGGCTGGTTTGACCAAGCCCTAGAGGAGTTCAGCCCGATTCTAAAGTCGGTCGGGCTGCCTAACACTCGGCGGGCGATCATCGATCAGTACATCGAGCCGAGAAGGGAAGACATTCTCGGAATCATTTCAAACTTTTTCAACGGCCTCGTCGGCATGATCGGGAGCGCGGCGTCGCAGGTACTCCTTCTGCTGTTCACTCCGATCTTCGCCTACATGATGCTGCTCGAGATGGAGAACCTTCGGATGAGGACGTCCAGTTGGATTCCGCCTGCCATTCGGGCGGACACGATGGCGATCATTTCGGACATTGGCGACGTGTTCAAGAACTATCTGCGCGGCGTCTTGATGGGGATCTCGGTGCACATTCTGATATCTGCGGTGATATTCAGCCTTCTTGGCATGCCGTATTCGATTCTCATGGCGATCCTGGCCGGAGTGCTCTCGCTCGTGCCGTTCCTGGGTGCGTTGATGACGGGCGTCTTGATCTTCCTCGTGACCGGCCTCAGCGATGTTTCAGGAAACTGGTTTATGACATTCAGTTCGCCGTGGGTGTTCGCCGGTGTGCTCGTCGGAGTGTATATCGTCGAGTCAACTCTGTACGACAATTTGGTCTACGCCCGGATCGTCGGCAAGTCGGTCGATCTTCACCCGCTCGTTTCTCTTTTCGTTATCTTTAGCGGTGGGGCGCTGTTCGGTTTGCCAGGGATGCTGATCGCGTTCCCGCTGGCGGGTTCCATCAAGATTGTTCTCGGTCGGCTGCTTCGTTTGACGAACAAGCCCGACGACTCAGCTCTGCGGTTGCCTGCGACCCCCTTGCGGCATCGCACTGGCTCCGGTTAGACGGCGGGCAAGATCGCTCGCCGATAGCTCGACGGACTCTTTGCCCGACTCCAAGGTGACGCTGAGCGTTATCGGCTCTACTTGAATGTGCCACGGCTCGTCGATCCCCTTGAAGTGGACGGTCAACACACCGTTGTCGGCTGACGCACTGGCGACGTCTCTCACCAGTTCAACGCGCTTCCGCACGAGCCCCAACGATATGCGGCCGTCATTGACTACGAAACGCAGCCACTTGCCGACGATCGACGCGTCCGTGCCAGGCGCAACGTCTGCTGCTCGCCCCTTCCACACCAGATCGGGCCGTCGCGGATCGAGGGCGATCTCGTTGTGTTGGTACGCCTCTCGCAGCGCATCTGTGATATCTTGATCGAGCGTGTCTTCGTCGCCCGAGGCGGGCAAGTCCTGGGAGATTCTGTGCCAGTCCTCCAGCGAATGGCGTTCGCCGGCGCGGCCTCGTAGCATCGCATGGCCCGTATGCACGAGTTCCAAGCTCTCACCTTCCGCATCGTCGAACTCGGTCTCGCAGGCATGGCAGGCGAATCCGGGCTTGCCGGACTCTTTTCCGACCGCTAACCAGGGGACAAGGTCGACGCGCAAAAGCTCTCCGCCGTACCTGACCACGAAGCCGTACGGATCGCGCGTGTCGTCGCTCAAGAGCGTGATCTTCTCGTTCGCGCGGAAGAAGTCCGCGCCGCAAGCTTCGCAGTGGCAGTTACCCGAGTCAGGCCTCAAACCGGCAGCGACTCGCGCCCATTCGTCCGGATACAGCTTCGTCCAACCGTCGTTCATCGGGTCGCTCGTGGTCCTCTCCCAGCGGCCGTCGCGCATGACGTCGAACTGCGCGCGGCACACGTCGCAGATCATCGTCTTCGCAGCTCTTCCGCTGTCGTCGTGCCACTCGCTCCACGGCTTGGCCGTGCCGAGGCCGTCGCGCCAGTCCTCTCCTTCCTTCTTAAGCGCGAAGTCGCAGTTTCCGCAAAGCACGACGCCTGTATTCAGAAAACCGAACCGCTTTACAGGCTTCATTATTCCGGTATCGCACTTGGGACAGACGCCCGGTCTATGCTCGTTGTCGACCGCGTGGAGGATTCCTCCGCGGCACGTCGCGCACGACTGCTCGTGAATGTTGCGCATCTTCAGTCGCCCCTCTCTGCAGACTGGGCACTGATCTTTGCCCAACGGCTCGGGACGGTCGAGGACGTTTCCGCAGGCCGGGCATTGGCGCGGGCTGTACTTGAATCGCAAGAGCCTCGACCGCTTTTCGTCCAGCGCGAGCACCCGGTCGGCCTCGGACTGGACGTCGAGAGTGCCGTGCAGAATCGCGCGAAACTCCTCCGCCGACTGGGGGCGCTCGGCCAGCAGCATCGACAGCGCGGACTCGACTGCCGCAGCGAGGTTCGGAGGCGTGTCCGGTCGCACGGACATCAACGGGATCACTGGCGTTCCCGCCAGCCGATCGTGGACTCCAGTCGGCGGAATACCGGTCAAAAGAGTATAAGCTAACGCAGCTAAGCTATACAGATCAGTTGCAGGGCTTCGGCGCTCGCTTTCCAGGATCTGTTCAGGCGGAGCGTAGCTGGGGGAGAACTGAACGCCGTGTGCGCTGGTGAGATCTGCGTGCCACTGCCGCGCCGAACCGAAGTCTATCAGGTGCGCTTGACCGTCGTCGGCAAGCAGTACGTTCGACGGCTTAACATCCAGGTGCAGCAGCTTACGTCTGTGCAACTGCTCGAGCGATTCCAGGAGCTGCTCCACGATGCTGGTTACGTCTTCCACGCTCATGGCGCCAGATTGAGCCACGATTTTAGAAAGTGGGGTCGCGTTCGGAACGTAGTCGGTCACGAGATACGCAGTTTGATGTTCGTCGAAGACGGACCGGAAGTTCGGGACGCGCGATATCGCGACCCTGCGCAGGATCCGGGCTTCTGCCGTGAACTGCCGTCTCAACCGCTGCGCCTCAGCCGGCCCGATGAACGAAAAGTCGAGGTCGTCGTTGTCGAGCCTCCGTGTTGCTTGCGGCGCAAGCTCCTTCAGTACGGCGTCGTCACCTCGAACCAAGTCTTCGACAAGATAGGTGATGCCGAACCCGCCACGACCCAAGAATCGACCGACGGCGTACCGGTCGTCGAGCAGCGTTCCTTCTCTCAGCGGCAGCGGTTGAAACTTCGGCATTGGCCAATTCACCTAATTGTGGCTTCCAATGCCCCCCATAAAGCTACACTCACGGCGATGGGTTTGATCTATCTTGCACTTGTTCTCGCGCCGTTTCAGTACGGTTTCGATGCGACAACCGCGATCGAGTACGAAACAGCGATGACCTTTGACGGGTTCATTCCCGTGCTGGGCGGGACCGAGGGGCTAGTCGTCGTCACCATGGGCCTGTCGGTAGTCGGCGAGGCGCCAGCGCGAAAGAACGCGATTCAAGCGGTCAGCGAAATCACGAGCTTCAAGATCACCTTTAACGACGCGACCCTTCCGTTCGGCCTGGAAAGCGTAACGGAGTTTTTTCCAAGAACCAAGATCGAGCTGTCGCCGAGCGGGAAGATCCTGAAGACCGACGCGCCGGACACCAGACCGCCGATTCGTTTGCCGGGGCTGGATGTGAAGCGGTTTCCAGACATCACTTACGTGCCGATCGTTTTTCCGAAGACAGACCTCAGCGTGGGATCGGAGTGGACGTTCGAAAAGCCGTTCAGCGACGGTCCGATGAAGTATAGATGCAAGCTGTTGAAGATCGATGGCGACCTGATCACTGTTGCTATGAAGATCGACCAGGAGTACGAGACGCTAGAAAACGAGGCGCTCGAAGTGGTCGACGAGCGAGAGGAAGCGGTGCGCTCCGTCAAGACTGTCATGACAGGACAAGGCACGGTCGTGTTCGACGTTCGGGAGGGGCTCGTCCATTCGCTCAAGATGGTCGCAGAGTCGACGGGCGAAGAGTTCAGCATGGACGGGGAGATGCTGAAAACGCGAAAGCTCAGCACGACCATGGAACTGGTCAGGAAAGTTGATTCACGCAGCGGCGAGTCAGCCTGATTCTCCGTTCGGCGTACTCGAACTCTCCCGCTGCGGGTAAGTTCTGATTCGATGACGAGGGCCGCACGCGCAAAGCAGCTTCGCGAGCAGATAGAGCGGCACAACCGGCTTTACCACGAGCAGGACGCGCCGGAGATCAGCGACAGCAAATACGACGAGATGTTCGCCGAACTCGTCCAGATCGAGGGCGAGTGTCCGGAGTTGCAGACGCCCGACAGCCCGACCCTCCGCGTCGGCGCGCCGCCGATCGAGAAATTCGAACAGCACAGACACGCGGTCCCGATGTTGTCGCTCGATAACGCTTTCGGGGTCGATGAGTTGCGGGCTTTCGACGAGCGGGTTCGGAAGGCGCTTGAAGCCGAGACTGTTTCTTATCTTGCGGAACTGAAGTTCGACGGGCTTTCTCTTTCGCTGACCTACGTCGACGGGCTGCTCACCGTCGCTGCGTCCCGCGGTGACGGAACCACCGGAGAGAACGTGACCCACAACGCACGAACGGTCCGCGGTCTCCCTCTGCGATTGAGCGCGGCTGTTCCTGGGCTGCTCGAAGTGCGCGGAGAAGTGGTCATGTTCCAATCCGTGTTCGACCAGCTCAACGCGGAAAGGGCCGAGGCAGGCGAGCAGGTGTTCGCGAATCCGCGCAACGCCGCGAGCGGAGGAATGCGCCAACTCGACAGCCGTGAGACCGCTGCGCGAAAGCTGACGTTCTTCGCATACGGCGTCGGCGAGACGAGCAGCGAGAGTTTCAGCAAGCAGTCCGAATTGATGGCGTGGCTTAGAGGTCTGGGCTTCGAGGTGCGAGAGGAAGCTCGCGTTTGCGACGGCGCTCAGGGGATCGTTGATTACGTGGAGGAGCTTGGGCAGCACCGGTCTGACTTGCCGTTTGGGATCGATGGCGCAGTGATCAAAGTTGATGATCTGAGCGCACAGGCGGATTTGGGGAGCACGTCGCGCGGGCCGCGATCGGCGATCGCGTATAAGTTTCCGGCAGAGCAAGCGTTCACTATCATGGAGGACGTTGAGTGGCAGGTTGGTCGCACGGGCGTCGTCACGCCGGTCGCTCACCTTGCGCCTGTGCAGGTCGGCGGCGTGACGGTTAGCCGCGCGACGCTCCACAACTTCAGCGACATGACCGAGAAGGACGTTCGCATCGGGGACACGGTTATCGTGCAGCGCGCGGGCGACGTCATCCCGGAAGTGATCGGCCCGGTCCTCAAGAAGAGACCGAAGAAAGCCAAGCCTCCTCGCATGCCGACCGAGTGCCCGGAGTGCGGAACGGCGCTGGTCGAGGAGGAGGGTTACGTCGCGCTGCGCTGTCCCAACCGGGCCGGATGCGATGCGCAGATCGCCGCGAAGCTCACGCACTTCGTCAGCAAGAGGGCGATGGATATCGACGGTCTCGGCGAAAGGCAGATCGTGCGGTTTCTCGGGCTGGGATGGCTCGACGACCTGCCGAGCATCTACCGTTTGAAGGCCAGGCGCGACGAGTTGGTCGAGCTGGACCGAATGGGCGAGCAAAGCGTCGAGAACTTGATCGCGGCGATCGAGGAGTCGAAGTCGAGACCGCTCGAGCGATTCCTGTTCGCTCTCGGGATCAGGTTTGTCGGAGAGCGGACTGCGGTCGATCTGGCCAACACGTTTGGTTCGCTCAGGGAGTTCAGGCGCGCGAGCTATGACTGTCTGATGGAGATCGACGGCGTCGGCCCCAAAGTTGCCAGCGAAGTTGAAGAGTGGCTCGAACTCGATGAGAATCAAAACCTGCTCGACGATTTGCTGGCGACCGGGGTCGAACCGATCGAAGCAGCAACTTCCGGTAGCGCCGAGTTCGCCGGGAAGACATTCGTCTTTACCGGAAAGCTCGAACGGTTCACGCGAGGCGATGCCGAAAAGCTCGTGCGAAGCCTCGGCGGAAAGACTGCGGGCAGCGTCAGCAAGAACACAACGCACGTCGTCGCCGGTCCGGGGGCCGGAAGCAAGCTCGCCAAGGCAGAGGAACTGGGGACGACAGTCCTCACGGAAGAACAGTTCCTTGAGATGGTTCCGGGGGGATCGATTTGACCAGCTTTGATCTCAATATCCCGAAGACCGCTCTTGACTTTCGATTGTGCGTGACCAGCGGTCAGGTCTTCCGTTGGGATGAGATCGAGCCGAACAGATGGCTGGGCGTCGACGGTAGCAACTGGTACGAGGTTTTCGTAGACGGGGAAGACTACGCGGTCAAAACGAACGCCAGTCAAGCCTCCTTTCGCGATCTGCTGAGGCTGGATGAGGACGTCGAAAAGCATTGCCGAAAGATCGTCACTAGTGCGCCGGAGCTGGCCGAATACATCGACTCGCTTGCGGGTCTGCGCTTGATGAAGCCGAGCGACGCAGTCGAGGAGACGTTCTGCTTCCTCTGCACGTCGAACAACCACATCGCGAGAATTCTGACAATGGTCAGGTCTCTTGCGAGTTTCGGCGAGCCGATGGCTGATGTGCAGGGACAGCCAGTTCATCGGTTTCCGCTTGTCCAGGTGATCGCCGAGATTGAGGAGTCGCATCTTCGCGAACTTGGGTTCGGTTACCGCGCGCGTACGATCCCGGCTGCGGCCCGAGAGATGCTCAGACGGGGCGGGGAGGAGTGGCTCGAATCGCTGAAAGCAAAACCGTACGAGACTGCGCACAAAGAGCTGATTGCGCTATCGGGGATCGGTCCGAAGCTCGCTGACTGCATCTGCCTGTTCGCGTTGCACCACACACAGGCAGTCCCCGTCGATACCCACTTGTGGCAGGCGGCTGTGCGGCTCTACTTCCCGGAGTGGAAAGGGAAATCGCTGACCGCAAGCCGGTATCAGGCAATTGGCGATCGGTTCCGCGCTGACCACGGCGAGCTTGCCGGATGGGCGCACCAGTACCTGTTCTACGACAACATGAAGAACTGGCGCAACTCGCGCAAGGGGTAGGATTTTGGAATGACACGCTGGCTTATCGGGGTTCTGATCGTCTTCGGCTCTTGCGCTGCTGCTCCCGTGCAGGATCGCCAGTGGGGGCCGCCACAGGACCTGTGCGAGTTGGACGATCCGCAGATCGATGAAAGCTCTGGCGTTGCGGCGAGCAACATAGAAGCAGGCGTCTTCTACACCCACAACGACAGCGGAGACAAGGCCCGGTTCTTCCGCTTCAACAGAGACGGCGAAGTCGAGGGCACCTACGAGCTAGCACTTATCGAAGCGAGGGACTGGGAGGACATGGCGAGCGCGGTGGTTGATGGAAACCCCTACATCTACCTCGGCGACATAGGCGACAACGCCAGAGTCCGCGACGAGATCGTGATCTACCGTGTGCATGAGCCGACGTGGACAGACGATGGTTTTTACATTCTCTTCGAAAGCTACACGCTCAAATACCCCGACAAGGCGCACGACTGCGAAGCAATGTTCGTCACGCAGACTGGCGACATCTACCTCGTCACAAAGGCGAGAGACGGTGTCACCGGCGTTTACATGCTTAAGAAGCCAACAGGATCGGGAAGTTACACCCTGCGGCACATCCGGAACATCCCAGTCGATACGAAGGGCTTCGGCGGGACTTGGGTGACAGGTGGGGATGTCTCACCAGATGGCAAGCATGTCGTAATCCGTACATATAGCGCAGCGCTGGAGTACGAAGTGCCGGAAGAATTCGAAGATTGGGTGAATCAAGAGCCGAAGCAAATCCGCCTCCCGATCGAAGTACAGGGCGAGGCGATCTGTTACAGCAAGGACGGGCACTACCTGATTACAACCAGCGAAAGGGCGCCTTGCCCAGTTTCGATTTTGCGGCTGAAGAACTAGTGGTCGGAGGCCGTCAGGCCCCTGATCGTTGAACTCATTTGAACCTGGCCGCGCGCCAGATCACAGGCTCATAATCGGCTTAATGGGTATATTCTGTGCCTGCCTCCTTCGACGGCGAACGGCTCCGGGCGGCAGGCCAGTATGCGTAGGATCGCTTATTTCGCGGCGGTTGTTTTCCTCACTCTTCTCCTAAACTCGGTGCTTGCGCTGCAGTCATCGCCGAAAGGGAGCGAGGTCGTGCTCCGTGTCGAACACGTTCGCTTGCCGTACCAGGTCAAGTACGTCTTTGACAACCAGATGCAGAGCGGCGCCTTGCTGAAGTTCGGATACGGTGTCGAAGGCCGAATCGTCCGTGAGTTTCAGCAGATCGTTCGAGACGGCACTGTGATCGACGAAAAGCTGATCCGAGAAACGGTCACAGATCCTGTGCCGGCGATCTTCAAGATGGGCAGGCCTAGCAACCGCGGTGTGTCGAGCGGCACCTACACGCGCGCGAAAGTCGTCGAGATGGAATCGACCGCATATACGCCGGATGCGGGCCGCAGGCATCCGACTTTCCTTACCTATACCGGCACCAAAGCGGAGTACGGCGCGATAGCCGTTGACCCGCGAGTTATCCCGCTTGGGACGCTGATGTATGTCGAAGGTTACGGATTTGGGATCGCGGAGGACACCGGATCGGCGATCAAAGGGAACATAATTGACGTGTGCATCGAGGGCCGAAAGGAAGCGCTACGGTGGGGAAGACGGCAGGTGAAGGTTCACATCTTCGAGAACGTGATCGAGCTGCCGAGCTCAGAGACACCCTCGAACGGCACGGGGTAAGGCTGACCAAGCGCCTCGGACAGCACTTTCTGATCTCAGATCGCGTGGTCGACGAGATCGTCTTGCTTGCTTCCGGCTATGAAGGCGTTCTTGAGATCGGCCCTGGGGCAGGTGCGCTCACCACCAGACTTGTCGAAGGCGCTACCAGAGTTACAGCAATCGAGTTCGACAAACGCATGATCGCGATTTTGTCCGAGATCTGCCCTGGCGCGACGGTTGTCGAAGCGGACGTGCTCAAGGTTGATTTAGGCGAGTTGTTGGAGTCGTTGCCAGCGCCGCGCTGCGTCGTCTCGAACATGCCGTACAGCATCACCGGTCCGCTGCTGACTAAGATCGCCGCGCAGCGCGAACGGATCGACTCGGCGATACTGATGATGCAACGGGAGGTCGGCGAGCGCGTGTTAGCTTTGCCCGGTGATCGTAGGCGCGGCTCGCTGTCCTTGTTCTTGCAGCTGCAGTTTTCGATCAGCAAAGTCTGCAATGTGCCGCCGGGGGCGTTTGTTCCGAGACCGAAAGTGTCCAGCGTCGTGCTTCAGCTGACGCCGCTTGACGGTACTGTTTCGCAGCAGGTGTTCGATGTCGTGCGAGCGGGTTTTGTTCAGCCGCGAAAGACGCTTGTCAACAATCTCTCTGGCGATTATGCCAGGATCAAAGTCATCGACGCAATCGTTGCTCTTGGTCTGAGCGAATCGATCCGTCCGCACCAGCTCGAGGACGAGCATTGGATCGAATTGGGAAGCCGGTTATGAAACAGCAGGTGTGCGACTGGGCGCGTGAAGTCGGTTTCGATCTTGTCGGAATTGCGGATGTGCAACCGGCTACGACTATCGCTAACTATAATGCATGGATCGATCGGGGACTGCACGCGGGAATGGAGTATCTGCACGAGCAGCGCGAGCTGCGAGAGCAGGTGACTAACCTCCTGCCCGAGGCACGCTCGGCTCTTGTCGTTGGGTTGAACTACCATCAGAATGTCTCACATAAAGAGGGGTTCCCGAGGATCGCGCAGTACGCGCTTGGACGGGACTATCACAAGGTGATGCGTGGCAAGCTGCGGCAGTTGGGACGGTGCATTACAGACCATGATTCAGGTTTAAAATGGCAGGCCTGCGTGGATTCTGCGCCGGTTCTGGAAAGGGAGATGGCGATGCGCGCGGGGCTGGGGTGGATCGGAAAGAACACTTGCCTGATCGACTCGCATCGTGGCAGCTGGTACTTCATCGGCGTCTTGCTTCTTTCGCTGGAACTGGAGCCGGATGAGCCTGCGGTAGGGAGTTGCGGCACCTGTACTATGTGCATAGACGCGTGTCCGACTGGGGCGATCGTGCCGCACGAAGACCGGTGGCAGATCGACAGTTCGAAGTGCATTAGCTATTTAACTATTGAGCATAAGAATGAGTTTAATAAGTCGCAACAAGAACTAGTCGATGACTGGACATTCGGATGCGACATCTGCCAAGACGTGTGCCCGTTCAACAAAGCTCGCGAAGCGCATCCTTTGCGTGCTACGGAGACGACGGAGAGCGACTTCTTAAAACGGCGCGAGTGGCCGTCGCTAAAGGAGCTTGCTCAAATCGATTACGACGAGTGGGACAAGTTGACGCGCGGATCGCCTGTGCGTCGGGCAGGTTTCGACGGTCTGCGGCGCAACGCGCGCGCGAATCTCGCCAACGCTTCTCAGAAAAAATAAAACGCGCGCGGCCTACAGAGCTTCGATCAAAACTGCGGTCGCTTCGCCGCCACCGATGCACGGTGTTGCGATCGCGTACTGTCCGCCGCGCCGACGGAGTTCGTGCAACGCCGTGATGACCAGGCGCGTTCCCGTCATCCCGATTGGGTGGCCGATGCTGACCGCGCCGCCGTTGACGTTCAGTTTGTCGCTCGGGATGCCAACCTTGTCGGCAACGACGAGCGCGACGACGCTGAACGCCTCGTTCACTTCGAACAGGTCGATGTCGTCAACAGTTTTGCCGGTGGACTTCAGTAACTTTTCAATCGCGAACGCGGGAGCGGTGGTGAACCACTCCGGCTCCTGCGCGTGCGACGCGTATCCGACTATCCTACCGATCGGCTTGAGACCGCGCTTTTCGGCCTCTGCGGCGCTCGACAGCACCGTCGCGGCCCCTCCGTCGTTGATGCTGCTGGCGTTTCCGGCGGTCGTGACGCCCTCTTTGCCGAACGCTGGCCGCAGTTTGGGCAGCTTCTCCGGCTTTCCGCGCCCCGGCTCCTCGTCTTGCGAAACCAGGATCGGGTCGCCTCTTCTCTGCGGAATCGAGACCTCCACAATCTCGTCTACAAACTTGCAGGCCTCTTGTGCCGCCAATGCCTGGGCGTAGCTGTTTGCAGCGAATGTGTCTAACTTTTCCCTGCTAAAGTTGAACTCAGCGGCAGTCTTGTCGCCGCAGGTTCCCATGTGGCAGTCGTTGTACGCATCCCAAAGACCGTCGTGGACCATGCTGTCGATGAGCGTTCCGTCGCCGAGCCGGTACCCCTGCCGAGCCTTGTCGAGGATGTACGGCGCGTTGGTCATGGACTCCATCCCACCGGCGACCATGATCCTGGCGTCGCCGAGCTTGATCGCCTGGGCCGCGAGCATGATCGTCTTCATGCCCGAGCCGCACACCTTGTTGACCGTCGTGCACGGCACGCTGCTCGGGATTCCCGCGCCGATGCTCGCCTGGCGAGCGGGCGCCTGCCCCTGGCCCGCGCTTAGCACGTTGCCCATATAAACCTCGTCGATATCAGCTCCGGCGACACCTGCGGATTCGAGCGCCGCCCTGATCGCGATCGAGCCCAGTTCATGGGCCGACATCGACGCTAGCGCGCCCTGAAACGAGCCGATCGGGGTGCGCTTTCCGCTGAGTAGAACAACGTCTTCCATTCTTCAATTCCTCTGTCTGGAGATTACCTGCCTGGGAGAGACGCGACCCGGGCTGATGATCCCGCCTCCGCACGGCAACTCCCCTCCCACAGCGACCCCAGAAAGATGGCCGCGTCTCCTCTCCCCTTGAGGGAGAGGATTGAGGAGAGGGGGCGAGACAGAGGCAGTCCCTTCCTCCTTTCCGGACCAGCGCTCCGTTGGCTCACGGGCTGTCGCGCCGTTCGCCTCCGTGGCAAATAGGCGCGGTTGCACACCGCCGTAGTCGTGTGCGACAAGAGAAATTCCAGAAAAGGGCTTGACAAAACAGCGCGACATCACTATCTCCTTTTTGACGGCCGGAATTCGGCTGTGGAGATGAAGATGAAATTGAACGGTAGGGTTGTGAAGAGAGCAAACGCATTTGCGCTCCGCGTGTCTTGCGTCGGACTGTCGGTGCTGATGGCGTACAGCACGGGCGCCAGCGGATTCAACTACCTCGCTCGGCTGACGCCTTCTTCGGTACCTGCTGGCTCGGTACCGTAGCGTCGAATAGGCTCTGCTAAAATGAGGAATGGCGAGGTGCGTCCTTGTAGCGTCACATCCTGATGGAAGCGCGATGTGCACTGAGAAGTGCAGGTGTGTCTTCGCTCCTCTTGGCGGGGTCGCCGTGGAGGAACGCCGGAAGTGCGTGTACCTGTTCCGTGGGACTTCAACTGCTCTTGATGCGGCCAGGTCGCTAAGAGAGGCTGTCGGCGAGGATGCGCCCGTCACGATAGCCCTCGCAGAGATCGGCCAGTACACGACCGGGCGGTGGATTTCAAAGCTGTCCGAGGTCTCGTCCAAGGCAGTTCCCGGCAGCTTGCTCGGGGTCGGCGAGATCGTCGAAAAGCTCACAAAGGTCATCGACCCCGGGGAGACTCAGGAACTTGGGCGTCACTCCTTCAGCGACCTGAGTCCGCCAGAGCGCGTTATTGCGTTCGACGTTCATTTCATGTACCCCGAGAAACCTGGACTGAAGGGCCTGGACCTGTACGACCACACCTTACCTACTCTGTTCGACTCGTTCGTGGGGCGCGAAAGCCTCATGGACAGAATCGAACTGTCGATCCGGGCGAGTCGGCTGGTAACCCTCACCGGATGCGGAGGGGCGGGAAAAACAAGGCTTGCGACCCAGGCTGCCGCGCGGATTCTTGGCGAAGGAGTGGAGATCTGTAGAATCGTCTACCTTGCGCCGGTGACAGGAGTAGACAGCGTAGGTCAGGCCTTGGCCGACCAGTGTGGCGTGACCGGCGGGGGCGTCGATGCGGTCGTTGACGAGTTCCGCTCGAAGTCTTGCCTGTTCGTCGTGGACAACTGCGAGCACGTCCTTGCAGGCGCGCGGTCTGCGATCCTCGACATACTCTCGCACGTTCCAAGGTCACAGGTGATCGCGACCTCGCGCGAAGCGCTCAGCGTCGGTGGCGAGATCGTTATCGAAGTGCCTCCTCTGCCGGAAGCTAGAAGCCTGTTCATCGAGCGCGTGCAAGAGCGAAGGGCAATCTACGATCCCGATCTGGCGGAACTCGACCTTATAGACGAGATATGCTCAAGGGTAGCCGGTCTGCCTCTTGCTATTGAGCATGCTGCCGGGCACTCGTCAGTAATTGGCGTTAGTGAGTGCCTTGCTCGGCTGAAGATAGGACTAAAGGACCTCCGTATGGACGGCGAAGACAGGCACCTGACTATGGAAGCGACGATAAGGTGGAGCTATGACCTGCTGGATCAGGATGAGCGCGAGTCCGCGGAAATCCTCGCTGGCTTCAGCAGTTCTTTTCAGCTCGTAGACGCCGAGGAAGTGCTTTTTCGCGAGTCAGCCTACATCGTACTGACCGCCCTGGTCAGGAAGAGCCTGGTCGTGAGGTCGTTCGACAAGGAAGGCCAGCCTTGGTTCCACATGCTGGCGCCCGTCCGGGAGTATTCGATTTCTCGACCATCCGAAATCCGTTCACAAAGGATGCGAGATTACGTTGAGCGGCTGATCAACGAGGCGTATGCCTACTCCGAAGGTGAGAAGACGGACAGAGACTTCAGATTCCTTGCCAAGAGGTATGCGACTGTCCGAACTATTCTCCAAGAGATCGTCTCGACGGGCGATCCGGCTGGCAAGTCTCTCTGCACAAAGATGACGAGGTTTTGGACCGAGTACGGGCACGTTTTCGACGGTATCCGGCTTATTACGGAATGCTTGCTCGATCAGTCTGGCGAGTATTCTCCGGAGGCGGACAACGCGCTTGCCGTCATGCTATGGGTCAATGGCGACTTCGACGAAGCCGAGGGGCAGTTCAGGCTGTTGTTGGAGGAAGCCCGAAAGCGAAACGACAACCTTTGGGTGGCGAGCGTGCTATCTAACCTCGGAAGTCTGAAGAACCAAAAAGGTGAGTACGAAGAGGCGCGGCAGTATCTGGTGGAAGCGTTCAACTTGCTGCTAGTCGAAGGCGACGTTCCACGATGGGCGAAGAGTGCCGGCAACCTTGCTAATCTGCTTTTGCAGATAGGCGAGTACGGGGAGGCGGTCAGTGTCCTGGAGCGAACGCTCTCGACCGATGGCGGTTTAATCCCGGTCGAGACAATCCACATGCTAAGGCTGAATCTTTGTGATGCGCTCAGGCTCACGTCGAATGTAGCAGAGTGCGTTGGTATACTTGATCTGTTGATTGCATCTGGCATGGACAATCCGGCAACTGCGGCTCCAACCGTACTAAGGCTCTCGCTGGTGCTGTGCCTAACTGAACGCTACGAACAGGCCGCTAGAACGCTCGGGGTGGCGAAAGTGCTGTACGAGGAGATTGAAGGCGCCGGATTCGCACCTCGGCAGGGGATGGTCGACGAGATCGAGGATAGTCTGAGGGACGCACTGTCCGAGGATCGCTGGCGGGAGCTTGAGCTTGTCGGCAAGCTCTTGAGTCCTGAGGACGTACTTCCTGCCGTCATGGACCTTTTAAGGGACATTTCGTAGCTTCGACTCAGAACTGTGCGTATAATGGGTCGGTCGCTTCGGCGATCAACTAAGAGGTGAAACAGAAATGAATATACCAACTTTTATTGGAAACGGCATCAGCCCAATCACGAGCACACCGCCACCAAACGTGGCTCCGACTTCAGCAGGCTACAGCACCTCATTTGGCGCGGTGGAAGTGCTGCTGTCAATGACACAGCCTATTCCGCCCCTGGTCGACGAGGGGCAACTGCCCTCGTTCAACCTCACTTACCACTTCGAGGAGTTCTATCTTGAGATCCAGAACGGAGTTGTAAACAGGGTCGATATCGCAGGTCAGACCATAGACTGGTCGGCCTCCGAACTTAACCAGGACGGCACGATCAGCGTCGATCTGGGAGTTATCAGACCGTACGACCTGGTGGGCAAGTCGTACCTTGGGGAGAAGTACACGTTTCTTTCCTGCGATGCTGTCTTGATTGAGAACGGAGTGCCCAAGCCAGTATCATGGGTGGTGCGGATGAAGCACTCATAGTAGCGGCTTCGTTCCGAAACTTGAGGGGCACCGGCAATCCGGTGCCCTTTTTAATATGGATGAAGCCAGCGAAGACAGATCCGTAGAATCAAGCAGACTTGAGTACAAGTCTGCGCTGCTTTGGAACAAGAGGAGCGGTCGAAAGGACGGAGACCTGCGTGCTGGTGTGCTTAGGACGATCGCAGCGTTCGCCAACTCGGACGGAGGCGATCTCATTATTGGAATTGCAGACGACGGGTCCGTTCACGGCATCGACGACGAAGTAGCCGAGCTGTTTCAAGACAAGCACCTCGACAGATACGAGGCTCTGTTGCACGAACACGTAAGGAACTCCCTGTATCCTCACCCACACGCGGGCTACACGGTCTCGATGGAGATGCGGGGAAAACGGACTGTCTGCGTCGTCGGCGTCTCGGCGATACCCGGCGTCACGTACGTCGTCAGCAAGAACGAATCGGGAAAGAAGCAGCACGAAGTTTACGTCCGAACAGGAAATAGGACGATTCGGCTAGTAGATGTCGATCGAGACCGATTCGTAACGTCCCGCCTCGGTGGCACTTGGCCTTTTTGAGATTCGCGCGAAGGAACACACAAGCTCAGACCACTAAGTCTTGACGAATGAGTTGGCCGGTGTCACGCCCTTCCAGGTGAGGACTGTCGCGGACATGTTTTTGACAGCGGTCGTATAGGTCGCAGTCGGAGCGTTTCGAAGTTGGAACTTTACGGTGCCGTCCGAGACGGTCGCATTCGAGCCCCGTTCGCGGCCTCTTTCGGTGATCGTCTGGGATTCTTTGGGCGTTGAGATCGAGCGGAAGGAGTACGTCTGGGACGTCGCCTCGCGGGTGACCGACGCGCTAGAGGGCGGGGTGTGGTCCGCGTACTCGTTCGACGCCATCGACCAGCTGATCGCCGAGGCGAAGCCGTCTGTCAGCTACTCCGCTTCGTACTCGTTCGACGCGAACGGAAACCGTCTTTCCCGCACGGTCAACGGCGTTACCGAGACGTACGCCTACGACGACGCGGACAAGCTGCTCTCGATCACCGGCGGGTTCAACCCGCGCACGTACTCCTACGACCTTGCTGGCCGCACGACCGCTATCTCCGGGGTCGGCGGCACGACGCAGTTCGACTACGACTACGACGGCCAGGTGACGCAGATCACGTACCCGAGCTTGGCGACGGATTCCTTCACGTACAACGGTCTCGGCGCGCGGGCGACTTCATCGGGCGTCAGCGGTTCTCGCACTTTCAAGCGGGGCGGGCTAAGCGTCACCTCGCCTGTTCTTTCGGACGGGGTCGCGCAGTACACGCCGGGGATCTCGCGCCGCGAGAACGAGGTCTCGACGTTCCAGCACTCGGGTCTGAAGAACGCCTCCGCGCAGTCTTCCGCTTCCGGGGCGGTCACCGCCTCGCGCGTCTACGACGCCTACGGCAACCTCGTGTCCTCGACCGGCACCTGGCAAGGGCCGTTCGGCTACGGCGGCGCCTTCGGCTACCAGGAGGAGGCCAACGGCCTCAAGCTCCTCGGCCACCGCTACTACGACCCCGACACCGGGCGATTTCTGACCCCCGATCCGATTGGAAGTGGACGGAATTGGTACGCCTACATAGACAACAGTCCTGTCAGCGGATTTGACGCGTCAGGGTTGGTTCGAATCGATATTGCAGCTGGTGCTGCAGCGACAGCGGAGGAGGCGTCCCTTTGGCGCGCGGTGTACACGCTGATTCCAAACTGGCTCAGATGGCTCGCCGGTGCAGGACCGGGTGTTGGCGTCACAGCAAGCCAGATTGGACGACATGCTGTACGATCTGGCAGGCTTCCGCAACTCGCGCGTCAAGCTGGAGAGACGGCCAGAGGATACGGCTTCCGCTTTCACCAGTTAGGGAAGCGGTTCCAGACGGACACGCTGAGGCTTGATAAGGTGATCGAAGGTACGAGAATGAGACCGGACATTCTGGATAAAACAACAAAGACGATTATCGAGATAAAGCCGTCCAACGCCCGGCAGATCGGCGTGGGCACTAATCAGTTGCAAAGATACCTTGAGGCAGCACAGCGCGCGTATGGAGGCGATTGGAAGGGGCAGGTATGGACCTACGATATGCCGCCTCCCGTCCAGTTCAACATTCCCAGAACCATCGGCGGTTTCGGATCGTTTGCCAACAGTGGCTTCTTCAATTAGCTGGAGTAGTATTTAGATATGGACTCAGACAATGTCAACGAGGCCCGAGAGGCGATCGAGAGCACGGTCAAGCGGTACTTCGTCGGAGTGCGGGGGTTCAGGATCCGCAGGCGGCACTACTTCAAGAATCTTGACGGTGTTCAACACGCCGCCTTTCTCGCAAGAGGTTCGTACGGCCCGGACTACGATATGGACTACCAAGCGACCTTGCTGTGTGGCGAAGACAGTGATCTCAAGTCATACGCAAGAGTGTCAGATATCTTCGGCGGCATCGGTTGGCTGAGCGGGCGGAAACCAGGAGTACTTGAGATAATGGACGCGGCTATCGAAATGCCAGTGCTAGCTCGAATCAACCGTATCCAGACCTTATTGGAAGAGGATGCGGAAAAGTGGTATAGCCGCGTCAGTACGCCCGAAGACCTCCGGAAAACGATCAGAGAGGCTTGGCACGACAAACTCAAGAACTACATTCCGATGGCAAAGGGAGCGCTGAAAGTCGGCATCGACCCGTGGCCAGAGGGCAAGCCCGACTACATCTGACTACAAAATGACTACCGCGCCTCGTGACCGTTCATTATTCGCATGGCCGATCGCATTCCCCGTGTTTATGTCGGAATGTTCTTGGGCGGTTCGGTAGGCGTAATGTATATGATAGCACTCGAGTAATACTGTAGGCGAGAATGAATGTCATCCATAGGACTTGGAACCGATTCTGGGGATTGATCACTGAGAAGCGCGACATGAGCGCCCTTGACGCGGCGATTCTGGAAGCCTTCGTCCGTCGGTTACCGCCGAGCCTCGGCGACATCGCGCAGGATCAAATTTCTGCGATCACGCGAGTTGCACATAAACCAGCGGACCAGTGGATCGGTCTAGTCCTAGGTCGGCGTTCTGCAAGATCGGAGCTGCCGATGTTTCCAAATCGCTATCCATCTAGCACCGCGGCGTTTGTTTTTGGTGCCTCTGGTGGTAACGATTACCGAGCCAATATTGTCGTAAATTGCGGGCTACTTGACTCGATCGCACTGTCGGAGCCGCCGGGAGATTTGCCGACCGATGTCTCAGCGGAGAACTTCGAAGTCGTGTTGGTGAACGATCTTGATACTCCAGGCGAGAACCCCGAGGCAATACCCATCGATCAGCTCGAAAGCGCGCAGGCTAGATCGTTCTCGGAATCTCACCATGCGACAGAGTTTTTTCCACCGAAAAGCCAAGAGATCGTTGATGCATACCAGAGATTTCTCGGGTCGCCATTGCCTGCGGATTTCTTGCAGCTCGTCGAACACGTCGATGGCTTCAAGACTGAGCATTGGGATTTCCTCGGTGTATCCGGCCGGATCATGGTTTGGCCAACACGTGAGTGCATCAAGTCTATTGCGGAGGACGACGAGTGCTTGTTCGGCATCTGTTTCGTCGCAGACGACAGAGAGGGACGTTACTATCTGTTAAGCGAGGTAGACGCGGACCTACAGCCGCTGGAAACCGACCTGCGCGGAGCGCTTGTAGAGCTGGAATCTCATTTGAAGGATTACCATGCCGATATTGCTGGCGAAGAGTAGTTGGGACAGGACGCAGCTCAGCCCCGATCCTCTTCCTATTACCGGCAGCATCGGCGGCTTCCGCTCTTTCGCGACCAGCGGCTACATGAAATAGCCGGAGTATCATCAAGGCGTGGAGTCGGACAAGGTCATCGAAGCCCGAGAGGGGATAGAGAGCACGGTCAAGCGGTATTTCGTCGGGGTACGGGGCTTGCGCGTGCGCAGGCGGCACTACTTCAAGAACCTAGAGGGTGTGCAGCACTCAGCGACCTTGAGTATCAGTTCCTGGTCGCCGTACTTTCGAATAATGTACTGTGCGACCCTTCTTTGCGACGAAGACAGAGACCTCAAGTCGTACGCAAGGGTGCCGGACATCGAGGGCGATCTCGGCTGGTTGAGTGGGCGGAAAAGAGGAACACTTGAGATAATGGACGCGGCTGTCGAAATGCCGGTGCTAGTTCGAATCAACAAGATTCAGACTCTATTGGAGGAGGATGCGGAAAAGTGGTACAGCCGCGTCAGCACACCCGAAGATCTCAGGGCGACCATTACGGAGTCCTGGGACGGCAGCGTAAAGAACTATGTGCCGTTTGCTAAGGGCGCGCTGAAAGTCGGCATCGACCCGTGGCCAGAGGAGAAGCCGGAAGGCATCTGATTGCGTTGAGACTTCCGCGCATTGTGGCTCACGGGCTGTCGCGCCGTTCGCCATTTAACCGTTCGCCCATTGCGCTGAACCGCCCGGTAAACTGACAGCCCTGTTCGCCCAGAAGTCGCGCAGGGAGGTTGGCGTCGAAAAACGGCCATGGCACTCGAAGAAAGGAATGAAAGGACGCTGAGTCCACGCGTGGTTATCGTCGCGTTGTTGCTCGTGGCGATCATCGTTTACTCGCTCGTGGTCATCTGGGGCAAGTTGCCCGATGGACGAAGTACGTTAGCAGACCGAACTACCTTGTTGGCTGTAGTGAGCTCTTATTACAAGCAGACCGGAGAGGTTCCCGATGATGTGGACGACTTGATGGAACAGTATCGGAAACTGGACTACAAATTGCCCCGCTAGGAGATCGAAAACCTGGACATACAGCTAATCGAAGATGAGAGGAAGATCAGAATCACGTACGTGATGGATGAGCGAAGCTTCGACGTTACAATCAATGCGAGGCGATGAAACCCGCGACGGGTCGAGCATCGTCCAAAGCAATTGATGACAAACTTCAAACACGTCGCATCGTTGGTCCTGGTGGCCGTTGCTGGATGCAATCTGGCTGTACTGCTCCAAGACCGGGAGAGCCTCGAACAGCAGCGGTCGCTCGTAGAGCACCAGGTCAATTCGCTGTACGGCGAGGGGTATGACGGGGCGGACTTGCGGGCTCTGGATGCCGCTTGGGAAGTGTTTACCCAGACGAAAGGGCTGAAGGGTTCAGAGCTTGACAAACAGAACTACTGGTTCGAGATAGAGGCCGGGCGCGCGCATCGGATCGTCGAGATATATCCTAAGCCCAGACCGGAAAACGAACCCGAGCCACCCGAACTGCCGATGGCTTCGGACTACTGGCTGTGGGGTACCGAAGGGGTGTTCTGGGTCAACAAGGCCACGTTCGAGGTCGATGGAAAGTTCGTGTATCCGACTGACCGGTGAGCGTAAGAAGCGACTTTGTGGCGAAGCCACTAACCGGCTTCGCCACAAATGAACACACAAGCACAGACGACTACGTCTTCTCGTACTCGTTCGGCGGTGTCACGCTGTCCCAGGTCAGACCCGAAGCAGACACGCTGTCGACGACGGTCGTATAGGTCGCAGCCGGAGCGTTCCGCAGTTGGAACGTGACCGTGCCATCCGAACCGGTCGTCGCGGTTCCGACCCACGAGCCGCCATCGTTGTTGGACAGGGTGATCGTGACCGTAGCGCCGGCCACGACTGCGCCGAGGTTGTCGAGCAGCGCGATCGTGACGCGCAGGTTCTTAGTGCCGCCCCTGCCGCCGGAAGTCGAGTAAGTGATCGCCGAGACGGAGACTTCGGTCGCCTCTTCTGGCGGGCTGCCGACGGTGATGGTGACCGACTTGCTGCCAGTCTTGTTTCCGGAATCCGTCGCGCTCGCGGTGATCGTGTAAACGCCGTCGGGCAAAGTCGCCTGGAAGCTGCCGCCGGTGCCGATCTCGCCGAGGCCGGTCGCGGTCCAAGTCATCGAACTGGTGAGCGTTCCGTCTTCGGTGTCGGTCGCCGAACCGGCAAAGCTAATGCTCGCGCCTGATGCGAAGGTCGCACCGTCAGAGGGGCTAGTGATCGTGACGACCGGGACGTCGTTGGGAGGGCCGATGTCTGCCGCCTCGTCGGCGTCAACGATGCCGTAGCCGAACAGCGGGTCCCAGCCCGCATCGCCCAGGTCGTCAGCGGTCATGATGAGCTGCGCGCGAACGTCGGTGTTCAGCGTCATGCCAGCGGCGATGACGAGCGCCGCCGCGCCAGCGACGTGCGGGGACGCCATGGAAGTACCGCTGAAATTAACGTATCCGCCGCCGAGTTTCGTCGATTTGATGTTGGACCCCGGCGCCGCTATCTCGACGTCCGGTCCGGTGCTGGAAAAGCTTGATCTTGTGTCGTCCGAAGTCGTCGATGCGACGGCGATAACGGACGCATACCGCGCCGGGTAGCCGACCTTGTCGCCCTTGCCCTTGCGGTTGCCGCTGTTGCCGGCGGCAGCGACGTGAATGATGCCTGCCGCGTACGAGTTGTCGAACGCGGCCTTGACGGCGACGCCAGGATCGGAGCTGCTGCCGTAGCTGTTGTTCGTCACTTGAATGCCGTTGTCGACGCACCATTGCAGCGCCGCGATGATGTCGCTCCATGATCCGCTGCCGCTGGAGTTCAGAACCTTGACGCCGTATAGGCTCGCGAGCGGCGCCATGCCGACCACGCCAACGCCGTCATCTTCCGCCGCGACCGTGCCGGCCACGTGCGTGCCGTGCTTGTAGTCGTCCATGGGGTCGTTGTCGTTGTTGACAAAGTCGTATCCGCCCATGAAGTTTCCGTCGAGGTCCGGATGCGTGTAGTCGATTCCGGAGTCGATAATGGCGACTTTCACGCCCAAACCTTTGTTTCCGCCGTCGTGTACGAACCCAGCGCCGGTTCGCTTGACGCCCCACGTGTTGTCCAGTTCGGCGTCAATAGCGTAGACGATGCCGTCAAGGTCGACGGCAATGACGTTCGGGTTCCTTTCGAGCCCGTCGATCGCCGCAGACGGGATGGTCGCCGCGATCGCGCGAACCAGGCGATAGGTGTACTTGATCGTGCCACCTGCGCCGCGTACCAGTGCCTGCTCGGCCGGGCCGGGTTGATGAGAGAACGAGATGATGACGGGGACTCGATCGCCGCCTTGGGCGACAGCAGTCAGCGGCGCACCCAACGTGAGCGCAGCAGCGATGATTGAAAAGAGAAGTAATCGGCGGCAATTCATAGCGGTACACCAGGGTTAAACAAGATATCGGCCAATCAAGCGGCCAAACCTAGTTTGCTTTACGCCATTATACGACGATTCGACTCACGGGATTGTTCTACGATTGGCGATACTGGCAATTTTCGCAGGTTGCCCAGCCGCTATTCTTACTTGGAGCGGACGTTTGCCGGGCGATCAGAACGATGCTCCGACGCCGAGCGGCGAAAAGGGGCTTGACAGATCCGCACGAATTGTGTATATGCTTTATGACGGTCGTAATTCGGCTGCGGAGAAAATGATGAAACTGAACGGTAGGGTGGTAAGGAGAGCGAACGCGCTTGCGCTCCGAGCGTCTTGCGTCGGCCTGTCGGTGCTGATGGCGTACAGCACCGGTGCCAGCGGGTTCAACTACCTCGCTCGGCTGACGTACGAAGAGATCCTCGAGGCCGCCGCGCAGCGTCGCCCTCGACCCGCGCCGTACTCGACCAGCCCGATCATCATGCCTGCGAGAAAGGGCTCCGTCGGTCGTGATCCGGTTTTGCGCGGCGGAATGTGGAGCGCGGAGGACCTTGCCGTGCTAGCCCGAGCAGAACAGCAGCGGGCGGTTCGATTCCTCGAAAGGCACCCTGAGCGGCTGCAAGCGAGCATCAACCCGACTCCAGTGCCGCTACTCGGTGGACCCGGCGGCCCTTCCGGCTCGCCCGTGCCTGGCGAGGGGTTCGGCGGAGCAGCTTCGGGGCGCAGCTTCGCAACCTACCACGAAGTGCCGATAGGTCTGCCGCCGCCGGGCTGGGACGACGACGGGGGCGGAGACACGGACGACGGCGGCCCACCGGGCTCGCTCGGCGGGCCAGGTGGCACAGGCGGTATTCCCGGCGATCTGCAGAACAACCTCAACACGAACACCGGGAACTTCTTGACGATCCTGGGGCTCACCGGCTGGAACGCGCCGGGGGATTCGTTCGTGGACTTCACGATCGTCCACAACTCGATGATGACCACGGAGATCGGCGCGATCACCGACATCGGCCACTCGTGGAGCCACACGTACAGCAAGGAGATCATGTTCTACGGGAACGGTGGGGGCCCGGGCATCGACTGGGCGTTTCTGATCTGGTCCGACGGCCAGCGGCTGAAGTTTGTGGAGTCCGGCAACCCCGGCGAGTTCGTCTCGACCCAAGGGTACGCGGCCAAGCTGTACAAGTTCATAGGCGGGTTCCGCGTCGAGACGAAAGACGGCTGGAAGTACCACTTCGACGACGACGGTTTCTTGACGGGCGAAGAGGACGCGTGGGGAAACCTCGTGACGATATGGAGGACGTTCGGCGGCGATATCATCCAGGTCTCGGACGAGGTCGGTCGCAGCCTGAACTTCACTTACAACGGCTGGGGCTACATCACCAGCATCACCGCGCCGGACGGCAAGATCATCTGGTTCAACCACGACCCCTCGGGCAACTTGCTGAAGGTCACTTTGTGGCCGCTCGATATGCAGTCGTACTCCTTCGACTTCACCTACGACGGCAACCACAACATCCTGACCGAGACGACGCCCGGAGGCAAGACTTGGACTTTCGCCTACGACACGAGCGACCGGGTGATCTCGTCGCAGAACCCGCTGCTGAAGACTTGGACGATCGTCTACACGCTCGACTCGGCGATCATGTACGATCCGCTGGGCAACTCGGTCTGGCACAACTACTTCGAAGGGCGGCTCACCAGCATCAGGGACGAGGCTGGGTTCTACGCTTACTACTGGTCCGTTCCAAGCAACAAGCGCCTTCTAGCGCATTATAAGGACCGCAATGGCGGGGACTGGTACTGGACGTACGACTCGAACGGCAACGTCCTGACCGAGAAAGACCCGTTGTTGCGAGTGTGGTCGTACACATACGATTCGCGGAATCTGCTGAAAACTGTAGAAGACCCAGCCGGGAAGATTTGGGATCTCGACTACGGCAGTTTCCCCGAAACTCCGGCTCCGATAAGGGTCATCGACCCGATGGGGCGCGGCGCGGAGACGAGCATCGCGTACGACACGGACGGCAACGTGATCGCGGTCATCCGCGATCTGCCCGCCGGACCAGACGTCACCCTTTCGGCGTTTTGGTACGACGTGTATAAGAGCAACGTTATCAAGGCGCACACTTACGGCCCGCGCGAGAGCGAATCGACCGCGACCTACGACATCATGGGCCGCGTTCTTACCGCGACCGATGCTGCGGGTGAGACCATTTCCATGCTGTACGACGACTGGGGCCGACCAATTGGAATGCTTCACGGAGACCTGACCGGAGTGTCTGTCGTTTACGACCTGGACAGCCAGGTATTAAGTGGGACCGATGAATTGGACCGCACGGTGAACATGTTCTATGACGCGCTAGGACGGCTTGCGTCAATGGACAATGCAAAGAGCGAAACAACGAGTTTTGCATACGACGATGCGAATCGCCTAACTGACATCACCAACGCGCGTGGCAAGACCCGAACGTACACCTACACTGTGCGCAGCGAGGTGTATACGTTGCTGCTCCCCGACGGCGCGCTCGAATCGTGGAGCTACGACGGGGTGGGCAACACGACTTCGTACACCAACCCGCTCAACCAGACCATCACTTACGATTACAGCACTGCGCTAGAGCAGATATTGGTCGACTATCCGACCGGCGTCGACACGGCGTTCGCCTACGACACATTAGGTCGCATGACCTCGATGACAGACGCAACCGGCGTTTCGTCCTGGTCGTTCAACGACGCGAGCGATGTCACCCAGGTCGTCACTCCGCAAGGCACTATTAACTATGCGTACGACACATGGGGTCGCACGACTTCGGTCACCGAAGTCGGCGTCGGCACGACAACATACAATTGGGACTTCGCCTACGATGTGCCCACCTCAATGACCAACGCGTTCAACGAGACGACATCTGTTCAATTCGATGGTTTTGGCCGTGTTTACCGCACCAATCTGCCCAACGGAACGTACGAGATTGTGACATTTGACGCACGTTCGAGACCTTCGTCTGTGGTTGTGCGAGATTCGCTTGATGTTGAGATAGACCGGAAGGAGTACGTCTGGGACGCTGCTAACCGGGCAACCAATGCGCTTGAGGGGGGTGTGTGGTCAAACTACACCTACGACGTTATCGACCAACTCATCGCCGAGGCGAAGCCGTCTATTAGCTACTCGGCGTCGTACTCCTTCGACGCGAACGGCAACCGGACTTCGCGCACGGTCAACGGCGTTACCGAGACGTACGCCTACGACGACGCGGACAAGCTGCTCTCGATCACCGGCGGATTCAACCCGCGCACGTACTCCTACGACCTCGCCGGTCGCACGACCGCGATCACGGGGGCAGGCGGCACGACGCAAATCGCTTACGACTACGAAGGGCGTGTGACGCAAATCACGTACCCTAGCTTAGCGTCTGATTCGTACACCTATAACGGCGTTGGAGCACGGGCATCTGCGATTGGTGTAAGCGGATCGCGAACGTTCAAACGCAACGGCCTCGGTGTGGTCTCTTCTGTTCTATCTGATGGTGTTGCGCAGTATACGCCTGGCGTTTCACGCCGCGAGAACGGCGTCTCGACATTCCAACATTCGGGACTGAAGAACACTTCCGCGCAGTCGTCTGCGACAGGCGCAATTTCTGCTTCCCGAGTGTACGATGCCTACGGTAATACGGTCTCCTCAACCGGCACTTGGAAAGGCCCATTCGGTTACGGCGGTCCGTTCGGCTACCAGGAGGAGGCCAACGGCCTAAAGCTCCTCGGCCACCGCTACTACGACCCAGACACCGGTCGTTTCCTTACAAGAGACCCGATTGGCAGCGGACGGAATTGGTACGCCTACGCAGGCAACAGCCCTATCGTTCGCGCTGATGCCAGCGGTCTTGAGTACGTCGTCGTAGTTAGAGGAAGCCAAGTCGACGGCGAGGACATCAACGAAGACACGGACGCCATCATCAGAGACATTCAGGACAAATACGGAAAGGAAAACGTAGTTGTTGTCAGTACTGCGGAAGATGCGTACAAGGAGCTTGCGGAAGAGGATGCTGGCGTTCTGATTATTATTGGCCACAATTCGGTTTATGAAGGGGGTGGTGAATGGGACCCAGACATTCACGCGTCGTTCTATGTGGAAGACGGAAGTAGCATTGACCCGCACGAAATCTCTCGCCGTAGAGGAGGAAGAAGACTAGATCGAATTGAGCTGGTGCTCTGTGACTCTCTCGCAAATCCAGGTCAGGCAGCGGCCTGGGGTAGATTGAGTGATGGAAATCTGTACGGATCGTACGGGCCTCTAGCAATTAACTGGTACGCAAAAGGACTTAATCGATTGACAAAATACGACCCTAGTCGCGTGAGAGTTGAACCAAATTGGTGGAACAGTATCTGGCCATGGCACGGGAAGAAAGGAAAAAAGGGACGCGGATGAGTTTTCGCACAGTTGTAGTCGGGCTGTCGTTGCTCGCAGTCATTACCTACTCATTTGTAGTTATAGTAGGCAAGTTGCCGAACGGGCGCAATACAATGACCGATAGAACGACCCTACTAGTTGTTGTAAAGTCTTACTACAAGCAGACGGGGGAGGTGCCGAATAATCTGGACGACTTGAAGAACCAGTATCAGAAACTGGGTCATGATCTGCCCCGTTACGAGATCGAAAACCTGTACATACAGCTAATCGAAGATGAGAGGAAGATCAGAATCAAGTACGTGATGAACGAGAGAAGCTTCGACGTTACGATCGATGCGAGGCGCTGATTCTCGACGTTCCAGCACTCGCGTCTGAAGAACACTTCCGCGCAGTACTCGGCTTCTGGCGTGTCGATTACTCTCCTGACTTGTTCCGGTTGCTGCGGGCGGCGGCCTCGGCGTACTTCGTCTCCGGCATTTTGATCAGCTTTGCGACGAAGTAGTAGGTCCAGGCGAAGAGCAGGAACACGATCGTGAGCGCTCCTAGGTACAGGAAGTTGCCGAATCGGTCGCTGAGGCCTGCAATCGCAATGCTGCCGAACCATGCGACGGGAACTGCGACCGCCGATGCGACCAGCGCCTTGCCAAGCGTCTGGAAGACTCCTCTGATATTCAGGCCGCCGATCTCGCGCCTGATCGCGAACAAGAGAGCGGTCGCGAGGACGATGGCCGCGATGGAGGCCGCTACTGCGAGCGACTCAGGAGGGGACTCCAACTTGTGCAGTGCGAACACCGCGCCTCCGAACAGCAGAGTCGTCGCGGTGCCAAAGAGAATCGGCGTCAGCGTCTTCTGCACCGCGTAGTACGACCTCATCAGAACCGGCTGAAGGCACCAGGCGAACACTCCGATGCCGAACATCTGCAGCATCGCGGCCGTTCGCGCCGTGTCTGCGGCGGTGAACGCACCGCGCTCGAACAGCGCCTGCACGACCGGCTCCGGCGCGACCAGGAAGAACGCCGAGATCGGAACGGTGAGGAAGAGCACCGTTCGCAGCGTCTTCTCCAACTGGTCGCGGTACAGATCCATGCGGCCTTGCGCGAAGAACTGTGCCAAAGCCGGGAAGACGGCGAGCGCCAAAGCCTGTCCGAACACGCCGAGCGGAGCCTGCATCAGCCGGTTGCCGTACTCGATCGCTGTCGTCATCCCGACTTCGCCCAGCGAACTGACGCTACGCAAAATCATGCCGAAGACGCCGGGCAGAGATAGACCGAGCACGACCGGCAGCATCAGCTTTAGGACTTTCTTCACGCCCTCATGCCTGAGGTCCAGAGAGAGCTTGAACGTCACTCCCATACGGCGGATCACGGCGAACGGGATGACGATGTTGCCGATGTAGGCCCCGACCAGCGCGCCCCACGACATCCCCAAGACGCCAAATCCCGCGACGTTCGCCAGCACGACCGCGCCAAAGATGATGCCGAGGTTGTAGACGTTCGGCGCAAGGCCCGGTACCGAGAAGACCTGCCGAGCGTAGAGCGTTCCCAGCATGATGCCGCCAATGAAGAACGCGTACTGTGCAGGCACGACAATGCGGCTCATGTGGACGACCAAGTCGACGAACTCAGGACCTCGGGCCGCAGCGCCTGGCGCGAAGATGCCGACAAGCGGCTCCGCGAAAATCCATGAGAACACGATGAAGGCGCCGACGATGATCGACATCAGTGTAACGATCACGCTGAAGACGTGCCATGCCTCTTCCTCCCTGCCCGTGTGCAGATACTCGGAGAAGACCGGGATGAACGCCGCGCTCAAAGCCCCGCCGGCAATCAGGTAGAAGAGCAGGTCCGGGATCTGAAAGGAGAGGAAGTAAGCGTCAGTCAGGTCCGACTGACCGAACTTCGCGCCGATCACCATGTCGCGAACCATCCCAAGAACGCGGCTCAGCAGCAGGGACGCTGCCATGATCAAGCTTGCCTTGCCGACGTTGGGTCTCGGTGACGATTCGCCCACTGCGAGACATTATGTCGCGATTCACCGATCTACCGGGCGGGCGCGACTGATCTAATCCGCCCGGCGGGACTGTTCCAAGGGGAATGCCTAGATGTACTGTTCGAGGAGTTGCTCGATCGTTTCCTTCGACGCGGCGCCGACGATTCGATCAACCTCTTGACCGTTCTTATACACGACCAGAGCGGGGATGCTCATGATCCCGTACCGACCGGCGAGTTCGCCATGCTGGTCTACGTCGACCTTGACGATCTTGGCCCTGCCTGCGAACTCCTCTTTCAACTCGTCAATAATAGGTGCGATCGCTTGGCACGGCCCACACCAAGTTGCATTGAAGTCCACAAGGACGGGGATATCTGACTGCAAAACGTCTTTCTCGAAGTCTAAAGTTGCTGTGTTCATGTACACAGAGTCCCGCTGACGCCAAAGCGGTTCCTGAGGCGGGACTTTGGCGGTTCTCGTTCGAAAAACCCAGCAATGACGGAATTCTGCCGGACGCTAGACGTACTTCTCGATCAGGGCCCTGATATCCTCTTTCGAGCCAGCGCCGACCTTGCGGTCAACCTCTTGGCCGCCCTTGAACACCAGCAGCGCCGGGATGCTCATGACCCCAAATCTGGCGGCCAGATCGCCCTCTGAGTCCACATCGACCTTGAACACCTTCGCCTTGCCGTCAAGCTCATTGGAGATAGCTTCGACGTGAGGCGCTATCGCTAGGCAAGGGCCGCACCAAGCTGCCCAAAAGTCGATCATCACAGGCAATTCGGATTCAATGACTTTCTTCTCAAAGTCGGCTTCGGTCAAGGCAAGATCGGCACCCATTCAGTATTCTCCGTTCGAATCGAGCTTGAACCCGATCGCGTCAGGTATACCACAAGCGGTTTTTCCGCCGGACGTGTAACCACGCCGAGCGGGCAGAACGTCTGATTGTATACGAGAGTATCTCGACTGTGAGGAACTGGATTTAGAAGATGAATTTCAAGGTAATGGCAGTTGCCGCCGTACTGGGCGGAATGTTTGTGATAGACGCTCAAGAGGCCACCACGTCTACCCGGCAAGATCGAGCCGACGAGACGGTGGCTGAAAACAGCCTAGTCGGCGTGAATCTGTTTGATACAGGGCTGTCATTGCTGGACAAGTTCGGTTCGCCGGTCAACATCGCTGCGCTGACGATTGGCAGCGGCGGCGTTGGTCCAGGCGGTGGATTTGGCGGCGGGGGAGGCGCTGGCGGAGGAGGGGTCGGTGGTCGCCCATCCCCTGGCGCGGCCGGCTCTGGAGCGCGCGTTAACCGGCCTGGCACGGGCGTTCTTGGCAACCCATTCAGCGCGACCGACCCGCTGAACGTGTTCGGCCAAGCTGGGCCCAACATGGCGGACGAGGGCGCCCGTCCTGGCCAGGGCAGCGACACCAACCGGGTTGGTGGCGGAGGTGGCGGAACTGTTGGTGGAGGCGGTTCGGAAGCTGGGGAACGCGTTCTTTACACTCGATGGATTTATCATCAGCCGACGAGCCGCTACGGCTTTGTCATCGACAAGAACCAGCGCGTGATCCAGATCGAAGCGGTAGGTCTGTTGGACAGCAACGTGAAAACGGATCGGGGCATCACGTTCGGCTCTACGTTCGAGGACGTCGTGCGCGCTTACAACGTGCCCGATGCGTACGAGATCAGCGGTACCACGCTGGTCATGCGCTACCTAGTCCGGGATCACGTCGCCTTCAGACTGTCGAAGCTCGACGCGAATAAGCCGCATCAGGTCACGGGAATCGTCGTAGCCGCTGGCAAGCAGTAGAACGAACAAGAGAACAGTTGGCCGATGATCGCGATCTCATTAAGTCCAGGATCGACCTAGTCGATCTGGTTGGGCGCGAGGTCGAACTAAAGAAATCTGGAAAGAACTGGAAGGGTCGCTGTCCGTTTCACGACGACAGCAACCCTTCTTTTTACGTCAGTTCCGAGATGGGGCACTACCAGTGCTTTTCGTGCGGTGAGAAAGGGGATGTGTTCACATGGGTGATGAAGACCCAGAACGTCGATTTCGTCGACGCGCTCAAGATCCTTGCCGACCAGCTGGGCATCAAGCTGAAGCGCCGAGGCGGAGTTGAGAAAAGCAAGCGCGAGACGTACCAGCGGGCGATGGACGCCGCGCTTGCGTACTTTCGCAGTCAGCTTGAGCTGTCTGCCCCGGCGAAGAGCTACTGCGAAAGGCGAGGACTGGACGCGGACACGCTGGCCGCGTGGGAGATCGGCTACGCGCCCGACGTCGGAGACGCGTTGGCTCGCCATTTGAAGAGCGAGGGATTTTCGCTGCAGGACTGCCGGGAGGTGTTCCTGGTTGAGCGGTCGGGACAGGAGTTCTACGACAAGTTCCGCGGCAGACTCATCTTTCCGATTCGAGACGAGCGCGACCGACTCGTGGCGTTCGGCGGACGAACGCTCGGAGACGGACACCCCAAGTACATCAACAGCTCAAAGACTCCGATCTACGACAAGGGGCGCGTTCTGTACGGTCTGCACAAGGCGCGTGAGGCGCTGAAGCAGTCCAAGACGATCGTGTTGGTCGAAGGGTACACGGACACGATCGCGTGTCATCGCGCGGGGCTGAAGACGGCGATCGCGAACCTCGGCACGGCGCTGACGTCGGATCAAGCTCGGCTTCTGGCGCGCTGGTGCGAAAAGGTCGTGGTTCTGTACGACTCGGACGAGGCCGGGCAGAAAGCCGCCGAGCGGTCTGCGGACATCTTGAAGGACACCGGCGTCGAAGTGAAGATCGCGGTGATGAACGAGGGCGACGATCCGGACACGCTGCTGAACTCTGGCGGCGCCAAGGCGGTTCAAGCGGTCGTCGACAACGGGATCAAGCCTCTGGAGCACAAGGTCAAGCGGCTTGAACAGTTGTACGGGTTGGACGATCCAAAGTATTGGAGCGCGGTAGCGGCGGCGCTCGCGAGCGCGGACCCGCGCGACCGGGAGGAGATCATCATGCCGATCGCACAGCGGGATCCGACGATTCGAGACCCTGAGCGATCGGCGAGCGCCCTGCGCGAGAAAGTCCGCAAGATCAAGATCGCCGATCCGAAGGCCGCGAAGGCGACGGCGCAATCAGCGCCGGAATCGGATCAGATCACCGGAGTGGAACGGGCGGTGTTCCTCGGATTTATGGACGAAGAAATGCGGAAGGCGGGATGGTCGGCGTGCTGCGACACAGAGATTTTCGTGACGGCGGCCGCAGCGAGGCTGGCCGAGGCCATCGCCAGCGCCTGGCCCAACGAAGCCCCGTCCGGGCAGCCTACCGATTGGATCGAAGAGCTGCAGCCGGGAGAGCTGCGAGAGCAGTTGCTGGCGCTGTCGGTGCGGCAGAGCACCCCTTTGCAGGAGAGCGAACTGGCGACGGCCATCGAGCGCCTTCAGGCCGGCAAAACGCGTCGAAAGGTCGCGGAGATGCGGCAGGATTCAATGACCAGCGACGACGACCTCATGGCGATCCACGGCATGCTCAAGCAGGGGAAGACCGAATAACCCCGCGCGAGCCGTGTACTCAGCCTCTAGCTAGTATAATAGAGCTGTTCACGAAAATTTCAGGGAGAAAAGGTGGGGAAGTCCACGACATTTGGGGAGATTCGACCGACCGTATCAGCAGGCAGGGCGTCTGTTCGTCGCCCGTTCTTGACCGCAGAAGAGGAGTGTGGCTACGCCAGGCGCGCCGGGACCGGATGCCGAGAGTGCAGAGAGCGGTTGATCGAATCGCACCTGCCGCTGGTCGTCAGCATTGCTCGGCGCTACCGTCTTGATTCGTGCGCGCTTGAGGACGCCGTCCAAGACGGCTTTCTCGGGCTGATCAAAGCCGTCGATCGGTTCGACGTCAACAAGGGCGTCCGCCTGAGCACCTATGCCGGTTGGTGGATTCGCCGAGGGATTCAGTTGGGCCTTCGGCAGCGGGACGCCTTTCGGATGCCAAACGGGGCCAGGCACGGTCGATCGTCTCGTGAGCCCACGCTGCGACGCCTGATCGAGACCGTGCCATTAGACGAAGGGATCTCCGACAGGCTTTCGTCGAACGGAGACGAGATCGGTTTGGAGTACGCGTTGCACGGACAGTTCGTGCAAGTAATTGGAGACGCTTTGGCCGATCTGCCTGCCAGGGAGCGAAGCATCCTGATCATGCGATTTGGTCTCTTTGGCGATCACGAACGAACGCTCTCAGAAGTCGGCGCGACCCTCGGCGTATCGAGGGAGCGTGTGCGGCAGATCGAGCAGACCGCGCTTTGTCGCTTGAAGATCGGACCAAAAAGTGACGCCCTGGCCGCGCTGATCGATGAGACGTAGATTTCAGTTGGCAGTTGGCAGTTGGCAGTGGGGGAAGGGTCTAGGGTCGAGTCCCGAGTCCCGAGGCAAATCCGAACCACCCCGAACCAACCCGAACCAACCCGAACCAATCCGAACCTCGGACTCTCAGTCCGTTGCAAATACTCTTGGCAATACCGTGCATGCCGGTCGTATAATGACGTTGAGGAAGGATTGCACATGAAGCACACATACACCTATTTAGTGACCGTTGCCCTACTCCTCGGGCTCGGCTGTTCCGGAAAGATCACCGTTGACGCAGAGGCTCAGAAGTTCATCGGCACTTGGGTCGGCAAGCCCGAGATGTCCGATGCCGACATGGCGGAAATGCGCCAGCAAACGAGCGAAGAGAACATTAAGTTCTTGCAGGAGAAGATGGTCTGGACCGTGGAGATTTACGGCGATGGAACGTATCAGATGGAGATTCCGAAAATCTTCGTGGAAATTCCGCCGTTCAAGGATACGTGGTCGCTGGACGGCGACAAGCTTACGCTGGCTTCCTCTAGCGCGAGCGTGCGTTGGAGCGGCTCGGGAGACGATGAACCGGGCTGGGACGATATGTCAAATGCCGAAATAACGCCTGACAATGAGCCGATGGTCCTCAGGGTTGAGGCTAACGGGACGGAACTCGTTTGGATTGACGACGCAAATCAGACGACTTCTCATGTCGTTTTCAGGCGGAAGTAGCAGCCTGAGGAGGCGGGATTCTCCGCATCGACCTTTGGTGGCGCAGAGAATTTTGCGGGCCCCCTGTCTCCGAAACGGCCCGCACGACCCTCTGTTCGCTGTTTATGCCAGCCGTAGCCGTCATTGGAACGACCCTTGAGGGGTGACTGCACCGTAATCGGACCAACGAGATGGCAGAGCGCGAACCCCCACGGGACATGGACTCGATCCGCGAGGAGATCGACAGGATCGACGAGCAGTTCGTCGAACTGTTGCGCGAGCGCGCGTCCTTGGCCCAGGCCATCGGCAAGCTGAAGGGCACGGACGGCAAGCCGTTCTTCACGCCAGAGCGCGAGCGGCAAATTTACGAGAAGCTACAGAGCGTCGAGGTCGGCCCGTTGCGCCATGAGCAGGTGATCGCCGTGTTCCGCGAAGTGATCAGCGCGGCGCGGGCTTCCGAAAAGCAGATGTCGGTCGCCTACTGGGGGCCGGAAGGCACGTATTCCCACCTGGCCGCCGTCAAGACGTTCGGCAGGAGCACCGCTTTCGAGCCGGTCGATTCTATCGAAGAGGTTTTCAAGGCCGTCGAGAACAACCGCTGCGACTACGGCGTGGTGCCGATCGAGAACTCGATCTTCGGTGTCGTTCCGGAGACGCTCGACATGTTTCCGCAGACGAACGTTCGCATCTGCGCGGAGACGTTTGTGCCGATCCACCACAACCTGGCTTCCATGGCGGTCTCTTTCGATGAGATCGAGCGGGTGTACGCGGGGCCGCAGCCGTACAACCAGTGCCGGCATTGGCTGCACGCTCATCTTCCCGGGGTAGAGATCGTGAACGTGACGCCGACCTCGCGCGCGGCGCAGATGGCTGTCGAGGACAAGAAGGGCGCGGCGATCGCGAACAAGATTTGCACGGAGCTTTACGGCCTGAACGTTTTGGAAGAGCACATCGAGGACCGCGCGAAGAACTCGACGCGGTTCGTCGTCGTGGGATACAACGAGCCAGCGCCATCGGGCAAGGACAAGACGTCGCTGATGTTCTCGCTGCGCAACAAGCCGGGGCAGCTGTACACGGTGCTCGGCTCGTTCGACAAGCACGGCGTCAACCTGATGATGATCGAGTCGCGGCCTGCGCAGCGGGCGGCATTTGAGTACATCTTCTACGTGGACTGCACCGACCACCACACGAGCCCGCACCTCACGGCGGCGATCCATGAGATTAAGGAGTTCGCCCTGGAGACGGTCCTGCTGGGGAGTTATCCGAGTAACGACCCGAACCTTGTATCGATCTGATTCTGTTCAGAGGTCGCTGGGACGGTTGTCCCGCCGATCGTTCTGTCCGCGTTGGAGCCGATATTGATTTCGGCTCTTGCTAGAGCGGTCTTTCCAGTCGTATACTGAGTTCTGAGGAAGGATCAAGAAATGAAACGCATTCAAACGAGCCTTGCAGTCATTGCCGCGCTCATCTGTTGCAGCTGCGCGAAGAAGATCACGATCGACGGCGAGTCTCAGGAATTCATGGGGTCGTGGATCGGATCGATCGAGCTTTCAAGCGCAGAAATTGCTGAAGCCAAGCGTACGATGAACGCAGAGAGTTTCAGTGCATTGCAGGGGGTGTTGACGATTGAATTTGAGCTGTTGGGCGACGGAACCTACCGTATGTCGATGTCGACGATGAAAGTGCCTTTTGAGGACACTTGGTATCTGTACGGCAATACTCTGACTTTGGCTTCATCAGGTGTGAGCGGGGAATCGAGCGACTCAGGAGACGAAAGCTCGAGCAATTTGAGGGAGGAAGACATGGTGCCGAACAAGGTTCCGATGTTCCTCGGTGTCGAAGCGGACGGTGAGGAGCTTGTCTGGAGAAACGGCGCCCAGAACACGGAATCGAGGTTTGTGTTCAAGAGGAAGTAGAATCCGGTTGCGCTGCGGACTGGCTGGAAGAGCCCGGCCATCCTAGTCAGGCTCGAAGGAGCGCTCCCCCGCCATTCGTGTCGTCGAATCCTAGAACGGCCCGAACGGGAAGTTCGAATTGGGAGGGAAGAACCCGAAGCTTCGGCACCGTTCTGGTTTCATCCACTCCGACTCGTCCCAGTCCTTGCCGTCCAGCTCCTTGATTTCTGCGCCGAGTTCGCGCGCGAGCAGCACTCCCGCCGCCGCGTCGTAAAGGCGAACGCCGTTCGTAATCACCGCCCTAAGCTCGCGATCGACGAACTGCGCGGCTTCCACGACAAACGATCCGATGTGCCGGACCTTTCCCGGCAGCTTGTGTCGAAACGGGAGGCTGCAGTCACCGTATCCGACCAGCTCGTGCCGCAAGATATCGCCCGGGGGGATCGGTTCCATCGGCGTGCCGTTGACGGTCGCTCCCTGTCCCGCAGCGCCAAGATAGCACTTGTCGAAATCCGGCAAATGGATGCACCCCAGGGAGAGCTTGTTGTCAACGATTAGCGCCAGCGACACACCCCAGAGCGGCTGCCCGAAAGTGAAATTGCTCGTGCCGTCAACCGGATCCAGCACCCACAGTCGCCCGTCTTTCGCGGGCTCGAACTCCGACTCTTCACCCCAGACCGCGTCGTTTGGGCAGAGTTTCGAAAGTTGCGAGCGGACGTAATCTTCGACCACGCGGTCCGCGTTGGTCACGATGCTGCCGTCCGGCTTGAGTTCGGTTCGGAGTTGTTCGCGCTCTGCGATAGCCAGATCGCCAGCCGCGCGGCAGATGCGTTCGATCTCCGGAAGGAGCGCGTCGGGTTCGCTCACACCTCGATTATGGCACTCCCGACAGGCCAAGCTGGACCGTCTGGCTGAGGTATTCTGTCGGTCTTCACGAGCGGGAATAGCTCAGTGGTAGAGCGTCTCGTTGCCAACGAGGATGTCGCGAGTTCGAATCTCGTTTCCCGCTCCAGCTTTGAACCTGCAACGCTTGATCCTCATCTGCGGCATATCCCGCGAGACCAAAATATGAACGAGACTCGGGAGAAGCGATGAAGACGATAGACAACATCATCGTATACGGCGATCCGATCGACGAGGGGGCGATGTCCCAGATCAGGACAACGCTGAAGACGGCTGCGCGAGCTTGCATGATGGCCGACCATCACAAGGGGTACGCAGTGCCGATCGGCGGCGTCGTGGCGTACAAGGGCGCAGCCTCTCCGTCGGGGGTTGGGTACGACATCGGGTGCGGCAACAAGGCCGTGAAGCTCAACGTAATCGCGGGCGACATCGATGTGCCAAAGATACTGGACGAAACGTGGGGCGTCTTGAGCTTTGGCATCGGGCTCCAGAACGCCGAGACTGTCGAACATGAACTGTATGAGGACCCACTTTGGCGCGAGTCGGAGTTCTTGAGGGCCAAAGGCGGGAAAATGCTTCAGCTCGCCAGGGGCCAACTGGGAACCATCGGGAGCGGAAACCACTACGTCGATATTTTCGAGGACGAAGACGGCTTCGTATGGGTCGGGGTCCACTTCGGATCGCGGGGGTTCGGTCACAAGACCGCCACCCACTTCCTGAAGCAAGCCGGGGCGAAAGACGGCATGGACGTAGAGCCCTGCGTTCTGCCTCTTGACTCAGACCTTGGCGAGCAGTACTGGAAACACATGGAGCTTGCGGGCCGATACGCCTACGCTGGACGCGACTGGGTGTGCGAAAGGGTGGCCAAGATCATCGGCGGGGACGTCGTCGATGAGGTTCACAACCACCACAACTTCGCTTGGAAGGAGCAGCACTTCGGAGAAGAGTACGTCGTGGTCAGAAAGGGCGCAACGCCTGCGTTTCCGGGACAGCGCGGGTTCGTCGGCGGGTCGATGGGCGACGACTCGGTGATCGTAGAGGGCGTCGAAAGCACCGAGTCGGAGGACATCATGTACTCGACGATCCACGGAGCTGGCCGGGTCATGTCACGAACGCGAGCGGCTGGCAAGATGGATTACAGAACACGCACTCGCAAAGGCGGTGAAGTTACAGAGGAGATGATGCGCGAGTGGATCGGTAAAAAGGGCGTTCACTTGCGGGGCGGCGGGTGCGACGAGTCACCGCACTGCTACAAAAGACTGGACGAGGTGTTGGAGCATCATAAGTCCACGATCCGCGTCACGCACAGGCTGAGGCCGCTGGGCGTAATGATGGCCGGGGGCAACGAGTTCGACCCTTACAGGGACTAGCAGTAGCTGCTGGTCAGCGTCAACGCCGAATTCTAATCTCGTTTACTTCTACTCTCAGTCGAAGTTCCAGCGCGTACGGTGAGAGCGGAATCGTCGCTCCATCAACACCGCGGCCTGCGCGACCAACTCCGGCCGAGATGCCGCCAGATCGTTCGACTCAGCCACGTCTTTGGCGAGATTGTAGATTTCAATCGGCTCAGGCTTGCCCTGCTTGTACAGTCGGATCGCCTTGTAGTCGCCGAACCGCACGGCCTGCGACTTGCGACCGTGAAACTCCCAGTACAGGAAGTCGTGCGACGCCTGCTCTCCGCCAGTCAGAGTCGGCAAGAAGCTGAGGCCGTCGACGTCGGCAGGTACGTCGGCTGACACGATCTCGGCCAGAGTCGGAAGCACGTCCCAGAACGCCGAGACGTGATCTGTCTCAGACCCGGGGGCGATCTTCCCAGGCCAGCGGGCGACCATCGGCACGCGAATCCCGCCCTCGTACAGCGACGTCTTCAGCCCGCGCAAACCAGCGGTGCTATTGAAGAACTCGCTGTCCGTTCCGCCGTTGAAAGTCGGGCCGTTGTCGCTCGTAAAAACCACCAGCGTGTTGTTGGCAAGCCCAAGCGAGTCGAGCAAGTCGAGCATCCGACCGATGTCGCGGTCCATGCGCGTGACCATCGCCGCGTACGCCGCCCTCGGCTCCATGTGCGGCAGATAACCACGATCTCCGACGTAAGGCTCGGTGTCGAACTGCCCGCTGTACTGCGCCAGCGAATCGTTGGGCACTTGCAGCGCAGCGTGTGGGACCGGAGTCGCAAAGTAAAGGAAGAACGGTCGGTCCTTGTTGTCCTGGATGAACTTCAGCGCACGGTCAGCCATCATGTCGGGCGCGTAGTCCTTGCCTTGAAACGGTGCGTAGCTCGCTGGGTCGGTCGGGTCGCCTGCCAGCTTCTGATGCGAGTCGAACCAGCCGTTGCCGGTGAACACCTCGGTGTCGTTCTCCCACAGCGACTTGGGGTAGTAGTTGTGCGCCCTGCGCTGGCACAGGTACCCGAAGAAGTAGTCGAACCCCTGGTTGTTCGGCGCGCCGCTCGTGCCAGGACCGCCGAGACCCCACTTGCCGATCGCTGCCGTCGCGTACCCTTTTTCTTGCAGCATTCGACCGATCGTGAACGTGTCGTCAGGCAGCGGCTCTTGGCCTTCGCCGTCGAACTCGCCCCAGCCGCCGATCTCCGAGTTGTCGCGAATGTAAGAGTGCCCCGTGTGCTTTCCAGTCAACAGAACGCAGCGCGACGGCGCGCACACCGTGCTGCCGGAGTAGTGCTGCGAAAACTTGATCCCCTCCGCCGCGATTCGGTCGATGTTCGGCGTCTTGATCTTCGTCTGTCCGTACGCCCCGACCTCGCCGTACCCGAGATCGTCCGCCATGATGTAGATGATGTTCGGCAGAGCCGCTGGATTTGAAACTGTAGCGGAGAGCGCGAAAGCGGCGAGCAGCATGGTGCGATCTTACCGCTTGCCGAGGATCGCATCAGCTGCGTAGACTTTGCGCTCGATTCCATCGACTGTGCAGATCAGCTCGCCCTGCTCGCCGATGCGCGTCGCGACGGCTTCTTCGCCACCGACAAGCTTGAAAACCTTGCCCGGCGTGTCGTCTCGTGGCGACCAGACGGGCGCAAGGGACGCCCAACTGTCTGGCTCGGGAAGGGAAGCGATGCAGTCTAAGATCGACTCGGCCACCGCTCGCGGGTCAGTCCGCACGCCCCGCTCGATCAACACGCTCGTCGCCTTTGCCGAAATCTCAGATGGCATGGAAACCTGGTTCAGGTTGATACCAACGCCGATCACGGGAACCCCGGAAACCAGCTCGGTCAGAATCCCGCCGATCTTCTTGCCGTTCAGGAGGAGGTCGTTCGGCCAGTGGAGCCTGCAGTCGAGCGCCTCGGCTGCCGCCGCCGCGACGGCCATCCCAACGAGCCACGGGGAGTGGTGACTGCGGTAACTTGGATAAAGCAGCGACATCGTGAGGGAGTCGTTTGCGGCGCTGAGCCACGCCCTGTCGAACCGTCCGCGACCATGAGTTTGGTGTGACGCAAAGATCACGCCGGGAAGTGCTTCGGCACCAAGCGCGATCAGGTCGGCGGCGACGTCCTGCGTTGATGACACGGAGTCCTGGAACATCCACGGACCGTCGTCGAGGGGCGATTTCACTGTAGCCGTCAATGATAGCCTATGCTGGCTCTATATCGAGATCGCAGCGCGCCGCAAGCTCGACGACCAAGGTGGAGTACGAGACGTCGAGCCCGTTTCTGATCCAGCCGATCGGCACTCTTACGCGTCCAGAGACCAGGTGCGCGACGGGCTTCACGGTCATCGATCCGCCCGCGTACTTCACCTCGTACCGGTCGTTTGTTTTCGCAATGATGCTGTCCACGTCCTCATAACGAATCCGCTTCGTACCGAGCGCGAGCTGCACTTCCAAGACATCGTCGTCGAATCGGTAGACGGTATCTTCGATCTGACGTTTGACGATATCGACGGCCGCCATGCGACCGATGTCGAGCGCGGCTCCGGCGACGTTGACGAGGCTCTTCTTGATATCAGATTTTGACGCACCCTCAGCTGCGGCTTTCGTTCGCCGCTTTGCACTTTCGACAGCCGCGTCCGAGCCCGCGCCGAACCAGTGCAGCAGGTCGGGGGAGCGGTAGGTGACGGAATCCATGCAGATACGCCTCTAGCGCTGTTCCAAGCGCTCACGGACGAATACGGCTCTATGGCGCGATGCGATGCGTTGGTCCTGGGTTCCTTGCACGTCGAGCGTGGAAATCCACCGATCGACCTCTCGGTGGGAGAACGCGAAATCCGGCAACCCAGCGCTGCTAGCCCAGCGCACCCAGGCAAAAACGCGCATCGCGTCGGCCAAGCTGATCTCCGTCGATCCGATGGCGTAATCCCGCGCTTGTTCAGCCTTATCCTGCAGCTCCGACCTGCGAACCTCCATTCTCGCCTTCTGCTCCTCTTCGATGAGGTACTCGCCCGCGCCGACGAACTCGGGCATCCTCTGCTCGGTCGTACTCACTTGAAAGAACGCGCCCACCGCGCGGCTGGACTCGCCGAACAGGCCGCGCGCGGTCAGTCCCCAAGCCGACAACGCTTTCAGCACGTTCATGAGCCGCTTTGTGTGGGCAAGCCCGATCAGGTGGAACAGGGCAGATCGCCGGCGAGCGTGGCCGAGGTTTGACGGGCTCGCGGTCAGGTAGCCGAGCTGGTCGCTGTGCATGAACTGTAGCCGGCTGGCCAGTTGTGAGAGCACGCGATCACCCGCAGCCTGCGCCGTCACGATCGACCAGCCGGGGGTGAGCGCCTGTAATCTCAGATGGTCCTCCTCGTTGACCATGATGCTGACCGTCTTGCCCCGGTCCAGCAGTAGCGCCCGGCCCGGGTCGTTGCATCGAAACTCCGGCGAGACCAGGCGGCTGCCGAGCATGAAATCGCGCTCGGCGTGCGTGAGGTTTTCGTAAGTTGCGAGATCCAGCTCCGCGTCCTCGACGGCGTCTTTTACGAGCTGTAGTATCGTCGTCAGCTCGTGTTCGCTCGCGTGGTGCGGAAACGGGAACTCGCGGAGGTTTCGCGCGTACCGCTGGCGCGAGCTGATCACGATCTCCGAGATAGGCGCGTCGCCTTCGAGCCACGCGGGCGTCGGCATGCCGCTCAGAACCATCTTCTTCCAAGTCTCAGAGTCCGGCGTAGTTTCTTGCATCTGCACGGCGATGTTATCCGAAAACTGCTGCAGAGGGTCGAGCGGCTCGCGTCTTGGTTTAACTGTAGAATCTCACGAGCTACGCACCAAACGTCCGGGCTCCGTCGTTCAGATTTAATCCGACAACTGCCCGATTACCCACCAAGAGAACCCAGCGGCACAAATGATTATTGAGCCAAAGAAGAACGTCCCTAAACTCTCGAAGGCGACAGCCGCCAAGATGAGAAACCCACCATACAGGGCGTTGACAATCATCAGAACTCGGGCCAGGTATTGCAACCACCAAATCTGAAACAGAAGTCCGAGGGCGACGATTATGTTTGCAACTCCGATAACAACAGCGAGTTGACCGGAGTCTGCAAACGAACCGGTGAGAACTAGCGCTATTCCTCCCAGCAGCCAAAGCACCGCGATGATGACGTACGTGAGTTCTATCCAAGATTTTGACGGGATGTCGTCACGATTAGCGAACTGGCTCGTCCGTTTGGTCGGGTCTCCAATTCGCTTGCTACAGGTTGGGCATATGATGGCCCACTTCATGACTTTCGCCGCTCCGCAGGGGCAAGTGATCTCGTCGGGGCTGCGTGTCGGGCGCGGTACTTGGTGTTTAGGCGCCGGCCGTGCCTGCAAGCCGTGTAGATGGCGGGCATGTTCGAGAGACGGCTCGTTTGCTATCTGCTGAGCGAGTGTTGCGACTCCGGGATTGCCGGGATTCGCTACCTTGGCGTCATCCAGGACTTGAAGCGCCTTCTTGTGTAGATTAGCGGCAAGTAGGTGCTGGATGAACGGGATTGCAGTCTCGGGCGCGTTGTGCGATAGCTTATTGGCACGTTCTAGGTCATGCTCGCCGTGTCTGTCGCCTGCCTCCAGTCTTTCCTTGCCATTCGCTAAGAGGAGCCGGATCAACTCACGTTTTGCCACTTCGTCATTTGGCTGCACTTTGAGCGCTTCATCGAACGCAGGAATGGCCGTTTCGATGTCTCCGCTTAGGCTGTGGGACATGGCAATTCCGAAATAAGCTTGGCCGTCATTCGGGTCTAGCCCGATTGCAGATCGAAAAACTCGGATTGACTCAGCGTACTTGCCTAATGCCTGAAGAGAAAATCCGAGCGAGCACCAAGTTTCCGCTGAACTTGGATTGACATCTGCAGCGCGCAAGAAGCAGTCGGCAGCCTCGACATACCTCCTGTTTTGGAAGTGATCGTGTCCCGCCTGGTTCAACTCTTGCCATGACAGTTCGGCCATCTTCTCGCGCCAACGTCCGTCTAATCTTGGTCGTCGCAACGGACGCAAGTCAAGGCTACGACACAAATGGGTGATCGCTGTGCTTGCGGTAGCCGACGAGCTTGATGCTGCCGTCGGATTCGCAGTGCAGCACCGAGTAAGCGTTGTTCTGATCGCCGCCGCCCTCGACCATAGCGGTGAGTGTTACGTAGTTCACGCCGTCGATCTCATTGAGTTCGTTCGTGTGCGAATGGCCTTGGAACACAGCCGCGACCTTGGCTGAATCGGAGAGAATGGAGCGGACTTCGCTCGCTGAGTGCACGGCGTAGTGGTTCGGCTTGTCGAGGTCCACGCGCTGGTGGACGAAGACGAGCGTCGGCAGATCGGTGGTATCTAAATCGCTCTTCAACCACTCGCGCTCCTCGGCGGGGATCTCCGTGTCCGTCCAATCGAAGTCGCCCCTGTAGTACGGCTCGCCGTCTTTGCGGAAGCAGGCGTCGAGCACGACGATGTGCCAGCCTTCTACGTCGCTAGAAAAGTACGACTCCTTCTGTCCGACCGTGCGAAGGAACTCGCTCTTGTTCAAGCTGTACACGCAGTGGTTTCCGAGCACGTACATCGTCGGTGCGTCCGCCTGCATGAACTGGTGGTTGATCTGCCGCAAGAACGCAAGCTCCGCTGCCCGAGACCGCGCGTCGGCAGCGTCGATCAGGTCGCCTGTTTCAATCGCGAAGGTAACTTCTTCTCGTCGGAAAATCTCGACCGCCTCCTGCATTTTGGTCAGGGATTCGCTGTAGTGCCGCGTGCCGCGGGTGTCGGCGTCGGCGTAGTGCGCGTCAGTCAGGATGCCGATCTTCAGCAGGCCAGGCCTTGAGACGCGCGCCAAAAGCGAAGGCGACAGAGCGAGCAGAGTCGTGCCCGCCAAGAACTCACGTCGCGATACGGACATGGCGCGCAGTATATCTTGCTGGAATTGGAAGGTGGCGTGTCATCTTGAGCGGATCGAGTTGGCAGGGAGCTAGCCCCAGACCCGTCATCCTGAGCGGATCGAAGGAGCAGGGAACTAGCCCCAGACCCGTCATCCTGAGCCGGCCGGCAGAGCATGGAGCCAGCCCCAGACCCGTCATCCTGAGTCGGCCGGGAGAGCATGGAGCCAGCCCCAGACCCGTCATCCTGAGCGGATCGAAGGAGCGCGGGTCTGGGGCGGTCGCTTCTGGGCGAGCCTGTCCTGAGCGGATCGAAGGAGCACGGGTCTGGGGCGGTCAGCTCGACTACGACTTTGTGGTGAGATCAGTAATCCTCCACCGCGCTCCTTTCCTTCGATCCACTCAGGACAGGCTCGCTCAGGATGACGGTGGGGGATTACTGAACTCCACTTCTCGACCCTCCGGACCGAAGACTCGGGACTTCCCAACGTCGCCGCGCTACTCGTTGACAGCGACCGGCTTGCGCTGAATCCGGGTCCCTCTCCCAGCCTGCAGGCTAACGACGATCGCTGCTGTTCGCGGCTGGGGGAGGTTAGGACGGGGCCCAGTCGCCAGCGGGCAAACTCTGCAAGAAGAGGAATCGCCCGCACGTGGACTGAGAGTCCACGTGCCTGGATGCGGACTAAGAGTCCGCGCTCCGAGGCGCTATTCGTTGACGGCGACTGGCTCAGACGGTTCAGTTTCTGCAGCGACTGGGCGGACCGGCTCGAGGAGCATCTCCTTTGTAAAAATGAACTCGTCGCGGTCGTAGTTCGCCAGTTCGAAGTCCTTTCTCAGTACGATAGCTCCGGTTGGGCAGGCGTCTTCGCAATAGCCGCAGAAGATACAGCGCAGCATGTTGATCTCGTACCGCACGGCGTACCGCTCTCCGGGCGAGACGCGGTTCTCATCGGTGTTCTCCTCGGCTTCGACGTAGATGCACCGAGCGGGGCAGGCGCCCGCACAGAGCGAACACCCGATACACTTCTCCAGCCCGTCGTCGTACCGCGTCAGAACGTGCCGCCAGCGAGTGCGATCGAACTGCTCGCGCCGCTCTTCCGGATACGAGATCGTCACCTTTTTCCGCCAGAGACGACGGTATGTCAAGGCAAACCCCTTCGCGATCGGCTTGATGACGTCGCGGAAGACTTCGAACCGCACGCTCAAGAGCTTCTGCCCTCCAGAACTTCGTCGTCGTGCAGGGTTCTTGCTTTCCCCTCCAAAACCTTCAGCTCTTTCCACGTCGTCTTGCCGCCAGCCTTGATCTTCTGCTGCAGCTTCATGATGCCGTAGATCAGCGCGTCCGGCGACGGCGGGCAGCCCGGCACGTAGACGTCGACCGGGATGATCTGATCGACGCCCTGCACGATCGCGTAGTTGTTGTAGACGCCGCCGCTGCTCGCGCACGCGCCCATGCTGATGACCCACTTGGGCTCCGGCATCTGGTCGTAGATCTGCCGCAGCACCGGGGCCATCTTCTTGCTGACGCGCCCGGCGATGATCATGAGGTCGGCCTGGCGCGGGGTAGCCCTGAAGGCCTCTGAGCCGAACCTAGCGAGATCAAACCGGCTGGCGACCGAAGACATCATCTCGATCGCGCAGCAGGCGAGGCCGAACGTCAGCGGCCACAAAGAGTGCGCGCGGGCCTGGCTGACGGCCCAATCGACGGTCGTCAAGATCACGTTGCCGCCCGTCTGCACATCCCCTATGACAGGGGTCGCGCTGTCGTGTGCTACTACCGTCTCGATGCGTTTCGGCATGGTTCGACTCTATTGTACTCCGGCGTCAAGATTGCCAGCGCCGATGGAGGGTCGTCTCTCTATGTGTCGCCTGCTTCGCGTCGCCTCGTGGTCGCCTAGTCGTCGCCGGATAGGGAGGGCGAGCGTCCCCGCGAGCCGAGGCAGGAATCAGAGCCCTAGGGATTCTTGATGAGCAAGCTATATACGCGGACAGGCTCATCGTCATCGAGCCGCGGCTTGCCAGCCCCAGGCATATAGGGGATTGGATCGCCCCGTTTGTACAAATTCGGAATGTAGGGAACCACTATCTCAACACCGTGCAAATCCAATCTCGCCATTCCGGTGCGTTTTTCATATTGCTCGATAAGCACCTGCAATTTCGCAGCTGGAAGCTTATCCACTAAATAACGCTCACTAAGCTCCGCTAGTGCTGGATGCACCGCCTGACTGCCGGTGATGGCGATGGCACAAATCACTGTCAGCATGCATTTATGATACGGCAGATTACTCTCGTTGGCAAGAAATATTGGCGGCGACGTGTCGGCGGTAGCTAAAGCGGCGATGAATCGCCGCACTCCAACACCGAACTAACCCGAACAAATCCGAACTCCTCCGGTACAATCTGCACCCGGGCATGCGCCTGTCAGATCTAGCGCGGCAGATCGCCGAGCATCCGCCGCTACATACCACCCTCGCCGACCGCGACCGGACCAGGACATGGGAGTCCATCTGTGTCGAGGCGCGCCCCCTATTGCTTGCCGCTTCTTGGCATCTCCATCCCCGAACCGTGCTCGTGGTGACGAACAACTACGATCGCGCGCTGCGCTGGCAGGCGAGGCTGGGGCTGGCGGGCGTACCAGAGGATCAGATCAGACTGCTCCCGAGCGGTCTCAGCGTCCTGTTCGAGGATGCCGCGCCGGAGACCGTCGCGCTCAGCGACCGCATCGGCGCGCTCAAGTTCTTGATCGGCGGGACGCCGGGGTTCGTCATCGCGACGCCGCAAGCCGCGCTCGAACGAACCCTGCCAAGAGACGTGCTCGCCGACGCGTTCATCGAGATCGATCAAGGCGACCAACTGTCGCAGGAGGAGTTGTTGGACCGGCTTGTTCGGCTCGGATACGAGCGGCAGGAGCCGGTTCGGCTTCCAGGCACGTTCTCCCAAAGAGGCGGCATCGTCGACCTCTTCCCGATGGGTTTCGAGCGGCCGATCAGACTGGAGTTCTGGGGAGACGAGGTCGAGAGCCTGCGCGAGTTCGACGCCAACTCGCAGCGCTCGATCCAGAAGATCGACTCGCTCTCGATCGCGCCGAGCCGCGAGACGATGCTTCCGACAGACGGCGGCGAATTCCGAGAGATGCTTGAGCGGTCGGTTCTTGTCGAGGGCTCGCGACTGTCCAAGGAGGCGAGCCAGCGGCTTGACGAGGAGATTGGAGCAGATGCAGACGCCTTGGAGCACCGGCAGTTCTTCGATCGACTCGACCTGTACCGCCCGCTCATCCACCCCGAATCGAGCTGCGCGATGGATCTGCTCGGTGAAGCCGGGGATCTGGTTCTGGATGAACCGCTCGAGCTGGAGGCGACCATCGCCAGGCAAGAGGAGGAGTTTGGTATGTCGCTAGCCGCGCGACACGAGCGCGGCGAGATTCTGAGCGCGACGGTCGGCGACTACATACTTCCGCCGGAGCACTTTGGCGGCGCTGAGCGGTGTCTCAAACTAACCTCGATGAACGCCCTGCCTGCGTGGCTGCCCGCAGGCTCGACTGCGGACCTGGGCTGCGAATCGCTTTCCTCGTATCACGGCCAGCCGCAAGCGATGACGGAAGCGCTGAAGGGGTGGTTGAAGTCCGGCGTTTTCGTCGGGATCGCGACCGATCAGCCGACGCGGGCCGCCGCCGTGCTGTCTCAGGTCGAGGTCTTCCCCGGCATTCATGAAGGGACGAAGCTTGAAGCAGGCGCCTACTTCGTAGAAGGCAATCCAGCAGGCGGATTCATCGCGCCGGGAGCGAAGATCGCGCTGCTGACCGACCACGAGCTGTTCGGGGTCGGACGGCTCAAGCTGCCGCAGCGGAAGTTCCGGGACGGGATTCCGATCGCGACGGTGCTCGACCTGACTCCGGGCGATTTCATCGTCCACATCAACTTTGGGATCGGCGTGTATCGCGGACTCATCAAGCGCGAGCAGAACGGCATCGAACGCGAGTACCTGTTCATCGAGTACCGCCAGCCGGACAAGCTGTACGTGCCTGCGGACCAACTGGATCGCGTCCAGAAGTACCTCGCCGCAGAGGACAAGCCGCCCAAGATCAATCGTCTGAGCGGCGCGGACTGGCACAAGACCGTCGCGCGAGCAAGGGAAGAGGCGAGGGATTTTGCGCGAGAGCTGATCGCTTTGTACGCAAAGCGCAAGGAGTCGAGGAGGCCTGCCTGCGGGCCCGACACACCGTGGCAGAGCGAGATGGAGGCGACGTTCCCCTGGTCGGAGACCGTTAGCCAGCACGAAGCGATCGTCGATACCAAGCGCGACCTGGAGGGCGAGTTCCCGATGGACCGCCTGGTGTGCGGAGACGTCGGATTCGGCAAGACCGAGGTCGCGATCAGGGCGGCGTTCAAAGTCGTGCAGGAGAATCGGCAAGTCGCGGTTCTCTGCCCGACGACGATCCTCAGCGAGCAGCATTTTCGGACGTTCAACGAGCGTCTGGCGGCGTTCCCGACGCGCATCGACCTGCTGAACCGCTTTCGATCTACGGCTGAAAGGCGAGAAACCCTGCGGGGGCTGGCCGACGGCTCCGTCGATATCGTGATCGGGACGCACGCGCTGCTGTCGAGCGACGTGAAGTTCAAGAAGCTCGGCATGGCGGTCATCGACGAGGAGCAGAAGTTCGGCGTGAAGCACAAGGAGTTGCTGATGCGAATGCGCGTCGACGTCGACGTGCTGAGCCTCTCCGCGACGCCGATCCCGCGAACGCTTAGCATGGCGCTGATGCACATTCGGCAGATGAGCGTCATCAACGATCCGCCGCCTGGGAGGCTGCCGATTAGAACGTTCGTCCGGCCTTTCGCAACCGAGGTCATAAGAGAAGCGATCTTGCGCGAACTGGCGAGGGGCGGACAGGTGTACTACGTCTACAACAGAGTGCAAGGGATACAGCACGTCGCCCAGAAGCTCCGCAAGCTCATCCCGACCGCCAAGATCGCGGTCGGCCACGGACAGATGAGGGAGGGCGAGATCGAGCCGGTCATGCTCGGGTTCCTGTCCGGCGAGGTCGATATCCTCGTCAGCACGTCGATCGTCGAGAACGGCCTGGACATCTCCAACGCGAACACCTTGATCGTTGAAAACGCCGACGTGTTCGGCCTCTCGCAGCTTTACCAACTTCGCGGGAGGGTCGGTCGAAGCGACCGGCAGGCCTACGCTTATATGCTGTACCAGGGCAACAAGACGATGTCCGAGAACGCCATGTCGAGGCTCCAGGCGCTGCAAGAGTTCAACCAGCTCGGCAGCGGATACTCGCTCGCGTTCCGGGATTTGCAAATCCGCGGTGCAGGCGAAATCCTTGGTGCCAAACAGAGCGGGCATATGTCGACCGTCGGCTTCGAACTGTACTCGCAACTGATCGACAGCGAGGTGAAGTATCTGACGGCGGTCGCCGACGGCGAGCCGCCGCACACCATCAGCGACCCGCTCGAAGGCCTCGAGCCGCTTCCCACCGTCGACCTGCCGGTGACCGCGCTCATCCCAAGCTCGTATATCGAGGATGAAGGGCAGCGCCTCTATTATTACAAGCAGATCATGAGCGCGCGGAGCGTTGATTCGCTAAGGGACGCCGGTCGTGAAATCGAGGATCGATACGGCCATGTTCCGAATCCGGTCAGCAACGCGCTCTCGATCACGCATCTGCGACTAGACTGCCGAAAGTTGAGGATCGATATGATCGCGGGAGATGACGAGAGGATCGTTGTGCACCTGGACTTGGAGGAGACCAGCGCGCCAAGGTTGATGTCGCTGATGCAAGATCGAAACTCGGCGGCGACACTCCACCTGGACCGCCTTGCCTGGCCGTACGAGGGCGACCCGCTCGACGCCTGCCGCAGCCTGCTGGATCACTTGGACAGGGCGAGCCGACAGATTGAGAGGGAGCGGCTGGCAGCGAGCGAAATTACGGGCTAGCTGCCCGGGCCGAGATCGATCTTTTCACCAGTAATTGTGCTTGGGTGCCCTGCTGAGGTTTTTTTGCTCTACAATAATGTATACCGATGCGAGAGTCGTATGCCAGGAAGGTGAGCGCTTTCACGATCATCGAGCTTTTGGTCGTGATGGCGATCATCGCGATCCTGTACACGATGCTGACTCCCGTCATCCGGGCGGTCAAGGCGTCAGCGCACCAATCGGTTGCGTCGAGGGGCATGGCACAGCTCCAGATGGCGACTACCCTCTATCTGATCGATCACGACGACCGGTACCCACAGGCGATGTATCTGACAAGGGAGGGTCGGCTGATGTCGTGGTTCGGCGAGTACACAGGCGACGGAAATTTCGATCTCGAAAGCGGCATCCTGTCCGCCTATCGCGGAGACACGATACTGACGGACAGCACACACACAGGACTTCCGTATCTCGGCGACATGTCCGGCTTCGGCTATAACTGGGGCTTCATCGGCAGCGACTTTCACATTACTCAGAACTACTCGCGGTGGCCGGTCTGCACCGGCATGGCGAGCAGCAGCCAACTGGAGAATCCGAGCGGCACGGTCATTTACGCCACCAGTTCGTTCTACTACGCTTCTTGGCTTCCCGAAGGGGACGACGTCACGTACGACTTCGGATTCGTCGATCCTCCCGACTTCTGGTATGGAAACCCGAACGTAGACTTTCGGCACGTTGGCCGCAGGAGGCCGGATCCCGAGAACGAAGTGGTGCCCTCCGACGGTAGGGCGATCTTCGTCTTCGCCGACGGCAGCGTGAAAACGATGACGGAAGAGATGGTGAAGCCAGAGCACTTTCGGCGCGGGACTTACACTCGCTAGAACCGAAAAAGCCGCACAGTTTTGCTGGCCTGCGTCGTCCGAAGGCGTGAGACCTTATGGCCGACGCGACCTCAGACCAACCACCTGCAGAGCCGGTGAACGTTTACGCGATCATCATGCTGTGGCTAGATCAGATGGCCGCCATCGCCTGGCAGAAGATGGGCTTGCAGCCGGATTTGGCGACTGGCCAGATCGCAAAGGACCTCAAGCAGGCCAAGACCGCCATCGACGTCGCAGCGGGGCTTGCTGCGTTCCTCGAGCCCGAGCTGGATCAGAGCGACAAGCGGCGGATCCACAACTTGGTCACCGACCTCAGAATGAATTACGTTCAGCAGAGCGATTCGGGCGGTGACGACGCATGAGTTCCGCCGTCGTGCAGCCCGAAAGCGCTGCGGTTTTCAACGAACTCCTCAGGCGGTTGCGCTCAGTGATCGGCGAGGCTGACCGGTACGGCGCGTCGCCGAGACTTGAAGCCGAGTTCTCGGCCTTGCGATCCGGCGTCTTGAGAGTTCATGCGCAGCTCAGGAAAGACGTGAGGACTGAATTTGGCGGCAGCGACCTGGAGAACGCGCTCGCTACACACAGCCTCGAAGCGTTGCTGACGCGAAACGTTCGCCAGGTCTTAGAGCGGCTAGCGGCAGAGCGGCTGGCCCCGGATCAGGCACAGGCGTTGGGCTCTCCGTAGGACGGGCGGTAAGATATCGCTCGCATGAAGCTGCACGAGTACCAGTCGAAGGATCTGATGGCGAGCTACGGCGTGCCCGTACCGAAGGGTGAGGCCACTAGCGACTGGCAAGACGTACAACGCATCGCGGACGATCTGGGTGGGAAGGTCGTCGTCAAGGCGCAGGTTCTCATGGGGGGCCGCGGGAAGGCCGGGGGCGTCAAGCTGTTCGACAACTCCGGCGCCGCCGCAGCATTCGCAAAGGAGCTGATCGGCAAGAGGCTCGTCAGCGTCCAGAATCCGACCGGTCTGGTGGTCGAGCAGGTCCTTGTCGTCGAGCAGGTGGACATCGCCGAGGAGTACTACCTGAGCGTCCTGCTGGATCGATCAGAGCAGAAGCTGGTCGTCATGGTCAGCAAAGAGGGCGGGATGGACATCGAGGAGATCGCGGCGACGAAACCCGAGACGATCGTCAAGGTGCTTGTCGATCCGGCCTGGGGCGTGTTCGATTTCGAACTTCGCGCGGCGGTCAAGGCGGCCAACATCCCATCGAAAGCACACCGGCAACTAGTGCCGATGATCAAGGCGCTGGTGCGGCTGTACCAAGAGACCGACGCTGACTTGGTTGAGATCAACCCCGTAGCGCTGACGACGGACGGAAAATTGTTGGCGGCTGACGCAAAGGTATCCATCGACGACAGCGCCCTATTTCGCCACGAGGGGTACAGCGAGCAGGCGGACGACGCTCTGGAAGACGAGCTAGAGGCCGAGGCGGCTCGCCGAGGCATCGCCTATGTGCGGCTCGGTGGGGACATCGGAGTCATCGGCAACGGCGCCGGGCTGGTGATGTGCTCGCTGGACGAAGTGACCGCGGCGGGCGGACGGCCCGCCAACTTCCTGGACGTCGGCGGTGGTGCGAAGGCAGAGCGCGTCAAGCAGTGCGTGGACCTCGTTCTAACCGACAAGAACGTGAAGGGGCTGTTGATCAACATCTTCGGCGGTATCACTCGGTGCGACGAAGTCGCGAAGGGGATCGTCTCAGCGTTCGACGGGCTGGACGTCACGATTCCCGTCGTCGCGCGGATCGAGGGGACCGCGGCGGAAGAGGGGCTGAAGATTCTTGAGGGCTCTCAGATCATTGCCGCGCAGACGATGCAGGAAGCTGCCGAGAAGGTCGTTGCGGCCTCGTATGCGTAGAAGTTGTGTTCAATGGCGGCTTGTGGCTGACGGTTGCCGGCAGTACGTCTGGCTACGGGGCTAGGTCCGCTGGAACCGCTGGATAGGTATCCTCCCTTCGGTTACCATGGCACACAACGTCATCATCATCGGGTCCGGCCCGGCTGGCTACACTGCGGCGCTCTACGCCTCACGGGCTGATCTCAAGCCTTTGCTCTTCACTGGAGAAGAGCCTGGCGGGCAACTCATGATCACGACAGATGTCGAAAACTACCCGGGGTTTCCAGATGGTCTCTTGGGCCCGGAGATGATGGAGCTGTTCAAGAAGCAGGCGGAGCGGTTCGGGACCGATGTTCGGAACCAGCATGTTACAAAAGTGGATTTGAGCGAGAGGCCGTTCAAAGTTTGGGTTGGTGACGAAGTACACGAAGCCAAGACGATCATCATTTCAACCGGTGCGAGCGCGAATTGGCTTGGGCTCGAGAGCGAGCAGGCGTTCGGTGGCTACGGAGTCAGCGCGTGCGCGACTTGCGACGGGTTCTTCTTTCGCGGCAAGGAAGTGATCGTGGTCGGCGGCGGCGATACCGCGATGGAAGAGGCCCACTATCTGACGAAGCACGCGAGCAAGGTCAGCGTCGTGCACCGGCGTGATCAGTTTCGTGCCAGCAAGATCATGCAGCAGCGCATATTCGACCATCCGCAGATCGACGTGCTCTGGAACACTGCTCTGGACGAGGTGCTTGGCGAGACAGAGCCGCACAAGAAGGTGACTGGGGTCAAGCTGCGCGATACGAAGAATGGAGGAGTCCGCGAAATGCCGATCGACGGCGTGTTCATCGCGATCGGGCACACTCCGAACAGCTCGCTATTCAAGGGTGTGCTCGACATGGACGCGCAGGGCTACCTCACCGTAGCGTCAGGATCGACGAAGACGAAGGTTGCAGGCGTGTTCGCTTCCGGCGACGTGACTGATCGAACGTACCGTCAGGCCGTAACGGCTGCCGGCACCGGCTGCATGGCCGCGATGGACGCAGAGCGGTTCCTTGAGTCTGCCGAATAAGGCCGAATTCGACTGTTAACGGTATTCAATCCGTCATATAATAGGTAGAGAAATGGTCGGGCAGCTCGTAATCGTAGCTTTCCTGGGTGCGTCGTCCCTGTCGCCGATGCAGACGTCGCGGCAGAAGTTGGAGGACTTTGGGCCGAAGTACTACCGTACCGACGACTTGTCGGGCGTAGGCGGCGGACCCGGAATTACAAGGATCAGGTCTCATCTTCACGAGGAGGAGCGTCCCAAGACGTCTCCCCTCCACGGATGGCAGTTCCCGTATCTTTCGGAGGGCTTTGCCAAGACCGCTCCGGGCGGCGAGTACGCGCTTCGATTTCGCGTCTTCAATCAGTTTAGGCCGACGGAAAACGACCCTACCGATAAGGTCTCGCGGATGCTGCTCCGGATGTGGGAGTTCGAGTACACGCGCCTGGAAATCGATCACGCGCTCCGATTTCGCGCAATCGATGTGTACCTCTGTGCAGGCGGCGAGGCAGGTGCAGAGCAACTGAAAATCGTCGACCAGCAGGAGCGAGACGGATTCGGCAATGCGTTGCGTCGCAGCAACATATACATTTATCAGCTCATGGATCCCCCAGGATCGTTTGAGTTCGCCAGGGAGCTCGCCCATGAATACGGCCACGCCACTCTGCCGACACCGGCCGGGTTCAAGGAGCCGGAGAGCTGGCCTGCCGGCGATCTCGGGGAACGTTTATTCCTGTCGTGGTTCCATCGTGCGATGCTCGATAACAAGCTCAAACCTAGCGACTGCATGGATACAGACACGTTTGACTTGGCAAAGTACTTGCGAGACGTTGCGCAACCGGATATCGAGCGCGTCGCTACGGAAGGGCCGGACCTGGAGTTGCTGGCTAAGAGGACGGAAGCGGCGTACAACGAGTACCTGGGTCTGGCTACGTACTGCGCTGAGATCATGCCGCCGAAAGTATTCGGTCGAACCTTGGCGCTCACGACGACCCAAGACGCCGAGGACTACGCGATCGTTGTGGTCGAAGTCGCCAGGGAGCCCAGGCGGTGGGACGTCACCATTCCGAACTACTTGAAGGGCAAGGCGATCTGGCTGCCATTGAAGGTCGGAAAGATTCACGGCGCGAAGGTGTTGAGGCGGAAGGGTGCCTGGGCGAAGGTGCAGCCCACGTCCGACAGCGTATACGTGACAAATCCACCGCTGGGCGACGGCAGCCAACCCTGAAGTGGTTTGTGAGCTTTTTCAAGTTCAGACCCTGAAGAAAATACCGGGATTTCCGATAACAAACTGACAGCCGCAAATAGGCCTGGCAAACGGTCGGGCAAGGGCTGGAGGTCGCGTATTGTCGGAAATCCTGTCGCAAGCAGAAATAGAAGCGTTGCTCACGTCGCTGAGCAGCGACGAGGATGCCGCTGAACCGGGTGCTGCCCCGGCGGATTCCGGGACGCCAGCAGGGTCTGGGAAGAGTACTCCGTCAGTCGTTCTCAGCCCCAGCATCGCATCGATGACCTACGAAGTCTACGACTTCCGTCGGCCGGACAAGTTCAGCAAGGAGCAGCTTCGCACATTGCAGATGCTGCATGAAACGTTCGGCAGGCTAGCAGGCAACGGGCTTTCGTCATACTTGCGCGATACCGTCTTTATCGACTTGATCTCGCTTGAACAGGTGCCGTACGAGGAGTACCTGCGCAGCATCAATCAATCGGTGTTCACGATCACGTCCCTACCCCCGCTGTCCGGTCAGGCAGTGCTTGAGCTTGAGTTTTCGCTCGTGTTCTCGATGATCGACAAGCTGCTTGGCGGGCCTGGCAAGACGATAGATCGAAGCATCTTGACTGACATTGAAATCCCGCTCGTGCGACAGATCATTGAGCGGCTGTACGGAGCGCTGAAGACTGCTTGGGAAGGGGTCGTCATCGTAAACCCAGGAATCGAGGGGATTGAGACGAGCGCACAGTTCGTTCAGATCGCGCCACCGACCGACATCGTGGTATCCATCCTCTTCGAAGTACGCATTGGCGACATCCGGGGGGCGATGAGTCTGTGCATCCCGTACATGGTGCTCAAGCCGATCACGACGAAGCTGAGCGCTCAAAAGTGGTTTGCCACAAGCCAGAAGCGATCTTCGAGCGGGCATAGGCGGCAGTTGCTTGGCCATGTCCGCCAGGCAACCGTGGAGTGCTCCATCGATTTGGGACATGCGGAACTGACGATCGCTGACCTCGTACGGCTGCGGCCTGGGGATGTCCTAAAGCTGAATCAAAAGAGTGAGCAGGACCTTAGTTTTCTAGTTAGCAACACGCCGAAGTTCGTCGGTAAACCGGCGCTCGAGGGCAAAAACGTTGTCTTCACGATCACGGGGGCACACGAGTAAGAGACAAGAATCATGTCAACTATTCCAAATGAAATTATCGAAAGGCTGAACGGATTCCAAAATCAGATTTGGCAGACCGTATCACTGACCGCGAGCGAGGCGGCGAATACTGGACTGAACTTCAGTTCGCCAGAGACGTCCTGCGTCGCGGTTTCGGAATTGTACGGTCAGATTTCGGAAGCAGCCCTGGTCATCCAGTTCTCGTTTGCGAATATGCCGGAGAATCCGCAGATCGTTCTGATCAACGAGGAGACGTTCTCGCAGTTGGCGGGTGAGATCAGGGGCTCCAAGGTCACAGAGATTGACGACGCCCTGATCGATGAAATCCGGCCCGTGCTCGAATCGCTCGTGCAGGGGATCTGCGTGGCAATCGGCAACCTGCGAAACGACGCTTACGTTGCGAGCGGAATGTCGATTCGCTTCCAAATGTTCAGCTTCCCTCCGAGCATGCAGGAAGCCGGAGAGCTCGTCCTCACCGACCTCACGCTTGCATCGGACAAGTTCTCAGGCAAGGCCAGGTGGCTGATCGACGGCACGACCGCCCATGCGATTCTCGGGATTGCCCTTGAGCCCGAAGGTGAGGATGAGGGCGACGTCGAATCGGCCGATGACGCGTCTGTTTCGGCCGTCGACGACTCCAGCCTGGACATTCTGATGGACATACCGCTGCAGGTCAGCGTCGAACTCGGGCGCGTCAAGATGATCGTGAAGGACGTGATCGAACTTGGAGCGGGATCGATCATTGAGATTGAAAAGTCCGCAGGCGAGGCAGTCGATGTGCTCGTCAACAATCGGCTCGTCGCAAGAGGCGAAGTCGTTGTGATCGAGGACAACTTTGGAGTCCGCATCACTGAAATCCTGTCCCCCCATGACCGATTGTCCGCGATCAACGAGGTAGCGTAATGAAAAAACTACTGACCGCTATAGGCGCCTTCGGCATCTCGATCCTGGCATTCGCTCAGGACGGTGCGTTGGAGACGACAAAGCCCGACATCCTGACAAAAGCGCAGCCATCGCCGACGCCAGTTTTCAACGGGTTGGAGATGGCACAGATGTTCCTAGCTCTTGGGATGGTCTTCTTCCTGCTGAAGTGGGCTCTGCCGAGGATCGCGGCGAAGATGAACAAGAGGCTGGTGGCGAAATCAGGCGCGAACATAAAGCTGGAAGAGGCCGCATCGTTTGGCGCCGGAAGCCTGCAGGTTGTCGAAGTTCGATCCAAGGTGCTGTTGCTGGGCGTGATGCCGACGGGTATCTCGTTCCTGGCGGAGCTGACTGACGAGGCCACTGAGGCAGACGAACAGGCCTTCTTCGAAATGGTCGACGAGGCGAACGAGCGACCGACGGACGACCTGCGCGCTGTCGTCGTCATGCCGAACGACCGTACCGCTGAGGATGCCAGCAAGGTCGAGATAGTCGCCACACCAGGCACAACGATCGGAGAGTCTGACTGCAGGGTTGACCCGTACGCAATTCGCTCGCGAAGACAGCAGAAGATCAGCGAGATATCCGAGCATCTGTCAGAGGACGAAGTGCACGGTGTTCTGGAACGACTTGCTCGCTTGACCGGCTGAGACAGATGAGCTGCGCCACTCCATCACAAAGCCGGGAATCCGAGCGGGCACAAACCTTAGAGCGATTTGTGAAGTTCGCTCGCGTCGGGCTTGTCGTCGCGCTTGCAGGACTGGCCGGATTAGCGCTCGGTCAGCAAGCCGGAGAGGCAATTCCTATTCCCAGCATCAATCTAGGAATAGATGGTGAGAGCAGCCAAGATCAGCTCAGCACTTCGCTGAAGATATTGGCCTTGATGACGGTGCTCAGCTTGGCGCCGGCGATTCTGATCCTGACTACGGCGTTCACAAGGATCGTCATCGTTCTCAGCTTCGTCCGCACGGCGCTCGGCACGCAGAGCATCCCTCCGAACCAAGTGATCGTCGGCCTCAGCCTGTTCTTGACGTTCTTCGTCATGGCGCCGACCTACGGCAGAATCCAGGAGGAGGCGATCCAGCCTTATCTGGCGGAGGAGAACCCGATTACGTTCGACGAGGCCGTGGATCGCGCCGAGGTGCCGCTCCGCGAGTTCATGTTGAAGAACACGTATGAAAAGGACTTGGTGATGTTCCTGGATCTCAGAGGCGAGGAGCCCGAGACACGTGAAGACCTCAGCATCATGACGCTGATTCCGGCCTTCATCATCAGCGAGCTGAAGACCGCGTTCGTCATCGGGTTCTACATCTTCGTTCCGTTTGTCGTGATCGATCTCATCGTCGCCAGCCTGCTCATGGGTATGGGCATGATGATGATGCCGCCGGTGATCGTCTCGCTGCCGGCGAAGCTGCTCGTCTTCGTGCTCGCCGACGGTTGGTCGGTGCTCATTAAGGCGATCATGGCGGGGTACACCTAGCATGGACGAAGGCGTCGTCATGGACCTCGCCCAACAGGGCGTCATGGTCGCGTTCATGGTGTCGATGCCGATACTGGCCGTCGCGCTCTTCTTCGGCCTTGCCGTCAGCGTCTTTCAAGCTGTGACCCAGGTGCAAGAGCTGACGCTGACGTTCGTTCCAAAGCTGATCGGCGCGGCTCTCGTTCTGCTGCTTCTCGGAGGCTGGATGTTGTCGACGCTCGTTGAGTTTGCTCACACTTGCTTCGATCTTGCTTCGAGGATCGGCGGATGACGCTGGACAGCGGTTTCCTCATCGCCTTCCTCAGCGCTTTCGTGCGCTGCTCTGCGATGCTGTTGTCTTCGCCGATCTTCGGAAAAACCGTGCCGGTCAAGGTGCGCATCCTCTTCAGCTTGATGGTCTCCATGGCGCTGGTGCCTGTGATCCGCCCATACGTCGGAGAAGTTCCGCAGGACATGGTATCGCTCACGCTGCTGGTTGGACGCGACGTCTTCGTCGGCATCTTGATCGGCGGCATGATCCAGCTGCTGCTGGCGGCGTTCCAAATCGCCGGTGGGTTTCTAGACATACAGATCGGCATCGGAGCGGCTCAGATCTTCAACCCGCAGATGGGTGCGATGAGTACGCCGATAAGCCAGTTCAAATTTATGCTTGGGCTTGTTCTGCTGCTCCTATTAGATGGGCACCACATGATGTTCCGGGCGTTTGTCGCGAGCTATGAATTGGTCGGGCCGACGGTTTCAAGGGTCGGAGAGATGCAAACGGCAATCATGGGCTTCATGGGGCATATCTCGCTGATGGCGGTGCAGATCGCTGCGCCTGTGGCGGCGGTCGCTGTGCTCATCGACGTAGTAGCAGGACTGATAAATAAGGGAGTTCCGCAAACGATGCCTTTCCTTCTTGCCATGCCTGCAAAGATGATCGCTGGCATGTTCGCTCTCGCAATTGGGCTTCCCGCCTTGGTCGTTGCCGCGAGGTCGGGGATCGACTTCACGTTCGACTACATGTCGCAAATGCTCGGAGGGTAGCGCATGGCGGAAAAGCCGAGCGGAGAGAAGACTGAAGACGCGACGCCGAGGCGTCGGCTTGAGGCTCGCAAGAAGGGGACCGTCGCGAAATCCACGGACTTGGCGGGCGCCATGACGCTGTTGGCGGCTACGCTCGTTCTTCCCTCAGCCATCGGCAAGCTCGGCAAAGTGCTTCTAGGAACCCTGAACCAGGTTCCGCTTACGATTTCGACCGATATCTCCTTCGGGCAGGTCGTTCAGTATCTCGCTGCCTTTGTCGTCCCATCGATCCTAGCTATCGCACCAGTGATCTTTGCAATCATGGCCGTGGGCGTTGCCACCAACTTCGCGCAGGTAGGTTTCGTCTTGAGTCTTGAAACGCTCAAGCCGACGTTTGAGAAGCTGAATCCGCTCAGCGGATTCAAACGGCTCTTCTCCGCTAGGACGCTCGTTGAAGGCTTGAAGGCCATCGCCAAACTCTTCCTTTTCGGCTACATCTCATACCGCACGATTGCCGGTGAATGGGACAGCGTCGTCATGCTGTCGAGCCTTCCGACCCACCAGGCGGCAACGATCATCGGCGGCTTGATGCACAAGATCCTTTTGCGAATCGCTCTCGTATGGCTCGCGATCGGGATCGTCGACTACATCTTCCAGCGCAAGCAAGTCGAAAAGCAATTGAAGATGACTAAGGACGAATTGAAGCGGGAGATGAAACAACAGGAAGGCTCGCCAGAGATCAAGGCTGCGCTGTTTCAGCAAAGACGGAAACTGCTCAAGGGCAGCCTGGCGAAACGAATCATGGAAGCCGACGTCGTCCTGACGAACCCGACTCACTTTGCTGTCGCGATCCAGTACAAGCGCAACGAGATGCACGCGCCAATGGTCATCGCCAAGGGCCAGGATTACCTGGCGCAGAAGATCAAAGAGATCGCGAGGACCGTTGAGATCCCGATCGTCGAAAACCCACCACTGACACGGGTCCTGTACAAGCACTGCGAGGTTGGAGACTTCGTGCCGCGTGAACAGTTCAAGGCTGTCGCAGAAGTCCTTGCGTACGTGCTCAAGAGCGTCAAGAAGGCGAAGAAGACTCGGGCCGCGTAGAATACGGCGCAAGGCGACGTCGTTTAGGCGTAAACTGATGCTGGCGGCTTTGGCGGCGCCGTACAAACGCAATACCTGATGAGCGACGTTCGACTATCTCGACGGATAACTTTCAGCAGCGGCCATCGCTACTGGATGGACGACCTGTCGGCAGACGAGAACCGCGAGCTGTTCGGCGCTTGGGCGTCGCGGTTCAACCACGGTCACAACTACGTCTTGGCGGTCACGGCGATAGGGCCGGTCGACGAAGAGACGGGCATGGTCGTGAACATCAAGCTGATCGACGCAGTTCTGCAAGAGCGGATCGTAGCAAAGTTCGACCAAAGGAGCATCAACGATGAAATCCCGGAGTTTGCGTCGCGATCCACCAGCCTTGAGAGCCTCATCCTGTATTTTCGCGACGTGCTGCGGGACCTGCCGGGCGGAGCAACGCTGGACGGGTTGCGGCTATGGGAGTCACCGACGCTTTATGCGAATTGGAACCAGGAGGACGACTTAGTGACAATTACAAGAGTTTATGAATTTGCAGCGGCGCACAGGCTTCACATCGACGGGATGTCCGACGACGAGAACGCCAGACTGTTTGGCAAGTGCAACAACCCTAGCGGACACGGACACAACTACGTACTTGAAGTGACCGTCGGTGGGCCGATGGATTCAGCGACGGGATTCGTGACCGATATCAGCAAGCTAGACGCGGTCGTTGCGGAGCGCGTCATCGATCGATACGATCACAAGCATCTGAACGACGACGTCGCTGAGCTGGCCGGGAAGAACCCGACCAGCGAAGTGGTCGCCATCGAGATCTTTCGCCAGCTGGAGGGCGCAGTTCCCGGAACGCTGGAATCGGTCCGGCTGAGAGAGACCGCCCGCAATATGTTCGAAGTTCGGCGTGGAGATGTTTAGGTCGGTCGTCACCGGGGCGAGCAGCGGCATCGGAAGAGCCACCGCGCTCTTGATGGCAGCCGCCGGTCACGAGTTGGTGCTGATCTCTCGGCGCGAATCGATTTTAGAGGAGATAGCGCAAAGGTGCGAATCTCTGGGCAGCCCGTCTGCGACGGTAGTGGCCGGCGACGTATCGGATCCGGAGACTGCAGAACGTGTCAAGCAGGCAGTCGGAAAATCAGATGACAGTGAAATCGTGCTGATCAACAACGCGGCGTCCGCCGCGTTCGGTCCGTTTCACGAGCTGCCTGTGGAGGGCGCGTGCGACATGATCGACGTCGGGATGAAGGGCGGTTTCTTGATGACCCACGCACTGCTTCCGGCGATGTTGGACCAGGGGCGCGGAACCGTCATCAACGTGTTGAGCATCGCAGCCACGCAACCGATTCCCGGCGCGGCCGCATACTGCGCGATGAAGGCCGGGATGCTGGCGTTTTCGCGCACGCTGGCGCTCGAGTACCGTCGAAAGGGCGTCCGCGTCGGTTCGATACTGCCGGGGTCGACCGATACTGCGATCTGGGACGGGATGTCAGACCATCCCCCGCGAGAGGACATGCTCCAGCCTGAAGCGGTTGCCGAGATGATTCTGCAGATGGTCAGCGCGCCGCGGGATCGCTCGTTGGACGAGGTCGTACTGACCCCGCCCAAGGGCTTCTTATAGGATTTAGTTCTTGACGTATTGACCTACGAAGTCGTCGAATCGTGGTAGGTAGAGCACCCAGTCGTCTCTCCGCATCGCTTGGATGTACTTTTGCAGGGAGAGGAAGGGGATGTACCTTGGTCGCAAAGGACGCCGGTTCAAATTCATGTTCGCTTGCTTGAGCGTTCGATGGGCTTTCTTCAGGTTGCATTTGCGACAGCAAGCAACCAGGTTGTCCCAGGTCGTCCCGCCGCCGGCCCACTTTGGCTGTACGTGATCGATGGTCAGATCGCGACTCGATCCGCAGTATTGGCACGTGTGGCAGTCTCGAGCGAACACCGAATGCCTGGATAGTCGCAGTTGTGGTAGGGGCCGCTTCACCTGATACATCATCCGCAGAACCGAAGGCGCGTTGGACGAATGCTCGCTGGTCCGCATGATCATTAGAGACTTTTCGATCACCTCGGCCTTGCCGACCATGATCAACGTGACGGCCCGACGCAGATTGCAGACGTTGAGAGGCTCGTAATTCGCGTTGAGCAACAGAACGTCGTAACTAGACATCACGGTCCTCCAGCGACGAAAATGGGTTCGAGCACAATAGTACGCGAACCCAAGATCCAACGGATTGGAACCTCGGTATCATGTCGTCCGCGGACAGTTCCGGACGGACTTCCTCCAACAGATGGTCGATCGTGACTTGCATCGTTTCTCGCTGACGACTGACCGCCACGGGCGCGTCGCAGACCCTATTGTAATGCGATTTGGGGCGATTTCGCAACGGAAAAGCGAGCTAGACGTGCATTTCGGTAGAATCTAAGCCGAAAATGAAGCGTCTGAGACTGCAGACAGTCCAGTCAATTCGGATGAATCTATGCAGATATTGAGGATTTCAGGCGGTCGCCAACTACGCGGAGAGGTCGATATCCCGGGCAGCAAGAACGCTGCCCTCGCGATCCTGTCGGCGGTTCCGCTAATCGACAAGCCGATCACGTTGCACGGCGTCCCTGACATCTCGGACGTCCGCATCAAAGTGGACCTTTTGCGGGACTTCGGGGTCAAGATCGAGTGGATTGACGGGGCGCTTCACATCGATCCCTCGACGATCCGGTATCACGAGCCGAGCGCCGAGAGCGTCCGAGCGATTCGCACGTCCTTTTGTCTGCTCGGTCCGTTGCTGGCCAGGTTGGGGCGTGCGTATTTGCCGGTTCCGGGCGGCTGCTTGATCGGCGTGCGGCCGGTTGACTTTCATTTGAAGGGGCTGGCGATGCTCGGTGCCGACGTGCGTCTGGACAATGGCGTATACGTCGCTTCCACCGACGGTTTGACGGGTGCCGAAATTTACTTGGATTTCCCAAGCGCCGGCGCGACGCATCACTTGATGACGGCTGCGACGCTGGCGACAGGCCAGACTGTCATCAGCAACGTCGCGGTTGAGCCCGAGGTGATTTCGCTTGCTCAGTTCCTCAACTCTTTGGGAGCGCGGATCGAGGGCGCAGGCACCAGCACGCTAACAATTCAAGGCGTAACCAGTCTTACTGGCGGCCAATTCAGGATTCCAGCCGACCGGCTCCAGGCGTCGACGTATCTGATGGCGGGGGCGATCACATGCGGAGACGTCACGGTGCGGGGCGTCCTGCCCGAACAACAAGTTGCTACGCTCAACAAGCTCCGGGAGGCCGGCGCGCAATCCGACGAAGGGCCGGACTGGGTGCGGGTTTGGGCAACCGACCGCCTACAGGGCATCAAGGTGAAAACGATGCCGTATCCAGGTTTTCCGACGGACATCCAGCAGCCGATGGCGGCTCTTCTGGCGACGGCCAGGCAGGGCTCCGTGGTCGAAGAGACGATTTATGAGAGCAGGATAGGCCATATTCCTGAGCTGAATCGGATGGGCGCGAAGATGACGATCGAGGGAAGGGCGACCCTGATCGAGGGCGTTGATCGCCTGAAAGGAACCGTGGTCCAGGCGTCGGATTTGAGGGCTGGCGCCGCAATCGTCCTGGCTGCGCTGGCCGCGAGCGGCGAGTCGATCATCAAGAACGTCCACTATATCGATCGCGGATATGACAAGTTTGAGAGCAGATTGCGGTCGCTCGGAGCAGATATAGAGCGCGTGGACCTGGTGGACTGGGAAAGAGATCGCTCCAGTCGAATACAATTAGCAGAGTGAGACTCGTCTCGGAACTGGCTATCGACCTCGGCACGGCCAACGTGGTCGTGTACCGTCGAGGCAAAGGCATCGTTCTGGAAGAGCCGACTGTCGTTGCCGTCAACACGGTCACCAACCGAATCCTCGCTTTTGGCAACGCAGCTCGCGAGATGCTAGGGCGGACCCCCAGCAATATCCAAGCCGTAAAACCGCTGAGGGACGGAGTGATCGCCGACTATACGACGACCCACATGATGCTGTCCGAGATTCGGCGTATGACGTTGAAGGGTCCTCAGATTCTGGCTCCGACGGTGCTCATTTGTGTGCCGAGCGGGGTGACGAACGTGGAGCGAAGAGCGGTGATCAAGGCCGCGCAGGCAGCCGGTTTCGGAAAGGCTATGACGATCGAAGAGCCGATGGCTGCGGCGATTGGCGCGGGCCTCCCGATCGACTCGCCGGGAGGAAACATGATTGTCGACATCGGTGGTGGGACCACCGATATCGCCGTCATCAGCCTGGGAGGCATCGTGATCTCGCAGAGCGTTCGCATCGCGGGCAACAAGCTGGACGAAGCCATCGTTCGCCACATCCGGAACGTTTACAGCCTGGCGATCGGAGAGCCTACATCAGAGCAGGTCAAGATCAGGATCGGCTCGGCGTTCCCTTTGGACCCAGAGCTCGCCATGCCGATTCGCGGGCGAGACATGATCGCCGGGCTGCCGAAAACGGTCGATGTCGGCAGCGAGGAGATTCGTCAGGCGCTCGCAGAGCCGGTTCGTATGATTGCGGAGAAGATCTGCGCAGTCCTCGAGAACACTCCGCCCGAGCTGTCGTCAGACATCATCGAGCGCGGAATCGTGCTCACAGGTGGGGGCGCCCTACTCCGCGGGCTGGACGAACTGTTATCGAAGGTAACGCAGATTCCGGTTCGTGTCGCCGACAACGCATTGCACTGTGTGGCCGTAGGAACTGGGAGAGCCCTCGAGCACATCGACGAGATCGAGCAGAGCGGCGCTGTGACCAGGATGTAGGCGCCGAGAGAGACTTATAGCATGAAACTTCGATTCATTTCCTTCCTCACCTTGTTCGCAATCTCCGCTGGCGCGTTCGGGCAAGAGCCGTCCCCGGTCACAATCAGAGAAGCCGACATAGTGTTCAACCGGATCGAGACGGCAATGCGGACTGTGCTGAAGCTGCCAAAGCTCAAAGCGGAGGTTCGCCAAGTTCAGCGCCCGATCACGAGGAACGAGGTCATCTTGCGGTTGGACAAGATGTTCGAAGCGATCAAATCAAAATTTCAATACACGCCGCGACCTTTCAAAACCAACGAAAAGGTCCTGAATCGGTACAACTCTGACCCCGAGATCCGCAAGAAGCTGCTCAGGCTCGTGAAGTACGGCTGTGTCGCGCCGGTCGGCCCCCTTGTCGTCGGCTCCTCCGACGCGGTGAGCATGAAGGATTTTGGCGACGCTCTGGGCTACTTCATGAGCCAGATGGCGTTCTTGACGTACTACGCGGACCCCAAGTGGACGCCGAACCTGCAAAACAGCGGCGACGGCGCTTAATCTGCCGACAATAAGAGTGGGATGAGTGCTGTCCCATCTTGGAACGATTCCAGCCTATGGAGCCTCTTTGGGCTCGAGTCGCTGGCTGAACACGGGCTCGACGCGTACTTGCAAGAGATTGCACAGCAGTGCGCGTTGATTTTTAGCGCCTCTGGCTCCAGCATTTTCTTGGAAGGCGACTTGCCGGGAAGGTTCGAGGTGCGGGGAAGATCTGGGCATCAAAGCACGGTGCCGGCTGGCGCGGCGATCACGCTGGGGGACGGGGTCGCCGGACAGGTTGCGGCGACCGGCTCGTCGAGGCTGCTGGGGTTGTTGCACGACGTGCCCGAACTCGCTGACTTGCAATCGCTGAGCGCAAACAAGATCAAGTCGTCGATGGTCGTTCCGATCACCGAACCTCAAGGCGACGTCATTGGCGTGCTCAATCTGTCTCGCGGGTTCTCCGAACCGGCCTTCCAGTTTGAGGAGTTGGAGCAGGCGACAGCCCTCGGTACGCACGTCGGGTTGGCGGTTGCGAATGCGCGCCTTGTGGAGAGCCTGAGGCAAAACGTCCATGAGGCACAAGTCGCCCGCGAAAAGCTAAAGGCGGTGCTAGACGCAGTCGGCAGCGCCGTGATCGTGTTCGATGAGAACCGGCAGACGATCGAAATGAACCCGGCTGCTGAAGAGTACGTCTCTGGGGAAGGCCGTTCGTGGGACGAGGCTTCGGGCGTGATGCCGGTTCTGTCCTGGGCCGTGGCTCAGGTAATCGAGGCGGAAGATCCTGGATCGGTGCGGGCGCACGACCAAGAATCCGACCGAAGCTGGGTCGTGCAAGTTGTTCCGGTCGGCTCCGGGGGTTGCGTCGTCACAGTGCTCGAAGTGACCGAGTTCGAGCGTGCGCAGAAGGAGGCGGATCGGCTGGCCCGACTCGCCGAGATCGGACAGATGAGCGCCACGATCGCGCACGAGGTGCGAAATCCGCTGACCGGAATTCGCTCGGCGGCTCAGATGATCAGGCAAGACCCGGAGATGGGCAAAGAGTTTCTAGGCATCATCGAGGAAGAAGCCGTCAGATTGGACAAGCTCTGCGAAGGCTTCTTGTCGCTGGCGCGGCCAGTCAACTTGCAGCGCTCAAACGGAAACCTGGGCGAGGCGGTCAGCCGATCCGTGACCCTGCTTCAATCCATGTACGATGAGAAGGGAGTGACGCTGACAGCCGAACTCGGATCGTGTCCGAACATGGACCTGGACTTCGACCGTGTCGGGCAAGTGGTCCACAACCTGCTGTTGAACGCCTTGCAAGCATGCGAGCAGGGCGGAACTGTCCGAGCATCCGTCGCTGGCGGCGCTCTAGTCGTCGAAGACGACGGAGCCGGCATGGACGGCGAGCTCGTCGCAAATATGTTTACGCCGTTCTTCACGACAAAGTCGCACGGTACCGGTCTGGGAATGTCGAACGTGCGGCGGATCGTCGAAGCGCACGGAGGCGATATCGACGTCAAATCTGAGCCGGAACGCGGAACAAGTATAAGGGTGATTTTCGATAGGAGCCAAGTTTGAGCGAAAAGAAACGAATTCTCATTGTTGACGACGAGCAGAACATACGTCGAATCCTGCAAGCTTCGCTCGACAAGGCTGGCTTCTTCGCACTTGTTGCGGAGAGCGGGGAGCAGGCGCTGCAGATGCTGCAGGCCGAATCGGTCGAGTGCGTGCTGACCGATGTGGCGATGCCAGGCATGGACGGCTACGAGCTGCAGGTGCGGATTAGCAAGCTGTGGCCAGATATCGCCGTCGTGATCATGACCGCCTACGGCACGATTCCGCAGGCGGTCCAAGCGATTCGCGACGGCGCGTTCGAGTACATCACCAAGCCGTTCGATCTTGACGTCGTGAAGAGAATCATCAAGGCGGCCGTCAAGTCGCAGCCAGCGTCGAGCGCCCGCCGGCCATCGGGATCGGCCGAAGTATCGGGGCGCTTCATCGCTGAATCAAAGGAGATGCTGGGCGTTCTTGAGCTTGTGAAGCAGGTTGCGGATTCACGGGCTACTGTGCTCATCACTGGCGAAAGCGGTACCGGAAAGGAAGTGGTAGCCAGGTTGATCCACGACCTGTCTCCTCGATTGACCGAGCCGTACGTCGCAGTGAGCTGCGCTGCGCTTCCCGAGTCGCTGCTTGAGAGCGAACTGTTCGGATACATGAAGGGTGCCTTTACCGGCGCAGATCATGACAAGCCGGGCCGGTTTGAGCTGGCGAACAAGGGCACGTTGTTCCTCGACGAGATCGGCGAGGTGCCCCTCCCCACACAGGTCAAGCTCTTGCGCGTCTTGCAGGAGCGCGTTCTGGAGAGGCTCGGATCCATAAGGCCGACTGAGATCGACGTCCGACTTGTATCAGCGTCCAACGTAGACTTGCGATCAGCAGTCGAAGAGGGCTTGTTCAGGCTGGACCTGCTGTACCGTCTGCAAGTCATCGAAGTGGAGCTGCCTCCCCTGCGAGATCGGCTTGACGATATCTATCCGCTTGCGATGCACTTCCTCGCCAAATACTCGGCCGAGAACGGCAGGGCGCTGGCCGATGTCTGCGATAAGGCGAGAAAGGCAATGCTAGAGCACGACTGGCCTGGCAACGTGCGCGAACTGGAGAACGTCATAGAGCGCGCGGTCGTACTTGCCAATCGCGAGGACACCGAGATGCTCGTCGAGCATTTGCCGAAGGCGCTGCAGTCCGCCGCCTGAGCCCTAGCCCGTCTAGCTTGGGGGAGATATCAGCCTGAAATCCAAAGAGCGTCGCTAGATTCGCACATACTTGAGCCCTAGAGTTGTAATCGTCATTTCTGGCACATTTGAACCTGGGCGCCGGCCACCGGCGGTCGAAACGTGCATACTTTCGTCAAGATATTGGCGAACCTCGCCTATCCTTGACACGTCTTATCAGTGAGGGAGGGAGAAGGATCGCGCACAGTGCGCGACCTAGGAACTCGGAACCCTTCCTGGTATCAAAGGGTTCTATTGGTACAGGGAGCCGACCGTAGCCCATTCATGGAGGTAATTGGAATGCAAGCCGTAACACTGACGCCCGACAATCAGAGGCGATTTAACTCGCAGATGAATCGGACGTACAAGAAGGTCTTCAATCTGGCCTACCGTCTTGCTGGCAACCGGTCTGACGCAGAGGACCTCACGCAAGAGGCGTACTACCGAGCATTCCGTGGATTCGATCTGTACGAAGGCGACAAGCCTTTCGAGAACTGGATTTTCAGGATCGTCACCCGTCTTTTCCTCGATCTCAACCGCGCCCGGAGGCGGCGCGTCAAGACCGTGAGCTACGACAACCCGCTTCGGCCGGACGGCGCAACAGACTTCGTACGGTTCGAGACAGCCGATGATTCTCCCAACCCGGAGCAGGTGTTCGTCAATCGCTTCGTATCCGAGGACTTGGAGCGCTCGCTGTCGCAGCTCTCCGACGACCAGCAGACGCTCGTTTTGTTGGCGGACGTCGATGGCGTCTCGTACAAGGACATCGCGGAAATGCTGAAGGCGCCTGTCGGGACGATTCGCTCTCGGTTGCACCGAGCACACAAGCAGCTCCGAGCGTATCTCGAAAAGCTGCATACCGAGCGAACCGACCTTTGCACCAGCGGCTAGCGCTCGTGCGCCGGCTTCTCAGCCTGCCCCGTTCGACTTGACTTTTCGGCGGCCTCGATTATGGCGATCGTCCTGCGGCTCTGCTCTGCAGTGACGTTGAGCGGCTCGTCGCCTCTCAGATAAGCGACTATGTTTTCGTAGTAGGCGGCCCAATCGTCTGCGGCACAGGGGATGTCAAAGCTGGCGATATGTCCCTCGTGATCAGCCTTGACGGTTATCGTCTTGCCCCAGTCTGCGGTGATGCCGCCCTTGGTGCCGAGAATGCGCCACTTTGGCTTTGGGACGCTGCTCAAAGAGCTCACCTGCAGGTCGGCGACGCACCCGTTCGCGAACCGCAGAATCGCCTGTGTATGGTCCTCGTTGGTCGCTTCCTTCCACACGTCCGACTTGAAGAAACCGGTCACCGAATCCACCGGGCCGGGCACGAAGTTCAGTATCCAATCTAAGAAGTGGGCGCCCCAGTCGAACAGGTTTCCCCCGCTGAGCGACTTGTCGCTGCGCCACCCATCGCCAGGGCGTTCGAAGTTACCGAAGCTGCACTCGATGTGGAACACGTCGCCGATGAGCCCGTCGTCGATCGCCTTCTTGATCGCCAGGTAGTCGCCGTCGTGCCGCCTGTTGTGAAAGACCGAGAGCATCTTGCCGGCGGTAGTGGCCGCACCGATCATCTCGTCGGCTTCGGCTACGCTGAGGCACATCGGCTTTTCGACGATGACGTTCTTGCCAGCTTGAAGCGACGCTACGGTCACCTCCGCGTGGAGATTGTGCGGCAGAACTACTACGATCAGATCGATGTCGCTGCGTGCAAGCAGATCGGAGTAATCGAGATAAGTATCGATGGTGGGGAAGTCCGTTTTGGCGGCAGTACAGCGGCCCTCGTCAACGTCGCACACCGCGACGAACTGGATTCCCGCGCCCTCCATCCACGTGGCGTGATGTTTGCCCATATCGAACGAGGGGCCGTACCCTATCACCGCTCCGCTGATCGTCTTGCTCATCGCACGCCAGGTTATCCTATGCGGCTTGTCGTCGCTCTGAGAGCCCGATCAAGAAACCGGCATTAGCGTCCGGGCCTACAGGTCAGACGGTTAACTCGGCAACTGCGTCATACTTACGCTCAACATGCTCTGGGATGAGTTCATCGAACAGATGCCGAAGGTTGAGCTCCACGTTCATCTGGAGGGTTCGATCCGCCCAGAAACGCTTCTCAAGCTGGCACGGCGAAACGGTATCGAGCTTCCCGCAGACGATCTCGACGGGTTGAAGAAGTGGTACGCGTTCCGCGATTTCCCGCATTTCGCTGAGATCTACTGGACTATCGGTCGATGCCTGAGAACAGCCGACGACATCGAACTCATCGCGCGGGAGTTCTTGGTCGGACAGAAGGCGCAGAACGTGTTGCACAGCGAGGTCACTTACACAGCGCTGACGCAGTTCAAGCAGTGCAACATCGCGTTTGACGATCAGCTGGCCGCTTTGAACCGTGCCCGCCGGTGGGGCGTGAGCGAGCTGGGGGCGTCGATGGCTGTCGTCATGGACATCCCGCGCGACAGGGCGACGGTAGAGGAGGGCGAGATGGTCGGCGCATGGGCCGCAGAGGGATTCGGGCAGGGGATCGACGCGATAGGGCTGGGTGGCTACGAAGTCGGGTATCCGCCCGAGATGTTCAAGTCCGGGTTTGATTTAGCGCGCAAAGCTGGTGTTCCAAGCGTTCCTCACGCTGGAGAGACCGAGGGGCCGTCGAGCATTTGGGGGGCGATCAACGAGTTGGGGGCGATTCGTCTGGGCCACGGCATCCGGTGTCTCGAAGACCGAGAATTGGTCGATACCCTGCGCGAAAAAGGGATCACGCTCGAGGTCTGCCCGTCGAGCAATGTCTGTCTGAACGTTGTTCCTTCCTGGGAGGAGCACCCCCTGCCGCAGCTATTGAGCGAGGGGCTGCGTGTGACGATCAACTCAGACGACCCGCCGATGTTCAGCACAACGCTGACGGATGAGTGGAAGCAAGCGCAAAAAACGTTCGACCTCGACCGTGCGACGGTGGAGACCCTCACGCTGAACGCCGTCGACGCTTGTTTCCTGCCGCCAGATAAGAAGGCGGCTCTGCGAGAGACCGTTGTAGCGCAGCTGAGCGTGCTAGCGATCGCTTGAGGTAGCGCTCACTCGCGCCACGCGAAGTCGCCGTTCGCCACGGACCAGTCCAGCCCGAAGAACCCGGCAAGCCGAACGCCTTTCGAGCCTTCGAGGTGAAGCGAGCTGTCGAACACCATCAGGTCCGGGTAATGAACCCCCGACACGAAGTACGGGATGAAGTTGACCGACCGCATGCCGACAATTCCCGTCCCGGCAACGACTCCGACGCTGGCGACATCGCTGTCAGGACGCGGTCGGACCATCATGATAGAAAGATCGTCGCCAGCCATCGCCCGTCCGCCGACCTGCACCAAGCCGCGCCCTACCTGTACGGGTGAATCGGCCAGCAATTGGTGCCAGGCGGAGTTGACGTCCGCGCTCCCGTAGATGATCACGCTTCGGTCTCGGTCGCCGCTCGCATCGAAGTCCCTGTCCGCGACGATCTCGGCACGACCGTTTCCGCGGTACCACCACGTGTCCGCGTCGTACCGGGCCTTGGCAAGCGACCAAGCGTTCTCTTCGGGCGTGCCCTGCGTGCCGTATACCAGAACGAAGCCGTGCCGAAACGCGTCCTTGAACGGGCCTGCGCGGGCCGGGTTCTTGTCACCGGCAGGCCACCCGGAAACCGCCGTCCACGATACGCCGTTGCGCTGGAGACGGAGCTTGTCATCGTCGGGCCACGAGAAGGACTGCTCTTCACCGTCCAAGTTGACCAGCACGTTATCGGCCGGAGCCATGTGCGCCAAATCGAGCTCCAGCCGCTCGACGTTGATCGTGCTGCCGACGAATCGTCGCCTGCCCATGTCGTTTCGCATGTTGACCGAACTCGGCTCGTACGGCACTTGCTGTGCGACGATGGTCGCCCACCGGCTGGTCGCGTTCAGTCCTGGGTGAGTCGTGAAGAACTCCAGCCCCCTGTGATCTGCGGCTGCAGGGATTCTGCGTCTGGCGAAGAAGTCGAACATCGGGCCGTAGTCGACGCAGTCCGTGCCGGGCTCATCGCTTGAGTCGTACCAGTGACCGCCGCCTGGATGTTCGTAGAAGTCGACGTCTCGATGAAACTCAGCAAGGTATTCGCGCATCTTGCGAGGCTGTTCGATCGGAACCGTCCTGTCTTCAGCGCCGTGAAGGACGAACACGCCCATGTGCTTGTAGTTGCGGATGATCTTCGTTAAGTCGCTAGGGTTCGAAACCCTGACCAGAATTTCCTCGATCGGATCTGGATCCGGGTATGTAACCGCACCCCCGTATGTCCAGAAGCTGATCCAGCCTGCGGCGGGGCCGATCGCGGCCCACTTGTCGGGATCGGTCGCCCCGAGGTACCACGCTCCGTGTCCGCCCATCGAGTGGCCGGTCAAGTACACCTCGCTAGGGTCGGTGCCGAAAACGCGCATTGCTTCCTCACGGACCTCTAGCGCGTCAAGGCGTCCCCAGTCCTCCCAGTCGAACCCGAACGGGCGCCGGTTGGTCGCAGCTACGATGTTCGCCCAAGATTTGGACGAGTAGGCGGCGGCTTGGCCAGTCGCCTCGACGCCCGCGCCGTGCGCCGTCAACACGAGCGCGGACGCCGTATCGCTGGTTGCTGGCCGGACCGCGTAATACTGCACGCTGCCGTCGATTGCGCTGACGAACGTTCTTTTGTGCAAGTCTGACCGGCGCTTGACCGCGAGGTTGAACTCTATCGAGCTATCGACTTTTTCCCGGGCGTGCCGCTGAATCAAGTTTAGTCGGAGAATATATTGGTCAGGCTCTGCGATGTTGATCGCTGGGATCATGAATCGCACCTTCCTTGAGGTCAAGGGCGGCAAATCCTCAATGTCGGAGATTAGCGGCGCAGCATAGCCCCACTGCACAGAGACAGACAGGTTCGTCTGCGTTTCTTCCGTGGCGTTCGTCACGATGACTCCACCAAGAAGCTCGACCGGTTCGCCGATGATCACGTCGGGAAGCGTCGCGTCGCGAGTCGTCAAGAATACCGGTCCGTCTGGCTTTTCAATTGAGACTCGCAGTCGTCCGCGCCCGACGCGGAACAGCAGATGGTTCGTGCCACGGTTCGCCTTGAACGGTATGCGCACGATTCCAAGCCCGTACGGGTCTCCGCCGCGCGGCTGGCCGTTGATCAAAACCCAAGAGTGTCCTGCGACGTTGAGCATGACGACTTCGTCATTTGCAGACCGATAGAAAACGTAGGCGAATCCACCGCGTAGCGCACCGTCGGAAAACCAGCCGTCTTCGGCGGCCTGGATCGCTTTCCACTCTCGTGTACCGGCGGGCCGTGAACTGCCTCTCCACGCAGGGACTTCGACCTTGTCGCCTGCGTTTGGCGGGGTCCAGGTTCCTCGCACTATTTCCGATACGATGACGTTCGTGCTGATCGGCACTCGACCACCGGTGCCCACCGAGCCGATAACCAGGGCCTCAGTTATTGCGCCGCTGGATTGGGCCGGAGAAAGCACGACTCCTGCGAAAATTGCCAAAGTTATCAACATTCACGAATCCTTACGCTGACAGAACCGCTCGTCTAGGTAGAAACAGCGGGTTTCTGGTAACGATGTTAACGATACCGGAGTTGAAATTATTAGGGTCTTTAGACCTATCAGTTGAAGTAAAATGCGGGTCCTTGAGATGAAGAAAGATTCCAGGCTTTTGGACGCGGTGCACTTGGCAACGCGGAAGCTAGCGACGTTGGAGGACACCGAAATCGTCCTCCGCGATGTCTTGGAAATTTGCATCTCGGCCGTTGGAGCCGAGGGCGGGACGATCTACCTGCACGACCCGGCAACCCAGACCTTGACTTTCAGGCACGTGCTGCCGCAGGAAGTCGCCGATAAGCTGGAGCGAATGGACATTCCTGACGATTACGGCGTCGCGGGCAGGGTGTTTCGCACGGGCCTAGCTCGGCGCAGCGTATTCCAAGACGGCCCAGACGAGGCGCAACAGGAAATTCAGGACAGAAGCGGGGTTGTCGTCCGGACTATGATCACGGTTCCGCTTCAGATAGCCGGTATGCCGCCGATCGGCGTCGTGCAGCTCGTCAACAAACTGGACGGCGAGTTCAACGCCTCTGACGAGATGGTTCTGGACACCGTCTCCGACGTTTCAACGCTTGCGGTGATGCACAGCCGCCTTCTTGAGCATGGCGCGCAGATCGCGTCGCTTCAGGGGATGGGGCGCGCCGCGCACGATCTCGCTAACAAGGCAGGCGTCGTCATGACGTACCTTCCAGACTTCGAGCGAAATCTGGCCGGGCTGAGAGTTCAGCTTGGCGACTCGGCAGACGACGGAGCGGTCGGCATGTATCTGGAGGCGCTGGAAGACAACTTCAAAGACGTCTTGGTTCCGTACTCAGAGCGCGTTTACAGGTATGCAAAGCTCATCAGCGATTTGGCATCCGGGAAGGCTCTAGCGCCGATCAAGAAGGATCAGTCGTTCGCAAAGGCGGTCCGGGTCGCTGTGGAGTACCTTGAATCGCAGGCGAGGAGGAACCACGTGGCGCTCGAGTTCGATCTGCAGGAGGGCGCACCGACTTTCGAGTTCGACGACATGTTTGTGATGCGAATAGCGGAGAACTTGGTCGGCAACGCGGTGAAAGCGGTCGTCGAGACGATTCCAGACGATTGGCTGGCACAGAACGGCGGCGACATCGACGCGACGTTTGGGGCCGTCGTCATCCGGTATCGATACCTGGAAGATCACCACATTCTCGAGGTCGAGGATGAAGGGCCCGGAATGTCGACCGCGACGATTCGCCAGATTCTCACTGGCAAGGCTCGGTCTGCTTGGATTCGAAACACAGGATCCGGCCTCGGCACGAAGGCGGTGCTGGAGTTGGCCGCGACTCACGATGCCAGGGTCTCGATCGACAGCAAGCTCGGCGAGGGCACGACATTCCGAGTCGATTTCCCTCAGGCGATGTCTGAGACCGGGGCTGCCTAGTTCGCCTCTTCCAACGCGTCGACTCGGACGACGACGGCGGTCGTGTTGTCGCTGCCTCCGTCCGCCAGTGCTAGATCGACCAAGTCCCACACCGCTTCCGACGGCCCCTTGAGCAACTGTTCGGCGATGGTCTCGTTGCAGACGTGGTTCGTCAGGCCGTCTGAACAGAGCAGGTAGACGTCCCCTGGTTCGACGATCTCATCGAACACATCGGCTTTTACGTCTTGCTCAGTGCCTATGGCTCGTGTGAGCACGTGTCGGTAAGGGCTCTTTTCCGCTTCCTCACGGCTCATCATCTCGCTGGCCACCGTCTCTTCCACCCACGTGTGATCGGTCGTAATTTGAGATAGTTCGCCATCGCGCAAGCGATAAACGCGAGAGTCGCCGACCTGCGCGATGATCGCGCGATCTTGCACGATCATCAGAGCGCTGAGCGTGCAGCCCATGCCCTTCCGGCTGGGCACGGCGCGCGCCACGTCCAGCACGTAGCGGTTCGCGGCGTGTACGGCGGAGAGCGCCGCCTCGCTCGGGTCTTCGCTCGGGTGGTTGCGATAGACTTCGATGAACGTCTTGCACGCCATCTCGCTGGCTATCTGCCCGGCTTCGTGGCCGCCCATTCCGTCGCAGACGATAAAGATCATGCCCCGCGCCGCAATTTCGTCGTCGGTCGACGGAATGAAGAAGTCGTGCTTGTCCTCGTTGTTCTCGCGCACTCGGCCAAGGTCGGTCCTGGCGGCCACGGTCAAGCAGGGCTTCACGCGCAGATCTACCCGGGGTACCAAGTCTTCTGTCGCAAATTCGGCAGTGATCTCTTCCACGCGCTAATCCCTAAACTTTATCGTCAACGTCTTGTCGCCGAGCTTCACGACGTCGTCGGCCTGCAGTTGCGTCTTCTGGTTTTCGACGAGCTTGGCGTCGTTGACGATGGTGCCGTTGGAGCTGCCGGTGTCGGTCAGGTAGACGCCCGTTTCATCGACCGTTATCGTGCCGTGGCGCCCGCTGACGTACGGGTCGCTGATGACGATGTCGTTGTCCGTGCGCCGCCCGAAGGTGTGCACCCCCGCCTCCAGCGGGATCTCCTCCGAGTCGTCGATGACCAGCCAAGCCAGCGCCGTTTGCACTGTCGGTGCAGATTGTAAGGAAGTCGTCTTTCCGCTCATCGCCATCTGCGTCTTGGAGGCTTCACCGGGCAGGCGGAAGGTCATCTCATATCCGCCCAGCGAGACGACGTCTCCGCTTGTGATCTTGACCTTTTCTCCCTTTGCGAGCGGCTCGCCGCCGACCTTTGTGCCGTTCGTACTCCCAGAATCCTCAACCCAAGCTTCGTCGCCGTCCATCGTCAAGACAGCGTGCATGCGGGATACGCGCGTGTCCTCGATCAGGATATCGCCCTGTCGGCCGATGCTGTTCGCGCCCGGTCGGAGCTGATGCTCGCGACCGCTCTCGTCGACCAACACTGGCAACTGCACTGCTGGCGCTCCGAAGGCGTCACCGTCGAGAGCCATCTCGAAGATCAGCCCGCAAGCGTTGCAGTACATGACGCCCGGCGGATTGGACTCCTTGCACACCGGGCATTGGACCGGTTTGATCGTGATCGTAGCGTTGATGCTGGGCGTTGTGCCCATGACCGTCTTGTTGGGATCGACAGAGGGGGCCGCCCCCATCGCTCGCGTTCGGTTGTCGTCGGCCATTAACCTTCATTGTGGCTCAAGTTCAAGGATCGTGCATGGCGTTAGCGGCGGTATCTTTATGAGTATGGCGACGTCGATTGTGCTTGAGGTGCTGGGAGATACTCGTTTTGCGGACGTCGTGGCCTCAATGAGAATCATGCAGATTCTTGAGGCGACTGCCCGAGATATCGACCCGCCGGGCAAGGACGCCAGCACGGGCGCGGGGCTGGTTCAAGCCTATGCGGGCGTATAGGAATTAGGATGAAGAACCTTCCAAACGTACGCCTGTTCCTGCGGTTGATGGTCGATCCGGGTTGGGCTCCAGCAGGGGTGGCGGCGGCGTTCCTCGTGCTTGTTGCGACTGGGCTTGGGGGCCGATACGACTATGTGTTTCATGCTGCGGGCGGTGCGGCAGTCGCCTACTTCTTCTGGCGATGTGCGGCTCTTGTGCCAGCGCTCTCGCAGCGGGTACAGGGCGGGACGCGGCCTGTTTTCGCGCTTGCGGGGTCATGCGTTGTGGCGGTCCTTTGGGAGTTTGCAGAGTTCGGCGCCGATCGCTGGTTGGGATTCACGCTCCAGGGCGGGATCTTGGAGACTCTCCGTGACCTGGCTTTCGGAGCTCTCGGCGCGGCGGTGGTCTGTGTGCTTGTCGGCTTGATCGGTCGGCGCAAGCAGAGTCAAGCCGCTGACGCGGCCCCAGATGATTAGGGGCGGCCGACGAGAACTGGCCGTGATCGACCCGCCAGGCAAGGACAGTAGGACCGGTTCGGGTCTGGTTCAAGCCTATGCTGCGGTCAAGGCCGCCCTCGCGGTTCGTTCCTAGGCCCGTATGGAACAGAAAGGACGTATCTCGGTTCTAACCCTGTACACGGGCTGTTCACTCGCTTGACCATAGATCGACCGGAACGGCCCTGGGAATCAACAATGCTGACAACAACTATCGCTGTAGCCGCAATGGCATTATCAGCGAACGCTTACGACTCCACGCCTCCTCCCCGACCAGCCGGATCAATCCCTGCTGGCCACGGCATGAGCTTGCTGGACACGACGTTCAACCAGTCGCCCGAGCCGGTCCCCGATGACAGTCTCCCTGGCGGACGGCGCGCGACTCTTCGTTACGTGTGGTGGTCTGTATATGTTAAGGCTACCGGCAACGTGGAGATGCGCACCTCGCTCACTTGCACGCACCTCTGTGAGAACCCAGGCAATCACAAGCACGGGCCGCCGTGCAAGATCGGCGGTTGTGCTGCGGAGTGTCCGTACAACGACCATCAGACGACCCTTGAGGCGACGTCTTCTTCGAGAAGTTCCAGCACGATCAGTCAAGCTCTCACTCGAGCCCGCGAATCTGTCAGGTCGGTTACGGCGAGTGTCGGCGCCTCGGCATTCGGTGTGACGGCTGGTCTTTCTGGCACAGCATCCGAAAGCAGTTCGTCGAGCGTTACGCTCGGTTCGAGCATAAGTTCGGCCGTTGGCAGATCCGTCAGCGGCTCTGTTTCGATCAGTCTTGGGCACTTCAACAAGAAGCCTTGCACAAGCGAAACCTGGTACTTCGGAACGAAGGAGTACGAAGTCAGGATGATCCTGCAAGTCTTCGAGCAGGACTACTACGCGGAGAGCTGGGTGTTTGGCGGAACGCACGGCGTTCTTCCCGGTTCAGGCCTGAAACTCGCTGGCGAAGCACGCTTCGTCGGCACTCCGCAAGACGTGCAACTTGGAACCTATCAGGTGCCGAGCAACGAGCCGATCGACAAGAAGTCTGACCTCGACTGCGGGTGCAAGCCGAAGCCAGTCATCACTCCGTCGCCTGGCGATCGCGAGCACAGCTCGCTGCCGAGCGGCACAAGCAAGTTCTACGTAACCCCGGAAGAGGACGAGAAGATCTTCTTCACCAATCCGTTGGATGAAACGGTTCTCGTAACTTACGCGGGCATCGTCGTAGAGATTGAGCCCGGTGACGAGAAGGAGATAGATCGTGGCGACCTCATTGGCGCGATTCCGATAGACGTTACAACGGTGGAAGGCGAGCGCGTGATGCGAGTCGTCTACGGGGCCGGACTGGATGACGGCAAGAGCCAAGCAGAAACCTGGGAAGAGTCGTTTGCGACTTATGAAGCCGACATCGCCAGCAAGTCGAAGAGCAAAGGCAAAGTCGAAACGACTTGGAAAGTGGGAAAGGGCGAAAAGAGCCTTCCTTTGCCGGAAGTGGCAGACGAAATCGTTGCGCCACAGGATCCGCCGCTAATAACTCTCATCGAGATGCTCATCGCCGCGGGACCGGCCACGACCGCTCTTCCAGTCATGAATGGCAAGACGCCGGTCATCGAAATCCGAGGCGACATCCCCGACGGCGCGACCTTCCATATTGAGTCCGGCGATTCCCAGACCGCAGGCGACGTGTTCCTGAAGATCAAGGGCATCGACGGTGAGACAAGAGCCGTGTTCGTGAAGTTCGATGGCGTGAGATTCGAGAAGTCCAGCGCCCGACTAGTCATGCGTAACTGTGACGGCGTACCGGTTAGCGATCAGGACATTTCGCTGCAGCAAGCGGCCATTCACACTTCGATGACACCGACCAGCGGCCCGGCCGGTTCGTCAGCGACGCTCATCATCGACACGAGAGAGGTGATGGCCTTCATGGCGCAGAACAGCGGCGCGCACACGAACCAGTTCGACATCCTGCTCGACTTTTCGAGCGGTGGCGGTGCGACCGGTCCGGAGCGAATCGCGATGGATCCGAGCGGCATCACCCGAGTCCCCGTTCGCCGCGGATCGGTACCGGGTGGCTTCCAAGTTGCGATCCGCCTCGCCTACCGCCAGAACGGTGGCCACGAGCTGGGCCACATTCTCGGCGACGCGGGCGGCCTTCAAGCCCGCGACCAGGTGAAGAGCGACCCCGGAAAAGGGATCTTGAAAGGCGGATAGAACCGCCAGGCCCTCACCCGCAAACCCCTCTCCCTTAGCACACGGGAGAGGGGTTTTTGTCGGAGTGCGCGAACGTGTTCGCGCTTTCCCGAGCACCCAAGAGAGACTTCCGCACCCTTGACGAAGCCCTGCAAAAGCGACCAAGCTATTACCATGCGCACATGGCCGCACGCACCTTCGAAGTGCGTCACGTCGCCAGGGACGTATATCGTCACCGCTGGCACCTACCATAAGGAGCCGCTGTTCAAGGATCCGGAGAAACTCGAGATCCTCTACAACCTGCTGTTAGAAACTGCAGACGAACAGGGGTGGGACTTGTTGGCGTGGGCCGTCTTCGCCAACCACTATCACATAATCGGAAACAGCCCGCAGATCACAAATCCAGTTGGCAAACTGTGTGGCAAGGTCCACATGAAAACAGCGAAGGCGATCAATTTGCTCGACGAAGCGCCCGGGCGAATGGTCTGGTACCGATCCTGGGATCGGCTGATCACTTACGAGAAGTCGGTGATGGCGCGCATCGCATACGTTCATCACAACCCGGTCAAACACGGGCTCGTCGCTCGGGCCGAGGATTATCCTTGGTGTTCTGCGGCGTGGTTCCTGCGGGAGGGCGACCGGCCGTTCGTAGAGAGCGTGCTGTCGTTCAAGACCGATCGGGTTAGCGTCGACGATGACTTTTAGTCGATGCGATATCCACTGGCGCGTTGCTGGGCAAAGCGCGAACGCGTTCGCGCACTCCGAAAAGGGGCGCCCTCCCTAGATAGTCACGCTTGTGCGGACGACGCCTGCGCGTTCGTGTCGTGCGACGAGGTCGTAGGTGCCGGAGCCGCGCACTACCCACTCGAACACCGCTTGGTCGTCGGTAGCGTCCGTGTGCCAGCCGAACCCTGCTACCGGAACGTGGCACCAGCCGACGAGCTGCCCGGCGTCCTCGCGGAGCTTGCCGCTGACGAGCCAGTCGGGGGTAGACGACCCCGCGCTACCGGCCTCCGATCCTTGTCTAGAAATCTCGCCGACAACGCCGCGCACCATCTTCTTCTCCTCGGCCATCTTGCTGACGTTGGTCGAGAGCCAGCCCGTGTTCTGCACGATGAACCGTATCCGATGAGTATCGCCGTCACTGTCGATCTCGACATCTTTCAGCTCTAAACATGGCGTTACTCCTGCGAGCCAGATCGACCACTCCGCGAGCGGGGTGACCTCCGCCTCAAGGAACTGAGGCGGTGGATTGCGGAACGCGTGGTGCGCGTCCCAGCCGCCGAGCTCGACCTTGCCGAGCTGGGGATGGTCGAAGTCGTACCATTCGACGTGCCCTTTTCCGTCGAGCTTTTCGTCGCTCCACTTGAGCAGCATTAGGTCATCTGAGTGCGGGTGGTCGCGGAACCAATCGATGTACTTGTAGTCGGTGATCCCGGCCTGTCTCTGCGGCGACCAGATTTCGACGGTCCACGCGTGGACGCCCCGGTGCTCGTACATCCAGTCGTCGAACACGCCAGAGATGCTTTCCTTCGGGTGGTATTTGAAATCGTGGAAGACAGAGATGCACGGGTAGCCGGTCATTTCGGTGCCGTACTTGCCCATCTCTTTGAGGAGCCACACGTCCTCGGGCGGCAGGTCCTCTTCCTTCATGCGTCCGGGCGGCCGCAGGATAACGCCGCTGAACGTGTGATACGTCACGGCGCCGCAGATGTTCGGTCGCATTGAAATCGCATCGACCGCCGCGCGGATCTCTGGCTCGCTCGTCGGATACGGCCCGGAGCCTTTCTGGTCGGGTTCGATCCGCCACGCGCTGGGGAAGTTGCGGTTGAAGTCGAGCCCCTCTTTGATGTTTCGCGCGCGCATGGTGACGCCGTCGAAGTTGTGGAACAGCCCCTCGGGCAGGACGCGATAATAAGTGCCACCGGTTTCGCCGGGCGAGCGCTTCCTCATTAGACGCGGCTCCTCTTCACTGATCTTCCACGGTCCGTTCGGGTCTTCGACGCGCATGTTGAGGATGCGTCCGTCGCCGTCCAGGTCTTGCCGCTCCAGGCCGTAGTAGTCCTCTTCGTCGAAGGGGTACGGACGCGTCGAGGAGCGGATGATGCGCGGCACGTCTTCGAGCGCCCACTCCGCGCCGTCTGGATTCAGACGAGGCACCAAGTAGAACGCGCGCGTCTTCAGCACGTCCGGCTTCTCGGTGCAGAGGATGTTCAGCAGTTTGAGCATCGCCGTCGAGGCGCTGACCTCGCTCGCGTGGATGTTGCCGTCGGCCCAGAAGGCGGGCTTCTCAGAGGCGGGGCCGGTCGAGGCATCGGTGACCGTCATCATCCAGATGTCGCGGCTTTCGTGCGACTTGCCGATCGACTCCATCTGGACCAGCCCGGGGTTCTCAGACTCGAACTCCCGAAGCAGGGAAGTCAGCTCTTCGTACCGGTAGTAACGGTCAAATTCGACGCTGGGCATAGGGCAACGAGGATACCTCTGGGAACTGAAGTCGCTTCGAGTGACATAATCTCATTCAGGATGATGATCAGGAAACTCTGTTCTGCGGGCGTGATCGCCCTGCTCGCGCTCGCGTCGTTTGGTTGTGCCCCGGAAGAGGAGGAGGTCGCGAAAGACGACAAGACGGACGAAAGTACCGAGGTGGCTCCGACCGGGCCGATCTTGCTCGATGACTTTCAGCCGTCGGGCCTACCGATCAAGTTGGCTCCGGATGACGGCGACGAAGTCGCGATCATGACGACCGACAGGGGCGTCATCGTGCTGATGTTCCACCCTGAGGTCGCGCCGGACCACGTCGCCAACTTTAAGAACCTCTCGCGGATAGGCTTCTATGACGGCGTCAGGTTCCACCGCGTAATACCCGGGTTTATGATCCAGGGCGGAGACCCTAACAGCAAAGACCTAAATCTCGCAGCGACGTGGGGCATGGGCGACCATGTGAACGAGGACGGTCGGCGAGTTATGGTCGCAGGGGAGTTCAGCGCTGTGAAGCACGAGCGCGGCATCCTGAGCATGGCGCGCGGTGACCTCCCCAACTCGGCGAGTTGCCAATTCTTTATCATGCACGGGGATGCGCCCTTTCTTGACGACCCGAATGGTCACTACTCAGTATTTGGGAGGGTCGTCACAGGAATGGACGTTGTCGATGAGATCGTGATGATTCCAACTTATGATCCGAGGGCTGAGTCTGCGTACCCAGACCAGGCGGCTGTGATCGAGTCGATCGAGATCGTGGTCTGGCCGATAGAAGACTCCGACTAATGACGATTGCACCGAGACACGGCGGTGCCATAATTCGGGGCAATGAATATCGCACCACTGGTCGCGGGCTCGATCGTCACTCTGATCGGCTCTCTGGTTTTCGCTTCGATGAGCGGCGAGTCCGGCGACGCTGAAGAGCAGCAGGCGATGCCGAGCGAGGGCGACGAAGTCGCCGTCATGGAGACGAGCCAAGGACGGATCGTCCTGATGTTCTTCCGCGAGACGGCGCCGAGGCACGTCGACAACTTCAAGATTCTGGCCAAGCAGGGGTTCTACGACGGCACGCGGTTCCACCGCACGATCAAGGGCTTCATGATCCAGGCTGGCGATCCGAACTCCAAGGACCTCGGCAAGTCGGCGACTTGGGGCACAGGCGGTAACGCAGACGAGGAGGGGAGGGAGATCAACATTCCGGCTGAGTTCAGCGACATCAAGCACGTCCGCGGAGTGCTGAGCATGGCCCGATCTTCGAATCCGGACTCGGCCAGCAGCCAGTTCTTCATCATGCATGCCGACTACCCGTCTTTGGACGGCCAGTACAGCGCTTTCGGTCGAGTCATCACAGGCATGGCGGTCGTCGATAAGATCGCCGAGATGCCGACTGGCCCGAACGGTTCTGTTGGACCAGAGAAGGCCGTCGTGATCACGTCCGTGAAGATCGAGGCCTGGCCGCTAGCGGACGACTAGGACTTTTTCGCGGAGTTGAACGAATCGGGGGTTCGCCGACACTGAGCTGGCGAGGTGTTTACAATGAAGCTATATCTGACAGCTCTGATTCTCGGTACCTGCCTGGTCCTCGCCGGTTGTCCGGCGAAGGAGACCGTGGAAACGACTGAAACGACGGAAAATTCGGTCTCATCGACCGGCCCTGACAAGACAGATCCTGGTGCGTCGACAGACGTCAAAGAGGCTGACGAAGACAAATAGGAAACGAACGTGACCAAGGATGATGCCGATACGGTCGCCTGCTGAGAGGCGGACCTTGAATCGCCAGCGTGGCGCGATCGGTTTTGACTGAACATGGACGAGAACGAAACGGCCTGGGCAAGACCGCCCGGGCCAGATTACTTTTGAGGAAAGATTACTGCTAGCGGGCGACTGGGGGCCTTATGCTGGATTGAACGAATTGGGGGATCGCCGACACTGATGTAGCGAGGTGTTTACAATGAAGCTATATCTGACAGCTCTGATTCTCGGTACCTGCCTAGTCCTCGCCGGTTGTCCGGCGAAGGAGCCCGTGCTAACGACTGATGAGACGAAACAACCGCTCTCCGGTGGTATCAACAAGACTGGCTCTGAAGCGAAGACGGAGATTGCCGAGGCTCCCGAAGACTGATCTCAACACGACCTGAATCAATGCTGACGACGTAGTGATCGGCACTTGAGAGGCGGCCACCGTGCCGTGACGGTCGCACTTTTGGCCAGTGCCGAACCTGGTCAGCGACGAGCATGCCTGGGCGTGACAGCCCGGGCCGGACTATTTTTGGGGAGAAATCGCCGCTGGCTTATGGAACTTTAGGAATCCGCTGTGCCGTCCGACTGGTTAGGGGCAGGGATTTGATCTTTCCTGCCCGGGATTGAACGGCTTGACGTCTGCCGGACACACAAGGTTGGCAGTTCGTTGCCAGGAGTGTGAAATGAAAAGAGTATTTTTGACCCTCTCCGCACTAGCGGTCCTCCTGACCGGGTGCGGGAACGAGCAGATTTCAGAAGGGACGGTCGCATTGGAGTTGACGGGAGAGGTCATCGATATTGGCGAGACGTCCTACTTCCTCGGTGAGACGATCAGTTACGAAAACGTCACGGTTGTGCCACTGATCTCCCAGGACTACGATCCAGAGCAGGACGCCGACTACATTACGCTAGCCGAGGCGACGAAGAACGACTGGATCGAGATCATCGAGAAGCCGGGGGAAGAAGTTTACACGGAGCTGACCGTGCGGTATAGCGGGCCGAAGCCGCTCTTGTTGCTGGCTGGCGAGCTGCTGCTCGGCGGAAAGCAGGACAGGATCGTTGCGAAGGACACGGTTATCAAGCCAATGTCGACCGTGGTCGTCTCAGTCTTCTGCGTAGAGCCCGGCCGGTGGAGCGGGACTTCACTGAGCTTCAATTACCCGGGCGTCCAAGTGCCGATGAGCGTGAAGGAGCAGGCGATGTTGGGCAGTCAGGACGGGGTATGGGCTGAGACGAAGGCATACAACGACAGGGCAGGATCAGCCGATCGGGGCCGCTCTACAGTCGATATGGGGATGAAGAGCGACGAAGTTGTCAAGTTCACGAAGGAAGGCAAAGCCCAACTGCTGGCCTTGCGAGACACCGACCGTCCTGTCGTCGGAGTCGTCTTCATCATCAACGGCAAGATCAGGTCGATGGAGATATTCGGCGCACCGAGGCTGTTCTCGTCGGCTTACGAGTCGATTCTTGGAGGGGTTCTAGCCGAAGCGGCCATCGACCGATCGGACGACTTTGATTTGCCTTCGGCCGAGACGTTACAGGCGTTCCTGGCAAAGGTGTCGAGCGCGCAGTCCTCGGCCTTTATGGCGGGCGTGCCTGCTTCTGGTGATCCGTACCTGATGGGTGCGGCGGCGGGCGTATCAGGAGCGATTCTGTTTGCAGAAGAAGAGGATGCTGCAGAGATAACTCACGGTACCTTCTACAACAAGGAGGATTGAGGCGCGAGTCCCCGGTCAGCGGTCGGCCATAATTGACTGATGGCCGACCGCCCGAGCTGGGACACCTACTTTATTCAGATCGCCCACCTTGTCGCGACGCGCGCGACCTGCCCCCGGCGCTCCGTCGGGGCCGTCATCGTGCGCGACAAGCGAATCTTGGCGACCGGATACAACGGTGCGCCCGCTGGGCTGCCGCACTGCCCGCCGGAGGGCGACGAGCACGACTGGCCGAGGGGGTGCATGATGGCTGGCCACTGTGTGCGCAGCCTGCACGCCGAGCAGAACTGCCTGCTGCAGGCTGCGAAGATCGGCGTCGCAAGCGACGGTGCGACGATGTACGTGACCTGCCAACCGTGCAACACTTGCGCGAAGATGATCATCAATGCGGGCGTGGCTCGCGTTATCTACGAAGGCGATTACCCAGACGACTTCTCGCTAGAGCTGTTCAGAAACTCTCAGATGGACGTGTTTCGGTACATTGACGGCGCTCTTGAAACGGTGGAGTTCGACGCTTGACCCTCTCCGACTTGAAATCGATCTTTGGCGAGGGCAGCGTTCTCGATGGATTTGGCTTTCCGCTGCTCGTTGCCGGGATTGCTGCGGTCGTGACGTGGGGGATCACGCCGCTCGTGCGTCGGTTTGCGATCTCCAAAAACGCCGTCGACGACCCGACGGTGGATGATCGGCGCGTTCACACGGAGCCAACGCCGCGATGGGGAGGGATTGCGATTTTCTCAGGGCTTCTGGTGTCGCTGCTGCTCGTGCTGCCGTTCGCCTATCCACAGTCCAATCCGTTCCCTGTCTACGTCATCGCGCTGTTCGTCATTGGCCTTGCGCTGGTCGTGATAGGGGCGCTCGACGACATACATCAATACAGAGCGCGAGTTCAGTTCGCCTATCTGTTGATCATCGGTTTCGGGATTCAGTTCCTGTTCGATAACGTCGGCAGAGTTCAGATTAGCGGTATGGAGCTTCCGCCGTTCTCGCCGGACAAGGCGTGGGTGGGCTTTGGTTGGCTGGCGCTCCCGATCACGGCGATCTACATCTTCGTAGTCACCAAGACCATGGACACGATCGACGGCGTCGACGGTCTTGCCGCAGGCGTCGCAGGGATCGCAGGCGTCACTTTGGCGGTCATCGCTGTGATGACAGGGCAGCCGCGCGTAGCGTTGATCGCCGCCGCGATCGCTGGCGCCTCGCTGGGGTTCCTGCCGCACAACTACAACCCTGCGAAGATCTTCATGGGAACCGGCGGAGCCCAGATGCTCGGCTTCATGCTTGCAGTGCTCAGCATCGTCGGAGCGTTCAAGACTGCTGCGGCGTTCGTGCTGTTCTTACCGCTCCTCATATTCGGCGTCCCGATTTTCGACGCGGTGTTCGTCATCATCAAGCGAATTGTGAGCCGTCAGCCGATCACCAAGGCGGATAAGCGCCATGTGCACCACACGCTTTTGAGCAAGGGCTTTTCACAGCGCCAGACCGTCTGGATACTGTATACGATCGCAGCGGCGCTTTCGCTTGTGCTGCTGATCCTCGTGAAGTCTTATGGGTAAGCCGCTGCTGCTGTTCGTGGTCGGAACGCGGCCCGATGCGATCAAGACCGCACCCGTCGTGCTCGAGTTCTCGCGTTTTCCCAAACTCGTTGACACGCTCCTCGTGTCGACCGGGCAGCACAGAGAGATGCTCCAGCAGGCGCTCGATGCGTTCGGGCTGAAGCCCGACGAGGACTTGGCGGTGATGAAGCACGGGCAGACGCTCGCTGAAGTAACGTCCAGGGCGCTGGAGCGATTGGACGCAGTGATCGAGGAACGCAGTCCGAGTTTGGTTTTCGGTCAAGGAGACACGACGTCCACGTTCGTCTCCGGCCTCGCCGCTTTCTACCGGCAAGTTCCGTTCGCGCACATCGAAGCCGGTTTGCGAACAGAAACGGTGTGGAATCCGTTTCCTGAGGAGTTCAACCGTCGGGCGGTTTCGCTGTTTGCAAAGCTGCACTTTGCGCCGACTGACTGGGCTGCGCAAAACCTGTTGAAGGAAGGTGTGGAGCGTGACGCCGTATTCGTGACCGGCAACACCGGCATCGACGCGGTGATGTCGGTCGCGGAGTCGCACGCGCGCGAGTGGTATGCGGAGCACTCAGGGCGCGTCGTGCTGCTCACGACGCACAGAAGGGAGAACTGGGGCGAGCCTCAAGCGGCCATCGCCCGCGCCGCGCTTCGAATCGTGGAGGAGTTCGACGACGTGCTCTTGGTCGTGCCGATGCACCGCAATCCGGCTGTCCGCGAGACGCTGCAGGCCGTGCTGGGAGACACGAGCCGCGTTGACATGATCGAGCCGCCCGACTACGCGGACTTCGTCAAGCTCATGCGGAGGAGCGATCTGATCCTGACGGATTCCGGCGGCGTGCAGGAGGAGGCGCCGTCGTTCGGAGTTCCGGTGCTCGTCCTGCGCGAAACCACAGAGCGTCCTGAGGGGATCGAGGCAGGCACAGCGAAACTAGTCGGTACCGATGAGTCTAAGATTTACGAGAAAAGTTATACGTTGCTTTCGTCAGAAAGTGCGTATAGCGAGATGGCGAAGGCGACGAGCCCTTACGGCGACGGTAGGGCGTCGGCGAGAATCCGGTACGCCGTCCTGCGCAGCCTTGGTCTGGATTCGCCGGAGGAACCGATGTGGATCTGATTCAGGCGATCGTTCTCGGCATCGTTCAAGGCGTAACCGAGTTCCTACCGATCAGCAGCACCGGACACGTGCTTCTCGTACCCGTCTTATTCGGATGGGACGACCCCGGATCGGGGTTCTCCGCGGTCATCCAACTGGGGACGATGGGCGCGGTCCTCGCATACTTCAGATCCGATCTGGCAAGGATCGCCAAGGCTTGGCTACGCGGCTTTCGCCAAAGACCTCACGACAGGGCGAAGGAGTGGACTCTCGGGTGGGCGATCATCGTCGGCACTTTGCCGGTCGTTGTCGCGGGACTGTTGTTGGAGGATTGGATCGACAACGAATCTCGCTCTGTGGCGCTGGTGGGGGCTATGCTGATCGGCGTCGGTCTGTTGATGGGGCTGGCAGAGCGGTGGGGAAGGGGCGCGCGGAGGATCGAGGATTCGACCGTGCAAGACGGGCTGGTCATCGGCTTCTGGCAATGTCTCGCGCTGGTGCCGGGAGCAAGCCGCAGCGGCAGCACCATTGCCGGAGGAATGTTGGCAGGTTTGGACCGAGCGTCGGCGGCCCGTTTTTCCTTTCTGTTGTCGGTGCCGGCGGTGCTTGGATCGGGGGTCTACAAGATGGTGACCGAGGGCGAGTCGTTGGTATCCGAAGGGATCGGCCTGACAATCGTGGCGATCCTCGTCTCATTCGTAACAGGGTATTCGGCGGTCGCTTTCTTGATGTCGTATCTGCAACGCCGGTCTCTCGCTGTCTTCGTATGGTATAGGCTCGTGCTGGGCGGTACGATGCTCGGACTGCTGGCCGGTGGCGTCATCGCGCAGCCGTAGAAAAGATAGATGTTCAGGCTTTTCCGCAAGAAAGATAAGTCGCGCCAGCCGCAGAAGATGATCGTCGGCTTAGGCAACCCTGGGAGCGAGTACTCGGGGACGCGCCACAACATCGGGTTCGTCGCTGTCGACAGCCTCGCAAAGGCCGCTGGAATCGGCCTGAAGACCTTCAAGCACAATGCTCGGTTCGGCCAAGGTGCGCTCGCTGGCGTAGACGTGTTGCTCGTGAAGCCGATGAACTTCATGAACAGGAGCGGGCTGCCGGTCAGAGATCTGGCCCACAAGTACGAGATCGCGCCAGAGGACATCCTTGTGGTCGCCGACGACCTCGACATTCCGGTCGGGGCCATCAAGATGAAGCCCGGAGGCGGAGCGGGCGGGCACAACGGGCACTTGTCGCTGATCGAATGCCTCGGGACCAGCGACTACCCCCGGTTGAAAATTGGGATCGGGCGACCGGAAGATGAGACCGTTGAGCACGTTCTCAGCCGGTTTGCCCAGGATGAGGAACCTCTGATCGACAGTGCCGTGGAAAAGTCGTGGAAAACTTGTGAAATATGGGTAGCTCAGGGGTTGGACGCTGCCTTGAAATTCGCCAATACCGACTAGACCAGCGCTACCGCCTTCGCTCGCTCGATATAGGTGTGCTGCGGGGAGAGCAGCTGTATCGGGCCTGGAATCCGCGCCCAGACCCCGGACGCGCGGTGCATGTATGAGTAGTAAGTGTTGTACCGGTCGTGCGTGCAGTTCCAGTGACCGACGCCTGAACACGTTCGCAGCAGCACGTACATGCTTGGCTGCACATCGACTTCGTCGCTGAACACGTGCAGCAACTGGGCCAGTTCACCGCTGTCGGTAGCGTGTTGGGCCAGTAGTGCGTGGCCCTTCAATTCCACTCGCAGTGCGCCCTGGTTTTGGAGCAGTACGAACTCCTTGCAGGTTTCAATGTGCCGCTGGATGCCGACTATCCGAATCATGGACAAGCGTTAGGACGCCGAATGAACGTTCAAAGAAGCGCGATATGTGGATAACTTGGGGATAACCTTGTACATTAGCGCACTGAAGACTCAAAGTTTTCCGCAGCCTGATCTAGCAAGTGGGCTAGGTCGCGGCATGCTCTCTCAGATAGGCCACGGGTCATCACCGCGTCGGCCTCGGCTACCAACCTGCGAATGTCCACCATCAGCTGTTGCGATTTGGGGGTCAGCGTGAGAATCTTGATACGTCTATCTTTCTTGCTCTGAACTTGTCTTAACAAGCCCTTGGCAACGTGCGTTTGCACGGATTCGCTCAAAGTTGGAGCTGTCACCCCAAGTCGCCTTGCGACCTCGGTCTGTGATGCGTTTTCGCCTGCGGCGGAGACGGTGAGCAAGAGCTGGAACGCCGTCCAACTGACACCGATCGCTTCTAGCCGCGGCTCGAGCCAGGCAGATTGAAGTTCATACAGGCTTGCGAGCCTGGCACCCACAGACGTCTTTCCCACTCGATAAGGTTACCAAATGATTCCGCGGCTTTACGCGAAAATGTCGAGCAGGCTACGATCCATCTCTTGAAGCAGTTGAAAGACCTTGACGCTGACGCCGTACTGAGTCTTTGCCAGGCTCATCTCCATCATGCCTTCGGCTATGTGGCCCTCATTCAGTATTAGAGCCGCGCCTCGCATCATGCCCTCCTCAGCACGCCGCATCCCCGCTAGCGCGATCTGGTACGCGTCCCCTGATCCGACGTTGTTGATGTGCATTGTTTCGCGTATGGAGGTTGAAATGGGAGCAGCCGCAGCTATCGCGGCTTGCGCTCTAGGTTGGTTGTTCCACAGTGGCGACCGGACACACTACAACAATTGCCAGAACCGCATGAGGTGTGCCGCTGGGGGAAAAAAGACCCCGGCACAACACCGGGGCCATACGTTTGAGTTTTATTGAGTGGTAATAGAAACTGCCTAGCCAAAGCGGTTCGACCACTACTCCGAACCGGCGAGCATCGTACATTGCTTGACCGGGAGAAGAAGGAGTACAGCGCCGGATCGCCATCAGTTCGCAGTCGCTACCCAACCCCGCGGCACACGACGCATTGCGTCGCAACCAAGAGGTTCGAGGAGGATTGCCTGCGCGAACGGTCCCTGTTAAAGAACCTATGTTCGCAGAACAGCGGCGTTGCGACTAGATGGCAAACAGGTCAGACCTGCACTGAAGCGACGGTCAAACGTTCCGCCGCATTCCTCTCCAAACAATCAAAGCGGTTCAAGACCCAACCAGGTGAGACGCCTAAGAACCAACTTGCTATATGATAGCAGAGAGCAGAGAGGATCGGGGGTGACTGACGGAGAATTCAGCAATTCCCGGTATTAATTCTGAAGAGCGGTAGGCGCGGCGACTCAGTTCTGTGCCGCGAGCGCGAGGTGCATGATCCGTTCCGTGTACTCGCCGCTTGTTCCTGACGGCGGGAGGTTTGCTTGCACCAACTTGATCCGTCGCCGAATCGTCTTGCGCAGATCCTTGACGGCATTGACCTCGGGTTCTGTCGGTCGCAGGACCGGCTTGCCGCGCACTAGCGGTCCCATGAGGTCGCCGATCCGAGCCACGTCGGCCAGACCCAGGAGGTGGCCGAGCTCGTGCATGACGACGTCGAGCGTCTCGGCTGGCGACAGGCGACCGCCTGGGGCAGCGCGGACGACCTGAATTGAGCCGGAGTACTTCACCTCGTGCTTCTGCGAGGACCATCGATAGTTCTTGGTGACCTTGATGAGCCCGAGGCCGTGCGCGCCAGCGTCGGGAATCGAATCGACGAACCGGATGACCACATCGTAGTTCTCGCTGTCGCCGACGAGTTGTATCGGAAAATCTCCATCAAGCGATTCTGACCACGTCGAGAACGCCTGCCTGACGGCCTCTTCCTGATCGGTTCCGCGTGGGTCTAGCGAGTGGGCGTCGATGGCAACGCGGACGCCTGTCGTGTAGAGCGCCCCTTCGAGCAGCGCCATGGCCAAGTGGTGATCGCCGTCGGCGAGCGCGCGGTCGGCTTTTGCGAGGGTCTGCCTAAATTGGTCGGCGACGCGATCGGAGAGGTCGTCAGACGGCAGCGCAGGAGTGGCGAGCAGAAACAGGGCTATCGCGAGCCAGACTCTCTGCGGCATTCTCATGGATACAGACCTCTTATTGGCGTATTCCGGAGTAAGCCACGTCGTATTTCCGTATCTTTGGCAGGTTATTGGGAACCTAGCGAACCTACAGGTCGCCTCGATCTTGAGCATCCTGAACAGCTCGTTGCAGCGACTCTACGGGCAAGTCCCAGTCTCGGAAGCCAGTTCTGATGATCTCGACGTACCCCTCGCGGGCACGTTTGTACCTGCGCGCGACCAGCTCGTAGAACGTGACCTCTTCATCTGCTTCGGCGATTCGCGCCGTGAATGAGCCCTTGGTGTAGCGCGTAGGGAAGCCTTCATATTCGTCGAGCGAGCGCTCGTCAGAATCGGTGATCGCGTAGATCGCACCTTGCACTTCCGCGCCTGCCTGCGGCTCGATGTTCGCGACCCCACGCAGCACGAGCCGGTATCCGAACAGGCAGTGCGAGCGCACAGGCTTGGATCCCGGGCACCTGTCCTGCATCTGATCGAGGCAAAGGTTTGAGCCGTACGCAAAGTAGAATCGCGGCACGAGAGCATTATGCTCTTGCTCGGCTCCGACGAATCGACTTCGCCCGTTATTCGTCCTTTGGTTGGTTATGCGACGAAGCCGTGAGGTGTCATTGTGGAGACAGTAACACTCTACATGCCGTGGGCGGCGCTTCTTGCGTCTGCGCTGCTCCTTGTCTGGCGAGGCAAGGCAGACGAGGAAGCGAAGGACGCCGGTGTTGCCCTTCCCGTCGTCATCACTCTGTTTGTTCTGGCTGCGGCGCTTGGAGTTGTCAGCCGATACACGACAGTCGATTGGAGGCCGGTCGCCCAGTGGGCAGCCGTAGGACTGGCGCTGGGCGGTCTCTGCGCTCTGTTGAGCAGTTGGTTTCGCGCTGATCGTTCTGGCCGCTCGGCGATCGTTGCGGTATTGGCGTTGCTGGTCATCAGTTTCGATGCAGGCGGCTTCGCACTCAGTACCGCTCGCGAGCTGGCGAGTCTGATTCTGGGGCTTGGCGTCAGCGCATATTGGCTGGCGTTCGTTGACCGAGGAGGGTTGGCGCAGCAACTCACGATTTACCTGGCGGTCGCCGGATCCAGCTTGCAGCTAGCGCGATTGGGGCATACAGAAGCCGAATCGTACGCGGTTCTGTTGGCTCTCAGCTCCATCGCGGCTGTGATCGTGATCCGATGGGTTCTCGATACCGTCATCACCACGGAAAACCGATCGCTGGTTCCGGTTTTGTCCACGGTCGTTCTTGCCGGAGCGCTCTGGCTAATCGCCGACCGGATCGTCGCGAATTCCGATCTCGGCGTAGTTCTGGCTGTCGCAGTCGGCGCGGCGCTCGTGTGTGCGTGGACCGTACGGCAAGAGCCCGACTCGGATCAAGTGCCTTCGGCATCGCTGGGTATCGCGATGCTGATTTGGATCGGAGTCGCGACTTTTGCGTTCAGCATGTCGGTCGGATACGGTTTGGCGCTCGCCGGGCTCGCTGGGTTTGCAGGCATGGTCGTACTGGGGCGGAAAGACCTCTTCCCGACGCTCGCTCCGATCGCGCTGCTCGCTCTTTACCGCGTCTTCAGAGAGGTCGTCCCGAGCCTCGGTCGGGCTTTCGACATCGGGCAGCACTATTCGCTCGTGGGGCTGGTGATCGGGGTTGCGATCGTTGCGAGTCTGGGCCAGCACTGGCTTAGAAAGCGGGATTCCGCATCAACACTTCAGAGCTTCCAGCCGCTTTGCATCGTGCTAGTAGCGTCGGTAGTGGTCGCGCTGTGCGTCATGTTGTTCGGCCCCAAGGGCGCCATCGGCCTGATGGTCGGTCTCGGAATCGCCCCAGCCCTGACAGCGCTCGGCCAAATCCGCGCCGCGAACGTGATGGCGATTGCGCTCGGGTTGAGCGGCCTCGTTTTGGCCGGGTACGACCCGCTCGCTCTACAGCGGGAGTTAGAGCGATCAGAAAAGATCACGGTGCTATGGCAGGGCGGAGCGGTGATCGCGGTGTTGGTCGCTCTCGCTTTCTGGCTCGGGACACTCCGAAAGAAGGAGAAGGCGAATGAAAGTCAATAGAATTCTTAGTTCCGGCAGCGCGCTCAGCGTGGCTGTTGCTTGCGGCGCGCTTTGGGCGCTGACGGCTTTTGGCGTTACAGAGGAGGTACCTGTCGGGTCGGTCACAGGGATCGCAGTTGAAGAGGGAACCGATAACCCGATCGCCGGCGCAGAGGTCTGGCTTTCGCCTGCCTATTTCGAACTGGGTGCCGACCTTATCTCGCCAATTACGTTTCACACCAATGCTGACGGCAGCTTCCGATTTGCGAACGTTCCTGTCGGCGCGTATTCGCTGACTGTGATGTCGCCGGGCTATTTCAAGTCTGAGTGGGTTCTGGTCGAAGAGGATCGCGATGAGATCCTCACGGTCCGCGCCCGCTGGACCGGCGATCAACTGTACGTTTCGGCCGGTCAGAGCGTCTACACGCCCGATGAATCTCCAGAGTTCATCATGAACGGCTTGACGCGCCAGAACGACGTTTCCGTCACAGTTTCACGGTTGCCAAAGGACGAGATCGAAAAGAACGCCGACATCTACAGGCTGATTCGGCAGATCATTTATCAAAGATTCGATGAAGATGTCGCGGAGTCAGTGCCCGAGCTTGAGGAAGTCCAGAAACGGACATTCCACTTGACAACGAAGGATTTGCAGGGACGGTTTGCAGAAGTTCTCATGCTGGACGGGCTTCCGGAAGGGACGTACGTCGTCGCCATTTCCACGGACGATGCGATCGACTACACGTGGTTGACCGTTTCGACGATCGGGCTGATCACGAAGTCTTCGCCGGGTCGCGTCCTTGCGTTCGCCGTCGACATTGAGAGTGGAGAGCCGCTCGAGGGCGTAGAGATATCGCTCGTCTATCAGGGAAAGCGAACCAAACTCGGCAGAACGGACGAGTTCGGCGTTGTCGAGTCGGACTTGCCGAAGTCGTCAGGCGAGTACTTCGCTGTGATAGCCGAGCGCGGCGAATCGAGCGCGTTCGCGTGGTTCTACGATTACGGCGACTCCGGAACGGCCTTGGCGGCGTACATCCAGACGGACAGGCCGGTCTACCGCCCCGGCGATAAAGTTCAGTACAAGGCAACGCTGCGAGAGCCGACCCAGAACGGTTACCGAGTGCCGTCTGGCCGCCAGGTCGAGGTCACGATTTACGATCCTGACGGTTCGGAGTTGGAGAAGCGAACTGCATCGCTGACGGCTTTCGGCGCAGTGGACGGCAGCTTCGACATACCTGAAGAAGGCTTGACCGGCAGCTACCGCATCGCCGTCGATCTTGGAAGTCGAGTTGAGAGCAAGTACGTTCCGGTCGCGTCGTACAGGAAGTCCGAGTTCCTGCTATCGGTGCAGCCCGGGAAGCCTTACTACCTCGTTGGCGAGACGGTCGTATTCGTAGCGAAGGCCGAGTACTACACGGGAGAGCCGGTGGTCGGAGCAAAAGTGAACGCATCGATCTTCGATTCTGAGTTGTGGGATCGCTCTCCGTTTGAGGACGACTCATTCTACGACTGGGATCAGGAAGAGTGGTTCGGCGGTGCGTACCTTGGAGAGTTCAAAGCTGTGACGGATTCGAAGGGCGAGGCTAGGATTTCGTTCAAGCCTTCGAAAGATAGCAAGCACACGCCAGGCTCGACTTATCGACTCTCGGCTTCAGTCTCGGTGAGCGATCCCTCTGGCCGGTACTTCTCTGCCAACGGCTCAGTGGTCGTCGCCCCCAGCGCGGTCAGTGTGAGAGCAGGCTTTGAACAGTACGTCGTGCAGCTGGGCGAGTCAGCCGTCTTGCGCGTGCAGGCCATAGATCGTGCAACGGGCAAGCCCAAGACCGGAAGCGAGGTCTTCGTGGAGTACGGCTACCGCCAGTGGCGCGGATCGAAGTACGAGCTTGTCGACACGCAGAAATTGAGCGCCAAAACCGATGCAGACGGTTCCGCGACGTTCGAGATCGATTTCGATCGTGGCGGCAGCGTCGAGGCGACGGTTTCAGTCGCGGACAGCAAAGGGCGAAAGACGGAAACAAGAGCGTATCTGTGGGTTTGGGAAAATGGAGCTAAGTTGTCTGGAAGCGTGCCGAGCCTGCAGATCGTTCTGGATCGAAAGGAGTATGAAACGGGTGACACGGCGAAGGCGATCATCCGCACTTCGCGCCCAGGCGGCAGTGCGCTCGTGACCATTGAAGCTGACGGAATCCTTTTCTCGCGAGTCGTGCCTCTTGACAGCGAATCTGTGGAGGTCGAGTGGGAGTTGGACGAGAAGTACCGACCGAACGTTGAAGTTAACGTCGCCTATATTCGCGACAAATCGTTTTCACAAGCAAGCCGAAATATGCGAGTGGCCCACCCGGATGACGAGCTGCGAGTTACCGTCACTGCGGACAAGGAGGTTGCTCGGCCGGGCGAGGTCGTTCGGTACACGGTCGAGACGCGCGACGTGGCGGGCCGGCCTGTCAGCTCCGACGTGTCGCTGACGGTCGTTGACGAGGCGATCTACGCCATTCGCGAAGACCGCGACGACCCGCTCCGTGCGTTCTATCCAAGCCGCTGGTCGAACGTTCGGACCAGCTATTCGTTCCCGGACGTCTACCTGGACGGCGACGACAAGGCGCCGGTCGACATGGAGGTTCGCCGCAACTTCAAGGACACCGCGTTCTGGCTCCCATCGGTTATCACCGGCTCTGATGGCCGGGCGACGGTCGCGGTGAAGCTGCCGGACAACGTCACGAAATGGAGGGCGACGGCTACCGCCATCTCAGCCGATACGAGAGTCGGGAAGTCTCGAGAAACGATCGTTGCGAAGCTGCCGCTGATGGTGCGCTTGAGCCCGCCAGCGTTCTTCGTGCAGGACGACGTGCAGACGGTCGGCTCTGTGATTACGAACGGCACTTCCCGAGCGTTCGATGTTTCTGTGCGCCTAGAGGTGGAGAACCTTGAGCTGCTGGACGAAGCCTCGCAGCGGATCAGGCTGAAGCCGGACGAGAGCAAGACCGTCTCTTGGCGGGTGAAGGCGGGCGATCCCGGCAGCGCGAAGTTTACGGTCCTTGCCTGGAACGACGAACTTCATCACCGCGACGGCCTTGAGCGGCAGGTCACCGTCGCGGCGAACGGCCCGACTTTGCGGACTTACCGCTCTGGCAGCACGACTTCTTCGGCGTCAGCCTCGTTTGAGATCGAACAAGACGTCGTCGCAGGGAGCGTCAGTTTGACGATCGCTCCGTCGATTCTGAGTTCGCTCTTGAGTTCTATCGACGACTTGGTGAAGTATCCGTACGGGTGCGTCGAGCAGACGATGAACCGGTTCATGCCGGCGGTCGTCACGCTCAGCCTCTTGCGCGACACCGGGCAGAGCCGACCCGAACTGGAGGACCGAATTGCCGATGTCTCCAAGAAGAGCCTGGTGCGCCTGCGCAAGATGCAGCATTACGACGGCGGATGGGGCTGGTGGGAGACAGACTCCAGCGATGCGGGGATGACGGCTCTCGTTCTCGACGGTCTCTATCGCGCGCGAGAGGCTGGATTGCCGATCGATCCGAACATGATGTCGTCTGGTATGAGTTGGGCGCAGGATTACTTTGATCAGGCTCGTTCACTGGCTTTCTTCGACGATGCCCTGCACCTCGCGCTGGTGCTGGCGCGCGAGAACGTTCTTCCGGGCATCGCGCTTGATCGTCTGCGCACCGAGCCGCTAAATGACAGGACATCGACGATCGCCTTGGCGAGAATCGCTCGCATCTATTGGCACCTGCGCGAGCAGCTCAGCGATGTCGATGCTGAGCGGATGTTGAGCGCGTACGACCTGCTGATTGATCGGGCGACTGAGACTGCGTCTGCAATGTCGTGGTCGGACGTCTGGTGGTACTCGCCGACAGGAGAGGCGCTGCTCGCCGTGCAGGCTTTGGAGCCATCTTCGGATCGTCCGCTGAAGATTCTGAAATACCTGATGCAGTCGCGGAGGGGCGGGTCCTGGACGAGCACGCGCGACACGGCGGTCATCGTCATCGGCGCAAGTCAGTACGTTAGAGATCACGAGGAATTGCGTACTTCGTTCTCCGTCGACTTGCGGATGGACGGTGCAAACGTGCGGACGATCGCCTTTACGGCTGGCTCGATTCAGCCTGTCGAGCTTGAGCTGCCGATCAGCGGTTTGAATCCTGGCGAGCACCACGTGACGATCGTCGTGCGGGGCGAGGGGCAGGCGTACTACACGCTCGATGCCTCGCGCACTATTTACCAGCCAAAAACGACATCTCGACCTGGACCCACCCTACGCATCATCCGCGAGTACTTCGGCATGAAGGCGACGCGCCTTGAGGACGGCAGCACTCGGTTGCTGCGTTCAAAGCAGGCGCAGACGACGTTCAAGAGCGGCGAGGTGTTGCGATGCCGGCTGACCATCATCTCCGAGCAAGCGTACGAGTACGTCATGATCCGCGACCCGTCGCTGAGCAACTGCCGGATCGTCGAAGCAGACTCGGTCAATGTGTACTCGTGGCGCTCTTGGTACAGCAATCAGGACTTCTACGACGACCACGCCGCGTTCTTCATGCGTCGTTTGCCGAAAGGGAAGAGCGTCATCGAGTACGCCGTACGGGCCGAGGCGATCGGCACGGCGTCTGCACTGCCGGCGGAGGTGTCGCTGATGTATATGCCAGAGATTCGAGCAAGCAGCGCAACCTCCACGATCGAGGTGCGGAAGTGAGGCGACTGTGGGCAATCGTAGCGCTAGTCGCTGCGTGTTTTCTGATCGCGCTGCCGCTGTCGAACAAGCGTCAGGTCGACCGGCCGATCGCGAGCTACAGCACGCCGCTGGACGGCAGGATCGACAATCAGAGGCACAACGCGGTGCTCTGCATGCAGGAGATCGACGGCGTTGTGATCGAGCCCGGTGAGACGTTCTCCTTCAACGAGACGATCGGTGGTTGGACGCGGGACAAGGGGTACCGGCGGGCGCCGGTCAGCTTTGGCGGAATCTTGATCGACTCTTGGGGCGGCGGCGTCTGCCAGACGAGCACGACGCTCTACAACGCGGCGCTGCTCGCAGGGTTGGAAATAGTCGAGAGACACCGACACCACTACGCGCCGACGTACGTCCAGCCGGGCCGGGACGCGGCGGTCGCGTATCCGAACATCGACCTGAAATTCCGCAATCCGTACGATTTCAAGATCACGATAGCGAGCCGCTTGACGTCCGCTGGAGTCGTGATCGAGATCCTCGCGCCGCAAGACCTTGAGCAAAGAGCGCAGATAGAGCAGCGAGTTTTGCGAGTGGTCCAGCCGCAAGAGTTCGTGCTTGGATCTGGTCGATTCGGGAGAGTACGAAACCCAGGCCACGCCGGGTACGAGGTCGAAACCTACCGGGTGATCGATGGGGTCAGGGAGCTCATATCGGTGGACAGCTATCCGGTGATGAACAAGGTGATCGAGTATTCGTCCCCCGCGCGCGGTTCGTAATCGTGGTATCACGTGGTAATCGTGTCTGACCGTGACGTCTCAAAAGAGCTGGCCGATCTGTTGATCGTCGGCGTTGAGGGAGGGGTGTTTCCTGGCGCGGGGTGCGCGGTCGGCACGGCGAAGGAGACTTTCTTCGCACACGCCGGTCGTCATATGTACTCCGAGGAGAGCGTTGCGATCGATGATCAAACGGTTTGGGATCTTGCAAGCCTGACGAAGATTGCAGCAACGACGAGCGTCGCGATGTTGCTGTATCAGGACGGCGTGTTAGATCTCGACTCGCACGTGCAAAGCGTGTTGCCGGGCTTCGTCGGCGACGGCAAGGACGAGGTCACCGTGCGCAATCTGCTGTTGCACGATTCGGGGCTGCCGCCGTACCGCCGGTTTGGTGACTTGACCGATCCGGACGACGTGCTGCAAGAGCTGCTGAAGACACCGCTCGACGCCGCGCCGGGTGAGAAAACGGCGTACAGCGATCTAGGTGCGGTTACGCTGATGGAGGTGATGCAGCGCCTGACCGGGCACACTCTGGACAAGCTGTTCCAAGACTTGGTCGCCGATCCGCTCGGGATGGAGAGTGCCGTTTACAACCCGATCCTTGAAGTGCGGTCTCTTTGTGCGCCGACCGAGAAGCTGGAGGAGTGGCGGCTGCTCATCGAGGATGAGCGCGAGTTTGTCCGTGTGCAGGATGACTACATCCAAGGCGGCGTTCATGATCCGACCGCGTTTTTGCTTGGTGGGGTCAGCGGGAACGCGGGGCTCTTCAGCCGAACGGCGGATCTTGTACTTCTCGCTCGTGCATGGCTCGTCGGATCTGATCCGTTTTCACGCGAGGTCGCTGAGCTTTTTAGCAAGAAGCAAAGCGAGGAGTCTACACGGGCGTTGGGCTTCGATACGAGGGTCGAAGAGGGCTCATCCGCAGGCGAAAAGTTCTCTTCGTCTTCGTTCGGCCACACGGGTTATACGGGAACGACGATCTGGATCGACCCGGAGCAAGAACTGTTCGCGATCCTGCTGACGAACCGCGTTCATCCGACGAGCGAGAACATCAAGATTAGAAAGTACCGACCGACGTTTCACGACCGAGTCGTCGAGCTGTTGGCGTCGAAGTAGGGGCGATCCTGGTTTCGGAGTGCGCGGACGCGTCCGCGCTTTTGACAGTGTTGGAAACCGGATTCCGTTCCAGCGGAACTGCTCTGCTAGCGCTATGGAAAGCTCCGACTCGTCGGAGCACTCCGAAAACTCTTTCGCGTCACCAGAATCTTCATCCCTCTCCCTTGCCCTCCCCCAAGGGGGCAATAATATACTTAGCACACGAAATCCTGGGTGTGGGGTAATGAGGGCGTCCGGCCAGACCGAGGCTAACTCGTGAGCGAACATCGCGTGATTCCCCTGAAGGTCAACGCCTGGATAGATGAGGGTGTGGCACCGCTGGTCGAAGCCCTCAACGAGATACCCGACATAGAAACCCTGGATAGCTGCGAAGACGACAGCGGGGCCGCTCGCGTCTACTTTCGCTTCCGGGGGCCAGACACGGCAGAGGTTACGATAGCGCGGACGAGCGAGTTGGCCCGGATGTTGAACGGGGCATTGGTCAGATACGAAGTCGATATTGAGTTCAGGGGCGACTACGATCCGATTGCTCGAATAGCAACCGCCCCGGACTCGGTTCAGGATTTAGCCGCGGCCATACGAGCGCGTGTTGTGGTGACACGTAGCGCATAGGTGTTCGCAATTGCTTGCCGTACCTGGGCCGCCTTGGACTATGTGATGGAACTGGGAGGCTGCGTGTGTGCACCTCCCTGTATGGTGAGAGCAACTCGTGCGGGTGCACTCACATCGTCCGCCCGAACGTTTTCGGACGGCCCTCTTTACGTCATCAGGAAACTCGTTCCTTTCTGGCATATAATTATCCTCCCGATCTCCCATCGGAGCCGCTAAGGTGCGGTTTGCCCCATGGGTGCTAAGCCATGGCGAGCGTAAATTCACGAGGCGTTTCGGGCTGTGCGTCCGTCCTTTTGATCGGTTGCGCATCGCAAAACAAACTCGTCGGCGGATCGGCTGTTAGCAGCAGTCGGTTCGTCGCATCGTATAGGACGGAGAATAGGGTGAGAATGCGTCTCAAATTGGCACTCTCGGGCCAGTATTGCTAAACAGATTCACCCTGAGGACGGCCTAAGGTGGCACCGCAAGGCCATTCCGGGGCGTCTGTACGGTAGAATGTGGAAAACTATGGGTATTAGTGCTCGAAAATACGGGTATTTTTAGCCACCTGCCGATAATTGAGTCTTAATGGTAGACACCAGTCTACTAGCGGGGGTAGTAGTTATGGCGAAGATTGAATACAAGAAACCGAAGTTCAAGGAGCTGCTGGTGTACGTCTGTGAAAAGATGTACGACAGGCCGACATTCGGCGATGTCGTGCTGAACAAGGTTCTGGCAGAGATCGAATGGCGGGCCTATGAAACCTTGCAGTCGCCCGTGTCCGGACAGACGTTCAAGCGCAATGAGCACGGGCCGACATCCTATATGCTGTTGCCCGTTCGAAAAGAAATGGAGGGAACCGACCTGAGGACTGGCCCGAGGGACTTTCACGAGTATTCCCAAAGGGCGACAAAGGCCCTTCGGCCTGCTGACACAGCGTTGTTCTCAGAGGAGGAAATGGCCGTAATCGACTCTGTGATCGACGAGTATTCCAACCTCAACGGCCTGGAGGCCGAAACAAAGATCAAGGCAGAGCGCAAGGGGTTCTTTTTGTGGGAGATCGGGGATGAAATCCCATACGCCGCCGTGTTCTTGGCGGGCCGCGAACCGACCCAGGCGGAAAAGGACTTCGCCCTAACACTGTAGGCCCGGTACAATCGTCCGCGTGCGTCAAAATGCACATCGTCAATTAGCACATGAAGACAGCTTCAATGACGACTTAGCCAGAATAGCTGGCGGCACCCGGTCTGCGGACTTTGCGTTCAGGGAGATCATGCTGATGCTGGCGTTCCAGCCCGAGGTCGGCACACAGTCCTCTAAGGACGGCATTCTCTTGATAGTTGTCAAGCCCAAGGGCCTGCCTGAGTGCGTGCTCTTCTACAGGTACGACAAGTTCGTGGTCACGGCTATCAGGATGGTTGAGGCGGTGGAGATAGACGTTCAATCCCAGTCTGCCGCAGGGTTGAACTAGGATCGTTCCGCCCGTGGGTTGGCGTCGTCGCCATTCTGTCCCCTCCGGCTTTTGGCGATCTTCCTGTCCAGTTCCTCCTTAGGAACCTTTAGGAGCTTTTTTGTCAGGTCTGACAGCGCGTCCATGCTTGGCGCGTCTTTTCGGGCCGCGTCGCGGCTTGAGGATTTGTCTGACATATCTGTTCTTACGCTTGCCGACTCACGCCTGCGCCACTGGGTTCGTCAGGTGCTTGCCCGTAAGATCATTGTACGTCAATCGCTTGCCGATTACGCCTGAAACTGTCTTATCGAACCGCTCAAAGTTCGTCCTTTCTCTGGCGTTGAAGCGGAACGCCTGTTCATCGAGGTAGCGATGTAGGTGGAACGGCTCGACCGAGACGTATGTGCCGTTGATCGTCCGCTTTAGAAGCGACCAGTAATTTTCCAGACCGTTGGTGTGTACGTTGCCCTCGACGTATGAAACCGCGTGGTCGATGACCATGCGCTGATAGAAGAACTCAAGGCCGTCGTATCCTTTGTGTGCGTCTGTGAACAGTGTCGAGTGGCCGTGGACGCGCCTCGTGATCTCTCGGTTCATGGTACGCCGGTCGTTCCGCATGATGATCGTCGTGGCGACCTTGCCGCCGCGCTCCAGCATTCCGAGAACGATTGTCTTGCCCACGCCGCCGCCCTTTGAGTGGAGCCGTTGCCGCTCGCTCCGGTGCATATTGCGAGCCTTGCCGCCGATGTAAGTTTCGTCGGCCTCGACGTGGCCTTTCAGGAGAAAGGAGCCGGACTGCATCGACAGGCGGATTCGATGGAGCATGAACCAGGCCGTCTTTTGAGTAACGCCCAAATCTCCTGCGAGTTCGTAGGAACTGATGCCGTTCTTGCAGTTGGCAATCAGCCACATGGCAGGGAGCCACTTGCCCAGCTTGATCGGAGAATCCTCAAAGATCGTACCGACCTTGACCGAGAACTGGCGGCGACAACCGTTGCACCGCCACACGGATCGAGTCTCGATCAGCTTGACCTTTTCAGAGCCACAGCGAGGGCATGAAACACCGTCGGGCCAACGCCTGTCACGGATGTACTCAAACGCCCTGCGCTCGTCCGCAAAGTACGAAACGACTTCTAGGAGCGTCTCGGGTTGCTTCGTCTTTGCCATGACCCCAGTATAGCACAATATCGTGAGTCAAGTATATTATTGCCCCCAAGGGGGAGGGGATTGGGGGTCAGACCTTCTCGGTCAGCTCTGGTACGGCGTCGAAGAGGTCGGCTACGAGGCCGAAGTCGGCGGATTCGAAGATCGGGGCGTCGGGGTCGGTGTTGATCGCAACGATGACTTTCGAGTCTTTGATGCCCGCCATGTGCTGGGTCGAGCCGCTGATTCCCGCTGCGATGTAGAGGTCGGGCGCGACGATCTTTCCGGTCTGGCCGACCTGCAGTTCGTTGGCAGCGATGCCGCTATCGACAGCAGCCCGCGTCGCGCCAACGGCGCCGCCGAGTTTATCGGCGAGCCCACCGATGATTCGCTCGAAAGTCTCGGCGTCCTTCAGCGGGCGTCCTCCGGAGACGACGACTTTCGCCTGTGTGAGATCGGGCCGCGATCCTCCGCCGCTCGATTCGCTGACTTTCACAGTCGCTCCGGGAGCGATGGACACGGTCTTCATCGAGGGGACATCGGCGGTAGGAAAGCCTGCGGGGCGGAACGTGATGACAACGGGTTCAGCAAGCACTTCGACCTTCGCAAGCACCGCGCCAGCGACCATCGGTCGCACAAAAACGGTCGGCGTTTCGACGGCGACGGCGTCGGTGATCATCGCGGCGTCGAGCAGGCCTGCGAGCCGCGCGAGCACGTCTTTCGAACGCATCGAGGAGACGGCGGCGATGTGCGTATACCCTTCGCATTGCTGCGTTAATCCGTCTGCAAAGGCGTCGGCAGGCGGCATTTCGCCTTCGAAACCCAGGACGTCGAACTCCATTCCCAGCGCGGAGGCGAAACCTGCGCACGCGCCCGCTTCAGAGGCGTCGAAAACGATCAGAAGAGCCTTGGCCATCAGAGTGCGCCTCTCTCCCTCAGCGCGGCCACGAGTTCATCGACAGAGCCGACGATTCGGCCTGGGGGCCGTGGCGCCGGTGACGACATGCCTAGCACTCTGGTCTTCGGCTGAGCGTCGGTCGCGCGGGGTCTCTTGTCGAGCGGTTTTGTTCGCGCTTTGATGATGCCGGGAAGCGGGATGTAGCGCGGCTCGTTCAATCTTAGATCAGTCGTGATGACGCAGGGCAGAGGCAGCGAGAGGGTCTCCTCGCCCGCGTCGGTCTCGCGGGTGACGGTCGCCTTGCCGTCGGCGATATCGATCTTTGCGGCAAACGTCGCCTGCGGCCAGCCGAGCCGCGCGGCGAGCATCTGCCCGGCTTGGCCGCGATCTGTGTCGGTCGACTGTTTGCCCATCAGCACCATGTCGGGAGACATCTCCATCGCCAGCGTCTCCAGCTCCTTCGCCACGACGGTTGAGTCCATAGCGTCATCTGTCTCAATGAGAATCGCTTGGTCGGCACCCATCGCGAGCGCTTTGCGGAGCTGCTCTTCGCATTCGACCGAACCGATCGACACGACAACGATCTCGACCGAGGGGTCCGCTTGCTTCATGCGCACGGCCTCTTCGATCGCGATCTCGTCGAACGGGTTGATGTCGAACTTGACCCCTGCGGTATCGAGGCCCGAGCCGTCGGCCAAGGGGCCGACTTTGGCGAACGGATCTACGACACGTTTGACCGGACAGAGGATTCTCACGCGATGCTGTCCATTCGATTAATTGCGGAGCGGCTTTCCTGTTTCAATCATGTGTCGAATCCGCGTCTGGGACAGGCCTTCGGCGAGGAGCGAAATGAACCCAGTCCGTTCCTTTTCGAGTGCATCGTCAAACGACGTGGACTTTGCGAGCACGGCCTTGATCTTGTCGCTGATGAGCCGGTCGTGTGCGCTCAATTCTCCGGACTTCAAGAGCTGCGCCTGAGCGCTCTCGATCATTCCGCTCAGCGGCCCGAGTACTGCGCTCCACTCCTGCTCTTTGCGCGGTTCCGCCTCAAGCGCCGCGATCTTGGCCTCGTGCAGCAGCCGATCGTCCAGGTAAACCGTTACGTCGTCCTCTCGCATAAACCCGAGCTTGCGTGCGTTGTCAGCTGAAGTCGAGAGCGTTCCGAGCGCGAGCAGCTTGGCGATCTCCGCCAACCGTTTCGCCGACGATTGATGCCTGAGGCGGAGCAGCGCCAACCCCCCGCCGGAAGGAAGCAGACCCACTCTCGACTCCGGAAATCCGAGTTTTGATTCTGCAGTCGCTACGACGCGAGAGCAGCTGATGGCCATTTCACAACCGCCGCCGAGGCAAAACCCGAACACCGCCGCAGCAGACGGAATTTGTCCCAGCAATCTGCCGAGCTGCTGCAGCGCCTGCAGCCCGGCTTCGACAGCGTCAAGTTTGTCTTCTTCGATGCACTGCAAGAGGAAACCCAGGTCGAAGCCGGCAGAGAATATGCGCTCGTGGCTTGCCAAGACGACTCTTTGGGCGTCGCCGCTCTCAAGATATGCGATCATGTCGCCTATCGTGCTCGGCGAGAGAACGCCCATCTTGGCGGTCAGGCCCATGGCGTGCACTCCGTCTCCGAGATCGCGGACGTCGAAACCGTCGAACCGCTTGACGACCGGGAAATCCGTCAGCACCGCGTGCTCCGGCCTCTTAGGGATGTTCTCGTAGGCGCCGTTGAAAGCGAGCGCCGTGCCATCGACGTAGTACCGCTTTTTCTGTTGCCCTAGTTTCTCAGGGCCGATCATGTCGATCATTTCGAACGGCCCTGCCTCCCAACCAAAGCCGAACTTCATGACTTGATCGAAATCGACGACGGTGTGGCAGACCTCTTCCTTCAGATAATCGGCGTACTTCAGAGTCGGAACGAGGTACTCGCGCAAGAACTCGCCCACTGGGTCCCGCAGCTCCAGCGCCTGTAGCAGCCTTTCCGCCAGCGGCAGCCGCCCAAGCTTCTTCAACGAGGGGAAGTCGACGTCAAGGCTCATGCGGTATGCGGTCGTCTGAAAGTCCAGCGCAAGGAACTCGCGCCCCTCGCGCCGGTAGTACCCCTGTCCGGCCTTCCCGCCGATCCAGCCCTTAGACAGAAGGTGCTCGAGCGACGATGGGTTGTTCAGCCACTTGGTGTACGGATCGTCTGGACATCTCGCTTGAAGGTTGTCCGCGATGTCGCGCATGATGTCGAGCCCGACCATGTCGTTCAGCCGGAAGCTGCCGCTCTTCGGCCTGCCGATGAACCGTCCGGTGATCGCATCCGTCTCCTCGATCGTCAGCCCCAGCTTTTCGGCGACGTGGATAGCGAAGAACATCGACCACATCCCAAATCTGTTCGCGATGAATCCGGGCGTGTCCTTGGCGACCACGACTCGGCGGGCGATCCGATCTTCCAAGAACCGGCTCATGGCTTCGACCGCTTCCGGGTCGGTCTCTGGCGTTGGGATCAGCTCGACCAGCTTCAGGTACCGCGGTGGATTGAAGAAGTGCGTGCCCATGAACTTGCTGCGGAAGGCGGCGCTCCGACCCGCGGAGAGCAGCTCGATCTGTAGGCCGCTGGTGTTGGTCGTCAGCATGGTCTCCGGCGGAAGAATGTCGTCAAGCTGTTCGAACAGCGATCTCTTGGCGTCCATCTTCTCGATGATCGCCTCGCAGACCCAATCGGCCTCTTTCGCCCATTCTAGGTTGTCTCTTACGCTGCCCAGCCTGATCGAATCAGCCGTGGTCGCCAGGTAAAAGTGCGGGGGACGCGCCTGCTTGGCCTGGTCGAACGACTGCCGGGCGGAGTCCGCCGTGAGGTCTAGCAGCGTGACCTCAAGTCCGAGATTCGCCAAATGGGCAGCGATTCCGCTGCCCATTGTGCCAGCACCGATCACACATACTTTGTCGCACTTCTCCAGCATTATTCAGGTTCACCTCGCCGCTTAAAGCGGCGAATCAAGGGCATGATGCAGGATACCCACAGGCGGAGCGCTGGGCTGAGCTTGGCAGAGCCATTCGTCCGGCGGATATACTATGGGATTGCGATGACTAGAATGAACGTGTCAGGAGTACCAGTATAAGGCGCTTTAGGCGACCACCTCGCCGTGAGCCGCCACCGATGATCAATCGGCGGCTGTTGAGATTCAGCGAGGTCAGGCTTCTGGGGTCCGAAGGCGAGCAGCTGGGCGTCCTAGAGACGAAGAAAGCCCTCAGCCTGGCGATTGACGCGGACTTGGACTTAGTCTTGGTTGCGCCGCATGCGAAACCGCCCGTTTGCAAAATCGTCGACTACGGCAAGTACAAGTACGAACAATCGAAGGCGAAAAAGGACCAAAAGAAGAAGCACCTCGAGGTCAAGGGAGTAAAATTCCGACCTGGCACCCAGGAGCACGACCTACAGGTGTTGGTGCGTAGCGCGACAAGGTTCCTCGGCGACGGACACAAGGTTCGGATGATCTGCGTTTTCCGGCCCAGGGAGTTGGCCCACCCGGAGATCGGTGAGCGCAAGCTTCTCAAGATGGCCGAGGATCTTGCCGAGGTCGGGAAGATCGAGCGGCCTCCAAGCCGGAACGGGCGCGAGATGACGGTGATTCTGTCGCCGATCACGGGAAAGAAGAAAGATGGCGAAGCTAAAGAAACGGACGCTACCAAAGCTGAAGACAAGCAAAACGGCGCTGAAGAGGTTTAAGATCACCGGCACCGGAAAGCTGTTGCGCCGAAAGGCGTACAACAGCCATATGTTCGCGCACAAGAGCGCCAGTCAGAAGCGTCGGCTCGACATGGACACGGAAGTGGGGAAGGCCGATCGGAAGCGAATGAGAAGGCTGCTGGGCATATAGATCTGCGAGCAGCACATCGGTCGGGAATCTACCGCCACCGCCTGCAAGGCTGGAAAGCGGTCCGACGAGAGAACCGTAAACGAGGAAAACAATGGCAAGAGTAAAACGTGGCCTGATGCGCCACAAGCGACATAAGAAGGTCATCGGTCGAGCAAAGGGGTATTTCGGCCGCAAGAAAAACGTCTACAAGAACGCCAACGAACAGGTGATGAAGAGTGGGATGTACGCCTACCGGGATCGCCGCGTGCGCAAGCGCATGTTCCGACGGCTGTGGGTGACGCGGATCGGCGCCGCATGCCGCCTGTGCGATGTGAAATACAGCGAATTGATCCACGCAATGCGAGAGAAGGGCGTGCTGGTCAACCGGAAGTCGCTCAGCGAGCTCGCGGTGGCAGACATGGACGCGTTCAAGAGCTTCGTCAAGCAGGTGATGGCTTGACAGGATGAGGTCACAGCTCTTGACACCCTCGCTGTCAGTCTTTCGTGCCGCCGATCCCGTGCATGGGCGTTCGGCGCAAAGTAGAATGTAGGGCGTATGAACTCGGCAATGGTTGACCAAGGCGCAGGCATATCGGTCGTTCCACCTCTCAATGAGAAAGAGTCTGCGTTCTTGGACTCCGTTCGAAGCTTTGTCGCTACCGAGCTTCTGCCTAACACGCGAGAATGGGAGCGGAACACCGCGTTCCCGGACGACATTTGGACCAAGCTGGGTGACTGCGGACTGCTTTCGATGGTCGTCCCGCCAGAAATGGGAGGTCCAGGCCTGTCGTGCATGGCGTTTGTGGAAGCGTGCCGCGAGATAGCAAAGGGCGATCCAGCGCTCTGCATGAACGTCTCGGCGATCAACGCGCTGTGCCTTGGGCACTTTGTGCACTTTTGCGACGACGAGCAGCGGGAGCGGTATCTCGCCGACGCCATGAGCGGCAAGCTGAAACTGGCGTGGGGCTTGACAGAGCCGGATGCAGGGTCAGATGCCCGGAGGGTGAAGTCCTTCGCCGAGCCGATCCCGAATCGACCAGGCTACTTCCACATCAACGGCGAAAAGATGTTCGTCACGAACGGTGGGAAAGCGAACCTTATCATCCTCATTGCCAAGACGTCCGAGACGGAACTTTCAGCGTTTCTCATGGAGACGGACCAACCGGGGTTTGAATTGACCGAGCGTATCCATACCGTAGGCGTGAGGGCTTCGAACACCGTTCGCTTCACGATGACGAACGCCGTGGGCTGGCACACGCCGTGTACATTCAAGGAGGCGATTTCGCTGCTGTACCGCGGTCGGCTGGCGATCGCCGGCATGGCGATAGGGATTTCTGAGAAGGCGCAAGAGCTGACCGTTGAGTACGCAAAACAGCGAGAGCAGTTCAACCGTCGGCTGGCGGATATGCAATCGGTCCAGAACATGATCGCCGACAGCGCGATGGAGATCGAGGCGGCTCGCGGTCTTCTCCACAAGGGGGCGGCGATGTTCGATCGTGGGGAGGATATAGTCAAGATCAGCTCGATGGCAAAGCTGTTTGCGAGTGAAACGGCCAACAGAACCACGAACCGCGCGATCCAGATTCACGGTGGACGAGGCATGACGTTCGACTACCTGGTAGAGAAGCTGTGGCGGGACGCAAAACTGACAGAGATTGGGGAAGGGTGCAGCGAAATCCAGCGACTTGTCATTTCTAAGCAAGTTCTGCGATAAAATACAGTTACCCTTGGGGGGAACAGGCAAATGGTGTTAGCAGCAGTTGCATTCGCGTTGACGGCTTCCAGCGAGCCGGTTGATCTTTATCGCCAGTTCAAAGCAGGCGAAGAGCTTGAATACGAAGTGAAGTCGAATTTGATGGTGGAGCGCCGCCACTATTTGACGTCCACGTATATTCCCGACGAGATCGACCAGAACTACAAGTTCACGATGAAAGTGGTCGAAATTCTGGCGGATGGATTCGCCAAAATCGACTACAGGCGACCGGAGATGACGATCATTCTCGGCGAAACCGCGTTTGAGCCGCCTGTCAAGGAGATCGAAGAACTCAACTGGCGGTTCACGATGACCTTGTCACCGGTCAACGCGCTGACGGACGTAATCGATCTGACGCCCAAGAAAGACGACGACGATGGCGACGGCGGAATGCTGCGGGCTCTGTCGCATCGCGCCAAAGGCCAAGCTCAGGATTCGGTGATGAACTTCATGGTAGAGCTGTACCGGCTCGCGCTGTTCGTCGGCAGCCTGGACACGGCCATCGATCTCGCACCACGACTGCCGCTCTTCGAGGTCGAACCAGGGGAGACGTGGGAGGAGACGGTTGCGTACCAGCCGCAGAAGCTCAAGGGATCAGGCAAGGTTCGACCGCAACGCTTGGACTACACGTACACCTTCATCGGCCTGATCGAAAAACCTGATGGCACAAAGGTGTACAGGGTGACCGCAGACCTGGAGCTTGACACCGATGCAGCGCCGTTCGTGAACGACATGTTGGGAATGAAGCCGTCCGAGAGCGGTCTGTCGAAGATTATTCTCAAGATCAAGTCGCACATCGACTTCGACCTCGATCCCGAGACGAAACGCACGCTCAGTGCGCGCGCGCGGTCAGACGGCGAGGCTGCCATCTGGCTCACCCAGCTACCTACCGTTGCGTACATCGAAGAGAAGATTCGCGGCAGAACCACGATGAAGCTGCTCCGTAGCCAGTAACGGAAGATGCAGCTAGATTCCAAACGCACGACGCTGCTCATCGGGCTTGGGGTTTTCGCCGTTGCGCTAGCCTTGCGGCTCGTCGGCATCGGCTGGGGTGCGCCGAACGACATCCGAAACCACAGCCTGCACCCGGACGAGCAGGTCATCACGCTCTACTCTCAGCAGATCGATCCGACCAGGCTGGACTTTACGCCGGGGTTTTATAACTACGGAACGCTGTATTTGACGTCCGTGCGGATCGCGGGCGACCTCGCTCTGACCTACGGTGGCGAGATCGCAGGCGAAGGGCCTGCAGCCGTGAACGCAGCGTTTGCACGGATTCAAATGGCGGGTCGTGTCATATCGGCGATCGCGGGCGCTGCCACAGCCTGGTTCGTGTTCTTGATCCTAGCCGGGAGGGTGAATCTGCTGGGAGCGATCCTGGGGTCGTTGGCGATGGCGTTCGCCCCGGGCCACGTCATGCACTCGAGGTTCCAGACGCCCGACGTGTTCGCGACGTTCCTGCTGGTCGTCAGCCTGTACTTTGCGCTGAGACTGCTTCCGGTCCAAGAAGAAGAGAGCATCCAGTCCCGACTGTTCGTTCGATACGGAGTTCTCGCTGGCGTGTTCGCGGGGCTCAGCGCGGGGGCGAAGTACACGGGGATTCTCGCGCTCATCGCGCTCGCTGTCGCGTGCGCGCTGTCGACGGACAAAGTGCGTTGGAAGACCCTTGCGCTTGGGGCTGGAGCGGCTTTGGTCACGTTCGTCGTCACGACGCCGGGGGTACTGCTCGAAAGCCAACGGTTCTTCGCAGACTTTCGGTACGAGATGCTTCACACGTCGACTGGGCACGGCCTTGTGTTCGCGGGGACGCCCAGCGGGTTCATCTTTCACTTGCAGAACCTCTCCGTCGCGTTCGGATTCGTTCTGCTGCTAGTGGGTGCGTTCGGTCTCGGTCGAGCCGTATTCAGGAGGCACGCGTGGGCGATTGCGCTAGTGGCGTTCGCGCTTGCTTATTACATCCTGATCGGCAGGGCAGAGGTCAAGTTCGTTCGCTATGTGTTCCCGTTGATTCCGGTTCTGTGCATCGGCGTTGGGTGGCTGGCGGGAAGGGCGCACATTAGTCCGAGCCAGCCAATCAAGCACGGGGTCGTTTTCCTTGCGATTCTAGGCGTTGGCGGAGTTGGAGGAGGCGGCCTAACGCTGGCCGTGAATACTACGATCTTGATGACGCAGGAGGACGTGCGGGATGCCTTCGCACGCGAGATCATGGAACTGCTGGAAGACGGTGAGTCGGTTGGATTCGTCTCCGATCCATGGTTCTATTCGATTCCGCTATTTCCGGATTCGGCGGCCATGCGACCGTTCGACCCGCGCGAGTCTTCGATGTTCTCCGACTCCAAGAATCCGCTGTTGCTGTACGTGCCAGACAATCCCGATGAAAGGTTCTCGTGGGACGTGAGGCTTCTGACCGAGCTTGAACCGACCTACGTCGTATACAGCAGCTTTGAGTTCGCTGATCTTGCGAGGTTGATGAAGGAGCCTAGCCCGCCGACCGAATACAAGATTCAGATCGAGCGGGCCAAGGAGTTCATGGACATACTATCGACGCACTACGAGCCCCTAGAAGTTCGAGGCGACGACGCAGTTAGTTCATTTACGTTCCCGGATGGAACGACGCTCCATGACCTCATGTACGTTCGTCCAACCTTATGGCTGTGGAAAAGAAAGACCGACTTGCCGAGCGAATCGAGTGGTTCCTCGACCACCTCGGAGCCGAGCGAGGAGCCAGCGAGCACACCGTAGCGGCCTATGCGAACGACCTCGCTAAGGCGACGGCGTTCTTCGCTGCCCTCGGTCGCAGAGATTGGCGGGAGCTGACCGCCGAAGACGTGGTGCGGTATCAGGCCACGCTGGGGCCGCCGTTGAAGCCGTCAACGACGCTGCGACGGACTAGTAGCCTGCGGTCGCTGCTGAAGTTCCTAAAACGGAACGGAGTCGGCCCGGAGATGGAGCTGCCCAGCCTGAGCACGGTGAGAAAGCCGAAGCGGTTGCCAAAATCTCTTCCGGTCGACGAACTGGCCAGGTTGCTGAACGCGCCCGACGTGCAAAGCCCAAGGGGACTGCGAGACCGGGCGCTGATGGAGCTTGTGTACGGCGCTGGCCTGCGGATCAGCGAGGCCGTCGGGCTGCGCCTCGAAGAGCTTGATCTGGATTCGGCGGCGTTCCGGGTTACCGGCAAGCGCGGAAAGACCCGCTGGCTGCCTCTGCCGCGCTTCACGGTGCCATGGATCGAGCGGTACCTCGCCGAAGGAAGAGAGAAGCTGCTCAAGCGGCCGATTGCCGAAGTGTTCGTCAACAGCCACGGCAATCGGATGTCGCGCCAGTCCGCGTACGCGCTGCTACAGAAGTACGCTCGCCAGGCGGGCATCGAGCGAGCTGTGAGCCCGCACACGCTGCGCCACACGTACGCGGTTCATCTGCTGCAAGGCGGAGCGGACCTGCGAACGGTGCAGGAGCTCCTCGGCCACGCGTCGATCAGCACAACGCAGGTCTATACGGAACTGGACGTCGGCGAAGTCAAAAGGAAGTATCGCGAAGCGCACCCGCGTCGATAGGGTCAGCGAACCGCTCGTTTGCGCTCACTTCCAGTTCAAAGCCGTCCCGCTCGCCCTGAGCCAGTCTGACAGAGCCCGCCAGCGCGATCATGGCGGCGTTGTCGGTGCAGAACTGTAGCGGCGGAGCGAAGAACCCGACGCCGATCCTCTCGGCTGCTGCCTTCATCTGCTTTCTCAACCGCTCGTTCGCCGCGACCCCTCCAACCAGCGCAATCGCCTTCGCCGACGTGTCCTCCGCTGCCCTTGTGGACTTCTCGACCAACACGTCGACGATAGCCTCCTGCAGGCTTGCGGCGAGGTCTGATACGTTGATCGCCTTGCCTTCGCGCTCGACGAGCCTGAGCACAGCGGTCTTGAGGCCGCTGAAGGAAAAGTCGTACGGCTTGGACTTGAGGGCTCGCGGCAGATCGTACCGATTTGGATCGCCCGAGCGCGCCATCTCTTGGACCGCCTGTCCGCCTGGGTACCCGAGGCCGAGCAGGCGCGCGCCTTTGTCGAACGCCTCGCCGGCAGCGTCGTCGATCGTCCCACCGATCTGCTTGTATTCACAAGACTTGCTCACGAGAATCAGCTCCGTGTGCCCTCCAGAGACGATTACACAAAGGTGGGGATAGGGCGGGGAGTGCCCTGCGAGCGACGTGCTCATGACGTGCCCCTCCAGGTGGTGCACGCCGATCAGTGGGATCTGCCAAGCCATTGAAAGAGCTTTTGCGGCAGTAACTCCGACGCTCAAAGCGCCTACTAGCCCCGGGCGGTTTGTCACGGCGATCGCGCCGGGTGTGCCGACGTTGGCGATCTTGATGGCTTCGTCAACGACCGGAAGAATCGACTCGACGTGGGCTCGGGCTGCCGCTTCGGGCACGACGCCGCCCCACTTTTCGTGCAGCGCGGCTTGCGACGAAACTACGTTCGAGAGCACGGTCGTTCCGTTCAGAACGGCGCAGCTTGTTTCGTCACAGCTCGTCTCGATCCCTAGAACGGGCGCATCGTAACAGTTCACGCGGGCGCATCCCGCATGCTCAGGTCGTGGAGCCACATGATCACGGCGTCTTCGCCGTCGTTCGGGTAGTACCGCTTTCGCATACCGCAATTGACGTAGCCCAGGGCTTCATACAGAGCTATCGCGGCTGTGTTAGATCGTCTCACTTCGAGCGTCGAGCAGAAGGCCCCCCTGTCTCGGCTCCTGACCAGGATTTCGATCATCAACTGCCGACCGAGCCCCTGCCGTCTGACGTCCTGATCCACGGCGATGGTGGTTATATGACACTCGTCTGCGTCGATCCATGCACCGGCGTACCCAGCGACTTGGCCCTTTCGCGATGCGACGATGAACTCCCCTTGCGCGTGTCCAATCTCAAGCTCGAACGCCCGACGAGACCACGGTATCTCGTTTGACGCCTTCTCGATGGACAGCACGGAGTCGAGGTGCCGCTCCTCGATCGGCGAGAATCGAACTCCGTTCAAGCTAGCCTCCCAAGTAGGCCTCTTTGACCTTCGGATTTGTCAGCAGATTGGCGCCCGTGTCCGAAAGGACGACGTGTCCCGTCTCCAGCACATACGCGCGATCGGCGACGTCGAGCGCTCTGTGGGCGTTCTGCTCGACGAGCAGAATCGTGACTCCGTCGTCGTTCAGTTCACGAATGATCGCGAATATCTCGGTGACGAGATTGGGGGCGAGTCCCATGCTCGGTTCGTCCAGCAGCATGAGCTTTGGCCGCGACATGAGCGCGCGGCAGATGGACAACATCTGTTGCTCGCCTCCGCTTAAAATCCCAGCGCTCTGTCGGAGTCGATCACGAACCTTCGGGAAGCGATCCAGTACCCGCTCCATATCGGCTGGAATCCCATCGTCGTTCCGGGTGAACGCGCCCAGCTGCAGGTTCTCGTACACGGACATATTGACGAAGATTCTGCGGCCCTCCGGTGCCTGGCTGATCCCGATCCTCACGATCTTATCTGGTGCGACGGTGTGAATCGGCTCGCCCTGAAAATGAATGGTTCCGGTTCTCGGCCGCTCCAACCCACTGATCGTTCGGAGCAGCGTGCTCTTGCCAGCGCCGTTCGATCCGATGATCGCGATGACCTCCCCCTCCTTCACTTCAAGACTGACGTTGTTGAGCGCCTGGATGGCACCGTAAAAGACGTTGAGTCCGTCGATCTTCAGCATGAACCCCCATTTTAACTGATCGATCTGTCGGCCAGCGGTCCCAGGTCCGTCGTATGGCGCAACGTTAGAGCAAACGAACCGTAACAGTTTCCAGCGAATCTGGGTTCGCGCAGTTCTTTTCGTGTGTGAAACGTGTGCCGTGGGTAGGTTGAAATGAAGAAGCTTGGAATTATCATCGTCGCCGTTCTGTTCGGTCTGATCGTGGTAGGGGCGCTCGGAGTCAAGGCTTTTGCCAACCGGCAGGCAAACGGGAACGGCGACGGAGACACCGTCAAGGTCGAGTTGGGCGACCTGGTGGTGAAAGTCATAGAGTCGGGGACGCTCGAAGCGACCAAGACGGTCGAAGTCAAAAGCCGCGTTTCTGGCAGAGTCCAAGATCTGTTCGTCGATGAAGGCGACATCGTCGAGGCCGGACAGCTGATAGCGCGCATCGATCCTCAAGAGACCAACTTTCGAGTCGAGCAAGATCGGGCTCGTGTGAAGGCAGCGACGGCCCAACTCGTCCGATTGGGCGTTGAGATCGAACAGAGGGAGAGTACGGTCAAGACGCAGTTGTCTCGGGCGCGTTCCCGTGTCGACCAGCTCAAGGTCGAGTTGGAGGCCCAGCCGACGCTGACCCAAGCAGAGATCGATCGGTCGGAAACCAGCTTCAACAACGCAAAAACGGCGCTGCAACTGCTACAGACCGTATCGCACCCCAACCAGCGCGCAAGCTACGAGAGCCAAGTGAGCGAGGCTAAATCCAATTGGGAGAACGCCAGGAGCGAGCTGGACCGGCAGCAATGGCTGTTCGACCAGGGCTACGTCTCGGCCCGCGATTTGGAGCGGGCGAACAACCAGTTTGAGCTTGCTAAAGCGAGGCAAAGAACGGCCACAGAACAGCTGAGTCGGTTGGATAGCGAGCAGCAATTGGAAATCGATCGGGCGCGGGAGACCGTTCGGCAAGCGGAGTCCGATTTGTCGAGGGCTCGCACCAATGCATTCAGGGATTACAGCAAACAGCAGGAGTACGAACGGTCAGAGGCGGATCTCAGCGATGCGTTGACGGCGCAGAGCGATATCGCGGTGCTAGAGGCGAGCCGCGAGCAGCAGCAGGCAAACTTGGAGCAGGTGCAGAACGTCTTGAGCGACAGCTTGCGAGAGCTCGGCGAGACGGACATCAGATCCCCGATCTCCGGGGTCGTTACGAAGCGTTTCGTGCAAGAAGGTGAGCTGGTCGCCAGCCTGTCGAGCTTCTCGTCCGGTACGACCATTATGATGGTCGAGGATCGGACTGCCATGATCGTCAAGCTGTTTATCAACGAAATCGACATCGCTAAGCTCCGGCTTGGCATGGAAGCGAAGATCGACGTAGAGGCGTATCCGGACAAATCGTACACGGGCAGGGTCATCAAGATCGCCCCAACGGACGTCGGGGCTGGCCAGCAGCAGTTCGGCGACCCGGTCGTGAAGTACGAAGTCGAAGTCGAGCTGGACGCCGCCAACGCTGCGTTCAAGAGCGGCATGTCGGCCAAGTGCACGATGATCGTGCTCGAAAAGAAGGACGTTCTGATCGTCCGCAGACAGTACGTTGGGAAGGACAAGGACGGCTACTTCGTTCTGCTCCCGAAAAAGGGCAAGAAGCGAAGTAAAGAGGATCCGACGCGGGTTTCGGTCGAGGTCGGAGATTCGTCAGCTAGCAAGTTTGAGATCACCAGCGGCGTCGAAGCAGGCACCGAGGTCGTGAAGCCTGAGTTTGCTGGGCCGCCCAGGAAAGGCATGATGGATTTCGGCTCGGATGACGAAGAGTCGTCTGACGCTGAGGACGAAGAGTAGTGCGCACGTTCCTCGAGTCGGTTCGGGTCGCGCTCGACATGCTTCGCATGTACAAGCTGCGGGCGTTTCTCACGATGCTTGGAGTGATCATCGGCGTGATGAGCGTGACGATGATCATCATGGTCAGAAACGGCTTTCATCACTACATGACGAACGAAATCAGCAAGCTCGGGGCTAGAACGCTGTTCATCGCGTTCGATCCCGGCAGAGGGCGGCGTGGCGAATCGCTCGGTGACATCGAAGGCCTGACGAACGACGACGTTCAGTACTTGCTGGATCGAGTAGAGTCACTGGAAATCGCCTCGGCGATACTTCAAGTGCCGTCACAAACCGTTACGTTCGGGGATCGAGAACTCGACGACCCTCGCATCTTGGCGACTGACGAGAAGCAGGCGCGGCTCAGCCAAGTCACGATTCTGGAGGGTCGCATGATCACCAAGTCGGATCAGGACTCTCTGGCAAACGTCGCGGTCATCGGTGAGGACGTCCGAGATCGGTTGTTCCGAGGCGAATCCGTCCTTGGGCAATGGATCACGTTCGATGGCATCTCGCTGGAGGTGATCGGTGTGATGAAAAAGATAGAGATCCTCGGCCAGGACACCGGTCGCGACATCTGGGTCCCTATAAGTACCGCGCAGTTGAAGTGGGTTGGCGGCGACAGCATCTCGTTCATCACCGCTCTGCCCAAAGACGGGGTGGAGGTTGAACAGGCGATGGACGACGTCTGGCAGGCTTTGATGGCTAAGAGCAACAACAAGCCGATCTATCGAGTCGACTCGCGCGAGGCGATACTCAATATTCTGGGTGGCCTTGTCAACGCAGTTGGCTTGATTCTAATTGGCATCGCATCGCTATCGCTGCTGGTCGGAGGCATCGGCATCATGAACATCATGCTGGTGAGCGTCACCGAGCGAATGCGTGAGATCGGGCTGCGCAAGGCTGTCGGTGCAAAACCAGCGGTGATCGCGTGGCAGTTCTTGGTGGAGTCCGCGTTCCTCAGCCTAGTCGGTGGGCTCATCGGCATGGGCCTGGCCTATGTGTTCGGAATGTCGCTCACGCTCTTAACGAAGTCGATAGAGTGGCCGACGTCTGAAGGATTGCTGACTCCGTTTCCCGTGGGGGCTGCAATCGCGGCGGCGCTGTTTTCTGCTGGGATCGGTGTGATCTTTGGACTGTATCCAGCGGGCCGTGCAGCGCGGCTCAGCCCGATCGAGGCGTTGCGGTCGGAGTAGACGACTACCCCGTTTAGTTTGCTGTCGAGGGATGATTGGTAGCGGCGCGCGGACTCGAACCGCGGACCTCACGGGTATGAACCGTGCGCTCTAAACCAGCTGAGCTACGCCGCCACTTGATACCATTTTGGCGGAATCCCGCCTGTTATTCAAGCAGTCCCGGCGCAATCTGGTCGCTGGCACCCGTAAAATCGAACCATGATCGTCACATTGCTTGCGTACGTTTTGCTCGACGGGCCGGATATCGCTCTTCTTGATCGGCTGGCCCAAAGTCGAGACGCAACCGCAATCGAGGACCTGGCCGACCCAGCATTGCGCGGGGAGTTCGACTTCCTGAAGGGCGCCGGAGCGTTTGGCGTGGGCTCGTTGGGCTGGCACGCCGCTAGCTTGCGCGATCCGGGGGCACAGCAGCAGTACGTCGTTTTTTCAACCCCGCTGACGACGCAAGATTACGGAGAGTTTGTGTTCGCATGGAGGAACGGATGGCTCGCTGAGCTGATAGATGAGAGAGACGACCGCGGCTACCAGGTGCTGCACTACGACTTCGACCTGAGCTTCAGGCCGCAGGAAAAGAAGGCGATAATCCAGTGCGCCGTCACAGTAACGAAGGGAGCCGAAGCCGACCAACACGCGCACTTCCGGCTCTCGCCGCACTACGTCGTGAGTTCAATTCGCACGCGGGACGGATCGGACGTGCCGTTCGACCAAGCTGGAGGCGTCGTCTCGGTAAGAACGCCGCAGGAGAAGCAGTTTCAACTCGTGTTCTCGTACGAGGGCACGGTGAATTTGCCTCGCTTTGCCGGAGCGATCACGAAAGACGAAGTCATGCTGACCAACGACTACTGGTGGCCGATGATCGCAAGAGGCCCGGCGACGGCGACGATCTCGGCGCGTGGCCCGCCCGATTGGGCTTTCATTTCTCATGGCGAAAAAGTACGAGACGAGGTCTATGCTCGGGAGCGCCACGTCACGTTCGAGATGCACATACCGATCTCGTACTTCAGCTTTTCGGCGGGGAAGTTCTCGCACGTTTCCAAGAAGCAAGGTCGCATTACGTACTCAGTGTGGGCGCGCGAGATGGCTGAAGAGGAGATGCGTTGGCAGCTCGAACTCATGCCGCCGGTACTTGAGTTCTACGAGCGGTTCGCGCCGTACCCGTTCGATACGTTCGCGGCAGTCGTCACGCCGCTCTACGGCGGCGGGGCGCTGGAGGCGTACTCCTATGCGACGTACGGCACGGGCTGGCTGCCGGATGAAGACGCGCACGAGCCTGGCCACACGTACTGGGGCGGGCTGATTCCGAACACATACATGAACAGCTTCTGGAACGAGAGCTTCACGAGCTTTTCGCAAGGTTTATTCGACAGGGAGGTCGCGATCGGCAGCACGGTGGAGCGAAGGTTCGCGTTCATCCAAAACATTACGCCCGGGTCCGCCTTTCGCGCGGCTCCGCTGTCCGATTCGGGCGCGTTCATCGGCCGGAACGCGTCTTCACTTGGCTACGGCAAAGGAGCCAACGTCTTGCAGCAGCTCGAGTTTGAGATCGGCACGCGACCGCTTGTTTCAGCGTTGCGCGCTTGGCTGGCTAGCCATCCGGCAGGTCAGCCGGGCGAATGGGCAGGATTTGAGGCGGCGATCGCGGACAGCTATGACGAGCCGTTGACGTGGTTCTTCGATCAGTGGGTGCGGCAGCCGGGGTATCCCGATTTTGAAATCAGCGACATCCACTGGATGGACAAGGGAATCGAAGGAGAAGTCCAATTCTTCGGCGATCCTTACCGCATCCGTTGCGAAGTGTACGCGGAGCTGGTTGACGGCGAGAGGATCTTCACTTCGGTGGACTTGAACCCAGATCGCTCGGACAGTTCTGTGTTCCGAATCGAGCTTCCAGATAAACCTGTGTTCATATCGTTCGATCCTTATGACCGCTTGCCGATCAAGCGAGGATCGGAGACGCCGATGCGAATCAGCAACGATTTTCGCCGATTGCATCCCGTCCAAGCAAAGGGCAGTGAGGATACGTTGCGGTCGCTGGGTTCGCTCGCCAACATGGGCCGTGCGGTCACGGAGATGCCGGGAAACCTGAACGGTCACTTGATCGCCGGCCATCCGGACGAGGTCGATGGGCTGCGAGAGCTTTGCGCCAGGGCGGGATTCGATGTCGAAGGGGACCGCCTCACCTACCGAGGAACGACCATCGATCTGAACAGCGGAATGGCGATTGCGCTGATCGAGCTGAAAGACGGAGGGCGCTGCGGGATCGCCGTTGGGCGCACCAAGATTCGACCGAACGTAGGCATCGCCAGGGTCGCGCTCGTCGATGAGTACGGTCGATTCCTGCGTGGCTTCACCGAGCCTCGTCGAACCGGCACGATGACCTTCCGACTGCCTTAGAGCTGGATCCCAAGCACGTCGAGGATCCGCTGAAGCTCTTCATCGTCGTAGAAGTCGACCTTGAGCTGGCCTCCAGAGCCTCTTTTGAGGAGGGTCACGGGGCTGCCGAGACGTTCGCTCAATGCCCGTTCCAGAGCTTGCCAATTCGGGTCCACGGTCGGCTGGACGGCGGCCTTTGGGCTGCTGGCGCCGTTGGCATCTCCAGGGCCGCGGGCGAGTCTCTCGGTTTCGCGGACGCTCAGGTCGTTTCGCACAACCCTCTCGAAGAGCGACTGCCTGCGCGACGGGGCATCGATCATGAGGATCGCTCTCGCGTGCCCTTCGGTGATCACTCCGGCACCGATGGCGTTTTGCATTTCGCGCGGGAGTTGCAGCAGCCTCAGCGTGTTCGAGACTGCGGTGCGCGACTTGCTGACCTTCCGGCCTATCTCTTCGTGGCTCAGGCCGAACTCGTCGGCGAGCTGCCTATACGCGTTGGCGCACTCGATCGGCGAGATATCTTCGCGCTGCACGTTTTCGACAAGCGCCAATTCGAGCGACTCTTGCGCGCTTGCCGCGCGCACGATCACGGGAACGTCGGTCAGCCCGGCGATCTTCGCCGCCCGCAATCGCCTCTCACCGGCGATCAACTCATACGTGCCTTCGGCCAACGGTCTAACGATCAGCGGAAGGAGTACGCCGACTTCCAGAATCGACGCAGCCAGCTCCTCCAGTCCACCGTCGTCGAAGGTTCTGCGCGGCTGCCGCGCGTTAGCCTGTATGGCGTTCACGTCAACGTGGCTTGGATGAGCAACGACTTCTTCCTCGCCCAGCAGCTGCGAAAGACCTTTTCCTAGTGCGCGACGCATTCTTTCAGCACCTCATCCACCAATTCGCGATACGCGGTCGCACCTTTCGAGTTTGGAAAGCAGCTCACGGCTGGCTGGCCGAAGCTGGGCGCCTCACTGAGCCGGACGTTGCGCGGAATCTTGACTTGCGAGACCTTCGATCCAAAGTAATCATCGACCTCTTGTCGCACGTTCAGCGTCAGCTTGTTCCTCGGGTCGTACATCGTCAGCAGGATTTTGGCGATTTCGAGATCGGGGTTGATCCTGCGCTTGACGATGTCGATCGTCTTGAGTAGATGTACGAGGCCTTCGAGCGCATAGAACTCGCACTGCATCGGAACGATCACCTTGTCGACGGCAGCCAAAACGTTTATGGTGATCAAGCCCAAGCTGGGCGGCGCGTCAACGATTATCCAACCATAGTCGTTACGCACCTGGGCGATCGCCTCGCGGAGAATCTGCTCCTTGCCAACGGCGGAGTGCAGTATCGGCTCTGCGCCGGCGAGGTCCAGGGTTGCCGGGACGATGTCCAGCATTGGCCCGTGCGTCAGGATTGCGCTGCGCATGATGCCCTCGGCGTCCGGGTTGTCAACAAGCTCGGCGAACACGTCGAACAGCGTCAGCTTCACGTCGCCCTTGTCGATGCCCAAACCGGTGGTGGCGTTACCCTGAGGGTCTGCGTCGATCAGTAGTACGCGCTGGCCCCGTTCGGCTAAGCCGGCTGCGAGGTTGACTGCGGTCGTTGTCTTTCCGACGCCGCCTTTCTGGTTGACGATGCCCCAAATTGGCACGCGCTCATTATGCCCCCAACAGCCGCCGAAAAAGCACAGGTGTGGATAACCTGCATGTGGATAAAATGCGAGACCTGCCTTGCGGCCACGAGCGTCAGCCGGTCTACTGCCGACCGAGGAGTTGGAGCACCGACTGAGCAGACTGATTTGCCTGGGCGAGCACGGCCATGCCGCTTTGGCGCAGAATCTGGATCTTGGTGAACTCGGTCATTTCCTTGGCGATATCCGCGTCTCGGATTATGCTCTCGCTCGCGGTCATGTTCTCATGGGCCACTTGCAGCGACCTCGATGTAGACTCGAGGAAGTTCATTTGGAACGATCCCATTTCGCCTCGAAGGAACGCGATCTGCTGGACGGCGGCATCGATGATCCTGATGGCATCCTCAGCGCCTTGAGCAGTGGTTACGTCCACGTCGGCCAAGGATTTGCCAGGGATCGCGCCTGTCCCGATGTCGATCGTGTATGAGCTCGGTATCGAGAACGAAGTCGACTGATCTGCTAGCGCACCGATCTGGAACTTCATGGTGCCAACGCTGAGGGCGCCGATGATGGTGGCGGCGGTCTCGTTGTTGCCGGCAGCGCTGATGACCAGCTTGTTGCCGGATGTCGAAGTCAGCGTCAGACCATCGACGCCAGGGCCTTGACCGCCGGTAAACCGCTCAGTGGTGGTCCCGTTCGGCTCGATCGGCACCTCGACGTCGTAAACAGCGTCGATCCCCACTGCAGGCGTTGCAGCAACGCCGCCGTTGAGGATGCCCGTCGTTTCCATGTAGTTGATCGGGAAGTTGGAACCGAACTTGATGGACGTCAGCTGCATGGAGACGTTGGCACCGTTCGGGATGATCGAAGCCAGTACGCCGGTCTGCCCGGACTTCTGGTTGATCTTCGCCGCAACGTCTGCAAGGGTCTGGCCGCTCTCCACCAAGAACGTTACGCCATTCAGCACGAACGTTCCTGTCTGAACGATCGTCGCAGAGTTTGTGAACTGCGTCGTCATCGGGCCGGTCGTGGTCCGCGTTGCCTGCGTGACCTGGGTCATCGTAATCTCGCCGCTTCGAACGCGTTCGTCGTTGAACTCGCTGCCGATGTATAGGCTGTTGACCAGGTCGGTCCTCGTAATGCCAGCCGTTACACCTGCGCTTCCGTTGAGCAGCTTCTTGGTGCCCCAAGACGTGTGATCTGCGATACGGTCGATCGAGAGGAGGACAGAGCGAATCTGCGACTGGTTGGCCGTGAGCTGGGTGGCGTCGACGACCGCAACGTTTGCAGAGTGTACGGCGATGCTCCGAATACCGCGCAGCAGCCGGGAGACCTCGTTGAGCGCCGATTCAGCGGTCTTCACCATGTTGACGGCGTCCTGCGTGTTGCGGACTGCCTGATCGAGCCCCTGGATGTGCGCTCTCAGCCCTTCGCTGATGATGAGTCCGGCGGGATCGTCCGCGGCGCTGTTGATCCGCAGCCCAGAAGCGAGCCGCGTCATCACAATCTGGCCCCTGATCTCATTCTGGTTCAGGTGCCGCATGGCGATCATGGCAGCGATATTGGTGTTGATCGTAAGGCCCACTGTGTTCTCCGATAGCCGGACTGGGTGAGAATTTCCTCAAACCCAGCAATTCCTATGTGAAATCTTTGGCCGAATATGGAAGAACATTAGGCTTTCCGGGCAAATACAACAACCGGGCCCGGAACGTTCAGGTTCCGGGCCCGGCCGCATTTTGACTGAGGGGCCTACCAGCCGCGGTCCCGATCGACTCCGAAGTACTCGATGACGTAGCCGTTGCGGGTCTCCGCCAGGCCGAACGTGTGGTACTTGCGCTCGCGCCGTCCCCAGGGGTCGCGGTACTCGTGCTCGGCGTAGATGACGACCTGATCGCCGTCGTACTGCACGTCCTCGATGGTATAGCGCGTCGTGTCGGTGCTCTCGATCATGTCGGCCATCATGTCGTAGAAGTCCTGCGCCTGCATGCGGTACTGCGTGTAGTCCTCAAGCTCGATGTACACCTCTCCTCGCGTCGGCACCAGGTACTGCATCGTGCGCATCGATCCGCGCTCGAAGGCGGTCACGATGTCGTCGATCGCGTAGTCGAGCTCGGTGTACCGGGAGTCGCGGTAGTCGCGCTGGTTCCGGCCGTACCCTCTGTATCCCCCCCACGACCAATAGTTCGTGTACCGCGGGCGATGCCAGTTGTAGTAATGGTCGTGAATCAGTATGAAGTCGAAGATGCCCACCCGAATCCGGGAGTACGAGATGTACCCGGGAAGATGGTGGTAGTAGTAGAACGGCGAGGGCAGACACAGGCCGGCATAGTAATCGAAGTAGTAGTACGGATAGTAGAAGTAGTCATCCAACCAGTACCGGCTGTAGTGGTAGTAGCCGTGCCTGTGCGCACTGTTGCGTCGTGTTCGATCTTCGCGGAATATATCCCGGGAGAGATCTGCGCCAGTCAACAAGCGCGGCGCATCGGGAATTCTAATCCGTGAGCGCGAACTTGAAGCGATTCTGATGTTGCTCGAAGAACCGTAATCAACAACTCCGCTTCGGGAAGACGTCTTTCTTCGAAGCGGGCCGTTGGAACTCGACGACGATGAAGACGACCGGTTGTAAACTCTGGTCGGCGATGATCGAGTCGACCTGTCGCTGCCGGAGCTGCTAGATCGCGATTTGCCCAGGCTGCCCGAGCTTTGCGAGCCGCCGCTCCTGGAGCCTCCGCTCCTGGTCGGCGGTTTGCTGCCACCGGACTTGTTCCCGCTGCTCTGCGAGCCTCCGCTCCTGGTCGGCGGTTTGCTGCCACCGGACTTTTTCCCGCCGCTCTGCGAGCCTCCGCTCTTGGTCGGCGGCTTGCTGCCACCGGACTTTTTCCCGCCGCTCTGCGAGCCTCCGCTCTTGGTTGGCGGCTTGCTGCCGCCCGACTTGCTGCCGCCACCTTTCTTGCCTCCACCCTTCTTGCCAAGCTGAGCGTCAACGTCAGCAGGGAGGAGGAGGGCGATGGAAAACATGGCCAAAACGGTTACGTACCAATTACGCATAGTTCAAATGCACCTCACGAACTGTCTTTCGTATTCATTATAACGCTCTAATCGCCGATTCGTTACTAAATTCAACGGTGGGCTTAGGTGGAGAAGTGCCAACATACCGGTATATGAGCAGGTTGAGAATCGCGGTGATTCCGGGCGACGGCATAGGGCCGGAAATCATGCAGGCGACGATCGGCATTCTGGAGGCCAGCGGTTTGGACGCCGATTGGGTGTACCTCGACGCTGGTCTTTCAGCCGTGGACAAGGGGCTGGACGCAATGCCGGATGCGACGATCCAGGCCGTCCGCGAGATCGGCGTAGCGCTGAAGGGACCGACCACGACGCCAACGGGAGGCGGGCACGTGAGCGCCAACGTGCGCTTGAGAAAGAAACTGGACCTGTTCGCCAACGTCCGCCCGGCCAAGACGATGCCGGGAATACCGGGACCGATCGCGGGCAAGGAAATCGACATCATCATCGTGCGCGAGAACACCGAGGACCTGTACGCGGGGCTCGAGTTTCAACTGCACCCAGACGTAGCGCAGACGATCAAGGTGATCACCCGCGGTGGCTCGCGCAGGCTGTTCGACTACACGTTCAAGATGGCGAGGGACCAGGGCCGCGAGCGAGTGACCGTGGTCCACAAGGCCAACATCATGAAGCTGACCGACGGGCTGTTCCTCGAGGAGTTCTATAACGCCGCGAAGGAGAACCCCGACATCGAGTCGGACGACATCATTGTTGATAACTGCTGCATGCAGTTGGTCTTACGGCCCGAGAAGTTCGATGTGATCGTCACCGAAAACCTGTACGGCGACATTATCAGCGACCTTTGTGCCGGGCTGATCGGTGGGCTGGGCTTGGCGCCGGGGGGGAACATCGGCGAGAATTGCGCCGTGTTCGAAGCGGTGCACGGATCTGCGCCCGACATCGCTGGCAAAGGTATCGCAAACCCGACCGGCCTTCTGCTCAGCGCCGTCATGATGCTGCGGTACCTCGATCGCGGGGAGCAGGCAGATCGCATCATGAACTCCATCCTGCGGATTTGCGAAGACGGGACTTGCCTGACTGCGGACCTCGGCGGAAAGGCAAGCACGAGAGAGTACATGGACGAGATCATCGAACATTCGACAGCATGACAGTAGATGGTTTCCTAAAGCCGTTCACGCTTCGCATCTGGGTGAAGGCACCTCGCGAAGCTCTCCACCGGGCTTGGTCGAACAGCTCAGAGCTAGAGCGGTGGTTCGTTCACAGGGCGCAGTACTTCGACGCAAACGGAGAGCCCGTGCCGGACGCTGTGAAGGGAGGAACGTACCGCTGGGAGTGGATCGACGGGACGAACGACGAGGCGAGCGTGATCGACGTCGAGGAGAGCAAGATTCGGTACGGCTGGTACTCCAATCGTGGATGGATCGAGGTGCGGTTTAAAACACACGGAGACGAGACGCTGGTCGAGCTCTCTCAAGGCATGGATCAAGGGACCGAGGATGAGCGATTGGCGGCCCAGGTTGATTGCCATCTCGGCTGGACGTTCTTTCTGGCAAATCTCAAGTCGGTATACGAAGGCGGCATCGACCTGCGCGAAACCGATCCAACGCGCGTACCCGTCTTGAACTACTGATGAACGCATTTCGACGGGCCGATTCATCGCGCGTAGGCGATCGGAGGGGCGGAGTTGGCTAGGGAAGAGGGAGCCACCGCGCTCCTCGAGCAAGAGTTGCCGGAAGTTGTTGAGCCCGCGAAGCCAAAGCGCGTCATGGTGCTTGGCGCTGACGGCATGCTCGGGTCCGATGTCGTCGCGGAGTTTCGGCAGTTGGGATGGGACGTCGTCGCGCCGCTCCGAGACGAAGTTGATATCACGAAGGCTGAAGATCTGGAGCACGTTCGCGTGCGCGACTTCGGCAACCTCGACTGGATCGTGAACTGCGCTGCGTATACGAACGTGGACAAGGCCGAGGACGAGTTCTACGAAGCCAGTGCCGCAAACGGGATCGCACCCGGCATCCTTGCCTACATCTGCGCCCGGAACGGCTGGAGATTTCTCCACATCAGCACTGACTTTGTCTTCGACGGAGAGTCGGACCAGCCGTATCAAGAGGGGTACTTTCCAAAGCCGCTCGGCAAGTACGGCATGACGAAGTTGATGGGAGAGAGGAACGCCGCGAAAGAGAATCCCGACGCCATCATCTGCCGAACAGCGTGGCTGTACGGACCGACCGGAAGCTCTTTTCCGCGAACGATCATCAAAGCCTGGTTGGACGGCAAAGAGCTGAGAGTCGTAGACGATCAGATCGGTTCTCCGACCTACACCGGCGAGATGGCTAGAGTGATGGCCGACATGATTCAGGCGGACCTTGCAGGTGGCCTGTATCACGCTGCCGGGCCGGACGCGATGACGTGGTATCACCTCGCATTGCTTGCGCTGGAGACGTATCGCGACAGCGTGCTGGGGGAAAGCAGAGAGATCGCAGTCGAAGCGATCGGTACAGAGGAATGGCCGACGTCGGCTCCGCGCCCCAAGTACAGCGTTCTTTCATCCGGGAAACTGTTTGCACTCGGAGTTAGTCCTATGCGCTCAACGCAGGCTTGCCTCGTTGACTTTTGCAGGCGGCTGCCGAGAATCCTCTAGTACCGCATGCTGTACATGAACCCGAGGGATTTGCCGTTGACAAGGTACACGCTGGCTGATCCGGACTGGAGTTTGTACGTCGCGAACGGGTGGCTGTTGTGCCCGTCGAACTGCAGCCCCACGGTGATCGGACCGGTGGGCGTGACCTTGACTCCGTACAGTTCGTGAAAGTGCCCTTCAAAACCCCTGACTGAAAGGCCGACGTACCCTTCCACATTTAGGTCAGCAAACCCGGTCGACTTTTCTAAGGTCGCGAACGTAACGGTTTTTCCGCTGCCGACGCCCTGGACGCCGTGCCCGATTCGGATGGCGGGAGAGACGAGCGTTTCGCCAATCAGCATCCAATTGGCGACGAGTCGTATCGTGCCCTGGCGCCAGAAATAGACGCCGCCAAGCTGCAATTTCGTAACCGGGTTGAACCAGACGCTCGTCCTGCCATCAGTGCCTGTTCCCGGGGTCCACAGATTCGTCACCAATACCGTCGGTTGTCTTTCTGAAGCCGCACCGGCTCCAAAGGCTCCACCGCCTCACAGAGGTCATCCACCTGAGGTCTGAGCGACGGCGACCGACCCTACGACGAGCATTCCAGAAACAGCGAGGAGTCGTCTAAACATATTCGTTGCCCGTATGGCACTGCGCAGATGCGCGCAGTTGACCGTTTTTCAGACGAAGAAAACCTGGCAGACGGTTCTGTCTGCCAGGTTTTCGTCTAACGTTCGGCGCTTCTGTTACTTAGCCGCTATGATGAGCGCTTTTGGAGCGACGCCGTTCTTGATGGCGTACTTGGCTGGATCTTTGACCATCGTCGGCGCGCACAGTACACAGCACATGTAGTACCGCGTGTCGCCGTGATCGACGTAGCCTCCTAAAGCCTTCGAGTAGCTTGCGATCTTCGTGCCCATGACCGCGCACTTCATGCTTTCTTTAGCCGGCACCTTAGAGATCTTCTTCGGATCCTTCAGGAACGACTTGAGGTTGGCTTCTGATTCGAAGTAGTATCGCGTGCCCATGTAGTCGGTATGGGCCTTGGCCTTCTTCGCCTCGATTCGCTTTCTAGAGATCGGGTCGAAGAGGGAGTAGGCGATGAGCCTCTTTTTCTCAATGGCGTCCTTGATGTACTTCTTCGGATCGGCGGCGAACTTATCTTCGCATCCTGGGCAACAAGACCCGTATAACTTTCCGGCGTACTCCACCGACTTGTTGCCTTCTCTCACTGGACCGCCCATGACTGGACAAACGAATTCGTCTTTGATCGTAGCGGTGCCCATGACGACCGCCGCGGCTATTGTTGCAGTTAACATTGCTGATATTCCTTCTGGTTACTCAGAACCGTCCGCGCCGGACGTCAATCTGGCGCTGTGAGTGCAGTTTACCGCGCTATCTGACGCGGATTGGACTCGCTGGTCGGAATGCCTCGGGCGGGCGTGGGTTCCCGCCGTGTGACCATTGTGCCAATCGGTTTTGCAGCGAAACTCGACCGGCAGACGGCCATCGCGCCGGCGCGTGTTCGCTGAGCAAGCATTGCCTAGGGATCGCCTACGAACTCAAAGCTCCGAACTTGCGGTCGCGTTCCTGGTACGCGAGCACTGCTTCGATCAGGTTGTCCACCCCGAAGTCCGGCCACGAAACGTCCGTAACGAACAGCTCGGCGTACGCGGCTTGCCAGATCAGAAAGTTGCTCCAGCGCATCTCGCCTGCTGTGCGGATCATCAGGTCGGGGTCCGGCAGGCTGGGGCAGTACATTCGCTTGGCTAACGCCTCTTCGTCGATCTCATCCGGCGCAACACCGTCCCGCAGAAGCGCACGCACCGCGTCCACGATCTCGGCTCGGCCGCCGTAGTTGATCGCAAGCGTGAAGGTAATGCCTGTGTTCTCGGCGGTGCTGGCGATCAGATCGTTCAAGGCGTTGCGCAGCGTAGGTGGAACGGTCTTGAGATCACCGGCGACGAGAACGCGCACGTTTTTCTCGATCAAGTCGTTGAGCTCGTTGCGCGCCGCCTCCTCGATCAGCCGCATCAGCCCGCTCACCTCTTCTTCCGGGCGGCGCCAGTTTTCGGCCGAAAATCCGTACACGGTGAGGTATTGAATTCCGAGGTCGCTGGCTTCCAACAAAACCCTTTTCAAGGTCTTGTACCCTTGGCGATGCCCGACCAGCCGCATCATCCCGTGGCCGGACGCCCATCGCCCGTTGCCGTCCATGATGATCGCGACGTGCTTCGGCAAGGCCGCCAGGTTGACGCCCGCCGTCACGGCTCGGCTTTGGATTTCGTTGTGGGGCTGGGGCGCTGAGGACTCGACCATGGGCGGTGTAGCTGCGACCTCAGATGGTCATCAACTCTTCGTCTTTCTTCTTTTGCAGCTCGTGCGTTTGCTCGATGAACTTGTCCGTGAGGGTCTGAATCTCCTTTTCCAGCCTCTTGCGATCGTCTTCGCTCAGATCCGTCTCCTCTTCCAGCGTCTTGAGAGAGTCCAGGCCGTCCCTGCGTGCGTGCCGCACTGATACACAGCCATCTTCCGTCCTTGTGTGGACCTGCTTGACAAGCAGCTTGCGGCGGTCTTCAGTCATCTCAGGAAATATGAGGCGAATCACGTTGCCGTCGTTGTTCGGGTTGACGTCGAGGTCGCTGTTGATGATCGCCTTCTCGATCGCCGGAATCAGGCTCTTATCGTACGGCGAGATCATCAGTTGCCTTGGCTCCGGCACGCTGACGCTACCGACCTGCGGGATCGGGGTCTGAACGCCGTAGTAGTCGACCATGATCACCTCCAGCGCTAACGGATTGGCCCGCCCTGTTCTGATCCTGGCAAAATCGTGCTGTGTCGCGTCGAGCGCCCTTTTCATTTGCGCGTCCACCGCTTTTACGATTTCATGTGTCATTTTAATCGACTCCTACGTAGGTCCCGACAGGCTCTCCGGTGACGGCCTTTTGAATGCCACCGGTCGACGACAAGTCTAACACGATGACCGGAAGTCTGTTCTCCCTGCACATCGTAAACGCCGTCTGATCCATGACCGCGAGGCGCTTGCTGATCGCGTCCTCGTAGGTCAGCCTCTCGTACTTGACGGCCTTATCGTACTTCTTAGGGTCTTTGTCGTAGACGCCGTCTACTTTGGTGGCTTTGATCAAGCAGCCTGCGCCGATCTCCAGCGCTCGCAAGACCGCGGCGGTGTCGGTAGAAAAGTACGGGTTCCCGGTCCCGCCCGCAAACACGACGACGCGGTCATGTTCCAAATGTCGGATCGCGCGCCTTCTGATGAACGGCTCGCAAACCTCGTCGATGCTGATCGCGCTCTGCACCCGCGTTTGGATGCCGTGCCGCTCTATCGCTGCCTGCAGCGCGAGGGCGTTCATGATCGTGCCGAGCATTCCCATGTGATCTGCGACCGTGCGATCCAAGTCACCGGCTGCGCTGAATACGTCTCCTCGGATGAAGTTCCCACCTCCGACGACGACGGCGAGCTGCACCCCAAGATCCCGCACGGCAACGATCTCCGTCGCGACGTAATCGAGCGTGTCCGTGTCCAGACCAAACCCCTGATCGCCAGAGAGCGCCTCGCCGCTGATCTTCAGCAGTATTCGCGGGTATTGAACTGATTCGTGCATGCGGTTAATCATCTGCTCGGGAGGCGCCAACAGCGAGGTGCCGATACGCCCGAACGGTGATGCCGGCCTCCTTCGCGTAATCGCCGACCTTCATCTTTGCGTTTGAGTAAAGCGGCTGATCGAGCAGGACCTTCGTTTGGTAGTACTCCTTGTTCACTCGGCCCAGCGCGATCTTCTCGGCGATGTCCACCGGCTTGCCGTCGTTGACCGCTCTCTGCTTCTCGATCTCGATCTCCTTTGCAATAACGTCTTGCGGAACTTCCTCTCGCGTTAGGAAGTTCGGCGGGAACGCGACGACCTGGATCGCGACATGGAACGCGGCGTCTGCGCCATCCCCGGCGTATTCGATGAAGGATGCGGCCTTTCCCGTGTTCGTGTGGTTGTAGATCGAGAGCTTGTTTCCGTCGGACGCGCGGGCTACGACCGCCGTTGCGAGGCGGATGTTCTCGCGAATCTTTGCGACGGCGTCGGTGATGTGATCCCCGAGCGACTTGCCGTTGACGATCGTGTCAGCAGCGACCTCGACTGTCTCTCCAGGACTTGCATCGGCAGAGGCCATCAGGCCTCCGACCAGGTCCGACACCAGCTTCTTGAAGTCCTCGTTGCGCGCCACGAAGTCCGTCTCGCACTCTACGACGAGCCCCGCGACTTTAGTGCCGTCATCGCTGATTGCCGTTAGCGCGATACCCTCAGAGGTGCTGCGATCTGCGCGCTTCGCTGCTTGCGCCTGGCCTTTCTCGCGCAAGATGTCCTTCGCTCGGTCGAAGTCTCCGTCGGATTCGACAAGGGCCTTCTTGCACTCCATCATCGGAGCGTCAGTTTCCTCTCGCAGTTTCTTTACGAGTTTGGCGTCAATGCTCAATGCTTATGACCTCCTTTAGGACTCCGATGTCTCGGCCGAAGCTACCTCGGCAGGCTCAGGCTTAGCCTCGTCTGCCGGCGCTTCCGGGGCGTCCGGCGCCGTTGCTAGCTTTGGAGGTGCAGGCGGCTCTTCGGTGGCAGCAGGCGGCTCGGAAGGTTTCTCTGGGCTGTCTTCGGTAAAAGACTTCATGAACTCCTGTTCGACCTCGCCGAACTGCACAGGCGCGCCCTCGTCGACGGGCTCATCTGTGCGCTCTTCGGTTGCAGGCTCCTCATCGCGCTCGCCAGCCTCGGAGTACGGCTTGACTTCTAGGATCGCGTCGCAGAACTTCTGCGTCACTAGCTTGATCGCGCGGATCGCGTCGTCGTTTCCGGGGATCACGTAGTCCGCCATGCCTGGATCGCAGTTTGTATCGACGATCGCGACCACGGGGATCTTGAGGCGGCGCGCTTCTTTAACTGCGATCGCCTCCTTTGTCACGTCGACTACGAACATCACGTTTGGCGGCTCGTGCATTTCGCGAATCCCCTCTAGATACCGATTCAGTTTCGCGCGCTCCTTCCGGCGCAGCAGAGCCTCTTTCTTTGGCAGTCGCTCAAAGTAGCCTTCGGTCTCCATTCGATCGAGCTCCTTCAGTCGGCCGATGCGCTGCTGGATCGTATCCCAGTTGGTGAGCATGCCGCCAAGCCACCGCTCGGTAACGAAGAACTGGCCGGACCGCTCGGCGGCCTCGCGCACCGCCGCCTGGGCCTGTTTCTTGGTGCCGACGAACAGCACGGTTCCGCCGTCGGCGACTATCTGCTGAACGAACTTGAGAGCCTCTTCGAAGAGCTTGATCGTTTGATGAAGATCGAGGATGTAGATGCCGTTGCGAGCGCCGTAGATGTACTTTTTCATCTTCGGATTCCAGCGCCTCGTCTGGTGCCCGAAATGTACGCCCGCCTCAAGCAGCTCTTTCATGCTGGGTGGAGTCATTATGTTTTTTTGGGTTCTTCCTCCGACCGCGACTGATTCGCCGCCAACCCCATCGTTCTGGGGACCCAGTGGCGAGCCGCGACCGTGTGTATTTCACGCCTTTCGGCACGAACCGAGATTATACCGCTGGCGTCGTTCGATCTGGGCCGGGCAGGGCTATCAGTAAATCGAGTACGCGTCCCAAGTAGGCTCTTCCCGAACCCGGAGGGCGCACATCTGTCCGACGTGGTAGGCGTCGTGCAGCATCAGGTATTGCGTGGCGGCCTCTGGCGCCTTTTCTGGGTCGCCGCTGAGAATGGCCTCCACTGCCAGCTGCCTCTCCGTCCGCATCGCCTGCAACAGCTCGGAAGGGTCGCTCCCCTCCAGCTTGTACGAGCCCCACTCGTGGTCCTCTCCTGACATGTGCTTTCTGGCGGCCGCATACGCTTCTGCGAGATGGTGGATCGTCTCGCCGGGTGTCATACAGCCCTCGCTGGTCTTGCGATCCCACAGGCCGTCTGGCAGGGAATCAAAAGCGGCGTCCACCTGCTTCGCGCAGGTCTCCATTTGGTACTTGAGTACCTCTCTCACGTCCATACTGGAATCATACTCGGCGGGAGCTCGGCGGCTAGTATCACAATCCTGCTTAAATAGTGCGGACGACGATGGTGAACGGTTGGGAATCTTCGGCAAAGGCCTGGACCGACTTCGTTGACTGCGGCGACGCCAACAGGGAGCACGTGCTCGACCCGGCGATGTTGTCTCTCGCCGGGGACGTGAGCGGTGCCAGAGTCCTCGACGTTGGTTGCGGCGAAGGTCGCTTTTGTCGCCTGCTGTCTGACCGGGGGGCGCGGACGGTCGGGCTGGACCCAACGGTTGAGTTGCTGGACGAGGCAGCCAGCCGGCATCCATCTGGCGATTACGCGATAGGGAGCGGGGAGTCTCTGCCTTTCCGAGACTCGAGTTTCGATCTCGTCGTTTCGTACGTCTCGCTGTGCGACATCGAGGATTATCGGGCAGCGATTGCCGAAATGGCGCGCGTACTATCGACCGATGGTCGGCTGCTCGTCGCCGCGCACAACCCGTTTGTGTCTTCCTGCATGTGCGCTTGGCACAAGGACGAGCGGGGCAACAAGCTCCACATGCCGGTCGACAACTACGTGGAGGAGTCGAGCGCGCGAGCCAAGTGGCGTGGCATCGACATCGTCAACTACCATCGGTCGATGGAGGCGTACATGCAGGCCTTTCTCGATGCAAACCTGACGCTCGAAAGTTTCGCCGAGCCGCTGCCGAGCGCAGAGTCGATCGAAGAAATTCCGTGGCTCGTCGAGTACCTGCGAGTGCCGACGTTCATGACGATGGCGTGGAGGGCGCGTGGACGGCGCTGATCTCGATACCGAGATGATCAGGACCGGCTACGAGCAGGGGCTGTTTCCGATGACCGTCGACGAGGAGAGCGACGTCGTCGAGTGGTTCTATCCGCAAGAGCGCGCGCTGTTGCCGATAACGGGAATCCGTGTTTCGAAATCTCTCAAACGTGTGATCAAGAGCGAGAGATTCGAGGTCCGGTTTGACACCGATTTTGCCGAAGTGATGCGCTCGTGCATGAGGCCGGGCGACAACTGGATCAGCGAGGAGTTCGTTCGCGTGTACACCGAGATCTTTGAGGAGGGGTGGGCTCACTGCAGCGAGTGCTGGGTGGGCGATGAACTGGTCGGCGGGGTCTACGGTCTGGCGATCGGCTCTTGCTTTTGCGCGGAGTCGATGTTCTTTGAGCGGACTGATGCGAGCAAAGTAGCGCTGTGGGCGCTGGTCAATAGGTGCCGGGAGCTAGGCTTCACGCAGTTTGACGCCCAGATCATGAACCCGCATCTCGCGTCGCTCGGCGCATACGAAGTCCCTCACGAGGAGTACATGGCTCTTCTGCAGGACGCACTGACGCGGTCGACTAAGTGGTCTCTTCCGGCTCGCTCAAGTATTTAGCGGTATCCAGTCCGAGCAGATGGCGACTGGCGTTGCGAACGGGCTCAAACTCCGGGTTCTGTTCAGCGTACGCGCCCACTGCATGGTAGACGGCGATCGCTGCCGCCTGGCCGACGTTGAGCGACGTGACCAGCCCGTAAAGCGGCATGGCCACTGTCACGTCGCACAGCTCATGAACTTCGTCAGGGACTCCGGTTAGTTCTTCGCCGAGAACGATTGCCGCAGGGAACTTCCACTCTGCTTTTTGCAGAGGTAACGCGTCCTCGTCCAGAGACATGCAGTACACGCGATGCCCGCTGGCCTTCACTCGCCGAATCGCGTCGACAGCAGGCTCCAATCTGTACGGCTGCCAGAAGTGCGCTCCGGTCGTTCCTGCCAAATCGTAACGGTTGTCGCTCTCTGTCTCGAAGTAAACGTGCTCTAGACGGAACGCCTCGGCCAATCGCAAGAGCCCGCCGTGGTTGATCGCCTTTCCCATCGGGCAGCAGATCAGGACAAGCGGAGTGCGAGGAATTGACCCGTACGCGGCTCGCAGTCCCGGCTCGTGCGGCTCCCGGCCCGACTGTGCCATCGCGTCGCTTAGATTCTGCATCATACGTTCTTCGCGCTGCCTGCGCCGCAAGTACCTCATCAGAAACCTGGCAAATGTCCTCGGACGACCCCTCCAACCTACCCCGACAATACAGTCTGAGCCCAAGCAACGGGCCAACGGACGTAAGGATGGCAGAAAGAAACCTCAAAGTTGTCAGGTTGCTCGAGCCCGACCTCTGTTTGGAGTGTCGGTTTGCCGACATGGCAGAGGTAGAAATGGAGGACGGCACCGTGCAGCGCATGGTGCACTGCCGACGGCTCGACTGCGACAACTGGGACTACAGCAGCGCCGAGCCCGCCAAGAGCGTCCGCACGGAAGACGAAGCCGCCTAGGGGCTTTTTGGCGCTCCTGAAACGAACTCTCCGCTGCCAGCGTTGAAACCCATGTGAGGAAGCTGACGAGGCGACAGGTAATACGGGGGGGAATCGGCCTAGCCGGCAGTCTACTGATAGGAGACGCGTTCTTCGTCGAGCCGAGGTGGATCGCTGTCCGGCGCTTGACGTACCGGGTGAAAGGGCTTCCTGAGGCGTTCAGAGGGTATCGGATCGGACTTTTTTCAGACGTGCACTTCCCGAGAGACATCTCAAAGTCGCACATCCAACGGGCGTGCACGATGCTGATGGAGCAGAAGCCAGACCTCGTGGTCGTGACCGGCGATTTCGTCGATGGAAAGACCGTTTCGAGCGTGCCTTCGCTGCGCGGGCTTTACGACGCGCTCGACTCGGCGCCGGACGGGGTGTACGGGGTGCTGGGGAATCACGACTACTGGCTCGATGCCGAGGGTACGCGAAAGGAGCTTGCGAACTCGACTCCGATCGTTCTCATCGATGACACCCATGTTCTGATCGAGAGGGATGGCGAGGTCTTCGCCCTCGGGGGCATTGATGATCTTTGGAACGGCGTGATCGACGTCGTCACGACGTTTGAGGGCGTCGCACCGGACGTGCCGCGCATTTTGCTTTCTCACAACCCCGACTTTGCCGAAGACTGTCGCGATAAAGTGCGTATCGATCTTCAGCTCTCCGGCCATACGCACGGTGGGCAATTGTCAGCGCCGTGGGGATGGAATCCGCTGGTGCCGAGCAAGTACGGGGATAAGTTCCGTTACGGATTCAACAGGGGGCGGTCGCATATGTGCTTCACAACGGCAGGGATTTGCAGCCTGCGGCACGTGCGCCTGTTCTGCCGGCCCGAGGTCGTCGTGCTTGAGTTGGTTCCGTCAGAGAGTTGACGACCATTCGCTGAACGCCTTTCGTGCAGCTTCCAGTTTTTTCTTTCTGCGTTCATCTTTCTTTCTCGGCGCGTCGGGCGGGTCTGGGAGCAGACCCCAGTTGATGTTCATCGGCGCGAACTCCCTTGGTGTGTCGTCCTGCAAATGCGCGATGAGCGATCCGTAGGCGCAGTTTCTCGGCGGCGCGATCGGGTCTTGTCCTATTTCTCGGCGTGCGACTGTGATGCCAACGTAGATTCCCATTGCGGCGGATTCGACGTACCCTTCGACACCAGTCAACTGTCCGGCGACATAGAGGCCGGGGGTGTCGCGAAACTCCAGCCACGGCGTAAGAACTTTGGGCGCCTCGATGTAGGTGTTGCGGTGGATGACGCCGAGCCTCACGAACTCCGCCTTCTCCAGGCCCGGGATCATGTGAAGCACGTCTTTCTGCACGCCCCACTTGAGCCGGTTCTGGCAGCCGACGAGCGAGTAGAGCGTTTTTTCTCTGTTCTCCGGCCTGAGTTGAACGACCGCGTAGGCCCGACCGCCCGTGCGCGGGTCTGTCAGGCCGACCGGCTTGAAGTTTCCAAACCTTAAGGAGTCGTGGCCCTTGCTCGCGATCTCCTCGATCGGCTTGCAGCTCTCGAAGTACTTCGCCTTCTCGAACTCCTTGAGCGGGACTCGATCAGCTTTGATCAGGGCTTCGACGAACTTGTCGTAGCCGTCTTTGTCGAACGGGCAGTTGAGATAGTCGGCGCCGCCTTTGTCGTAGCGGCTCTGCGCGAAGACGGTGTCAAAGTCGATGGTGCTCGCGTCAACGGTTGGGCTCACCGCATCGTAAAAGTAGAGGTGGTCGCGCCCCGTCTTCTCGGCGAGCCAACCGCCGAGCCCCTCGCTTGTCAGCGGTCCTGTCGCGATGATGAGTGTCCCCCTGTCCCCTCCCCGCTGGGGGAGGGTTAGGGAGGGGGTACGGACAGACGAAGTCCTTTCCGCTTCTCCCACGAGAATCGCGTCGCCAGATCCCTCCCCCTTGGGGGAGGCCAGGAGGGGGCCAAGCGCAGCCTCCGCCATCTCCGGCGTGAACTCCTCGCGCACGACCTCGATGTTCTCGTGCCCTTCGATGGCTTGCGTTATCGCCTCGGCGTACTTCCCGCGATCGACACAAAGCGCCGAGCCGCCCGGCACCGAGTGTTCTTCTCCGGTCGGGATGACGAGTGATCCCAGCTCCTTCATCTCGGCTTTGAGTTGACCGGCAGGGGTTTCGGGATCCTGCGACTTGAAACTGTTCGAGCAGACGAGTTCGGACAGCAGGGAAGTCTCGTGCGCAGGCGTCATCTTGACCGGCCGCATCTCGTAGAGGCGGACCCTGCACCCGCGCTGCGCCGCGGCCCAAGCCGCCTCGACACCCGCAAACCCACCACCGACGACTGTAATCATGCGAGCCGTGCCGCAACAGCGTCGCCCATCTCGGACGTGTTGACTAGTTCAGTTCCTTCTTCCTGTATGTCGCTTGTCCTCAGCCCGTCCTCCAAGGTTTTCTCGACGGCGTTCTCGATCCGGTCGGCGTTGGCGCTGTCATCGAGCGAGTACCGGAGCATCATGGCGGCGCTGAGGATCGCGGCTAGGGGGTTTGCCTTGCCCTGGCCTGCGATGTCGGGAGCGCTGCCGTGGATCGGTTCGTAGATGCCGAACTTCCTGTCGCCTTCTGCCGCGCCGAGGGAGGCGGAAGGGAGAAGACCGAGCGAGCCGGTGATCATCGAAGCTTCGTCGCTGAGGATGTCGCCGAACATGTTCTCAGTGAGGATCACGTCGAATTGGCCGGGGTCGCGCACGAGCTGCATCGCGCAGTTGTCGACCAGCATGTGGCTGAACTCGATGTCTCTGTTCTGCGCAGCGTGCTCGTCGACGACCTCGCGCCAGAGGCGGCTGGTCTCGAGCACGTTCGCCTTGTCTACGCTGACGATCCGACGGTCGCGAGCGCGGGCGATGTCGATTGCGACGCGTGTGATGCGCTCGATCTCGTGGCGCGAGTAGACGAGCGTGTCGATCGCCGTGTTGCCGTCGTCGCGCCGTTCGCGGGGTTTGCCGAAGTAGATGCCGCCGGTCAGCTCTCTGACAACGACGAGGTCCATTTCGCCCCGGTCTTCCTTTAGTGGGGATGCGTGGAGCAGCGGCTTAAGCGTCTTGGCGGGTCTTATGTTTGCGAACAACTGTAACTCACCGCGCAGCCGCAACAGCCCGCCGATCTCAGGTCTCTTGTCAAGAGGCTGGACCTTGTCCCACTTCGGCCCTCCGACCGCGCCCATCAGCGCGGCGTCGGCCTCTTTGCAGAGTGCGAGCGTCTCGTCGGGAAGTGGGTCGCCGGTAGCGTCGTATGCGGCTCCGCCGATCAGCACCTCCTGGAATTCGAGGTCCGCGCCAACGGCCTTCAGCGCCTTCACAGCTTCGTTCGTTACTTCAGGTCCGATCCCGTCCCCGGGCAGCACTGCGATCATCTTCGGCATCGGGAGTGATTATGGCAGGGGGCGACGGGCAGGCTGGGGCAGATCAATCCCTGTCACGGCTCTCAGGCATTCGCTTGACAGCGGCCGTCGTAGCCGGGGGAGGCAAGGAGGGGGCCAGGGCAGATGCTCAGTATGTCGATCACCGTTTGTCCCGTATAATGTGATCAGATTGGGAGTAGCAAGTATAGCTAGGAAGCTGTCCATTCAGGACGTCGATTTGAAGACGCGACGGAGGATTCTCTGGTCCTCGATCGTGCTGTTTTGCCTGCTGAGTGCATTGGTCAATCCGATCCGCCCTTATCTTTGGGGAGTCAATCAATCCATCGATCCGAACCGTCTTGGTGCTGTCCTCAGAGAGGGGATGACAGTCGAGGAGATAGAAGATGTGCTCGGTCTTTCCCCGGGCAGCATTGAGGTCACAACGAGGGGGCGCCATGGCTGGCGGTATGGCGAACTCTCTGCGGTCGGCTTGATCAGCTATGTGAAAGCACAGCATGTGATCGAACTGAGTTTCAATCAGTCCGGACAGCTCGGCGGCTGTTATGTCCGCTGGATAAAGGGAAAGAACGGAGACCCTTGGCGGGTTCGTTCGGAGAAAATCGAGTTGCTTCCTTCGACATCGGGACCGATCATGTACATTGTTTGATCAGCTGAGGGAAGCTTGCGCGGTCGAGCCCTCAGGTCTCGACTTACATCCCCCCTGGCGAACCCTCTCCAAGGGATAGGGGGACTGACCCGGCAATCTTGCTTGCCTGGTAATCACGCCAGCACGGAATAAGCCCTCTTACGGGTGCTGCTTTGAAACCTCTTGTCTTACTAATGGTGATCTCAGCTGTTTCGGTCGGCGTTTGCTCGGGTCCAACCGGGCTGATCATCATGCCGATCGCCGATATCCTCGGCGACAGCGAGTACAACTTCACCGCTTCATTTTCTGATTACAAGACGCCGTACGACAGTAGGGTGTACGACGGCGCGAGGTTCGACTTCGGGGTGCTCGACAGATTCGAATTCGGAGTCGGGCGCAGGCGCGACGGCACGACCGCTCTTGATGCCAAGATGCTCGTTTGGGAGGAGCGGACCGAAGGTCGGTTTGCAATCGCTGCCGGGATGATGGGCTGGGACGGCGGCGAGGGGACAGAGTTCCTGGTCATGCGGTACGACCACGACGATTACCGGCTGCACTTCGGCGGGCAGCACGACCAGGACGATCGGTTTCTTTTCGGAATTGACGGGCGGCTCGGCGCTGGTGGAACTTGGATGCTCGAACATGCGACCGGACCCGACGGAATCACTTGGGCAGGGTTTGCTTGGCAGGTTCAGGACGTGCCAGGGCTAGCGATTTCTGCTGGGATCGGGATGCCGACGAACGACCCTGGGAGCACCCAGTACATCTTCGGTATTTCGTTCGGCGGCAGGATGTAGCCGGTCACTTCGACCTGGTCCGGCCTCAGCACTATCTCGCTTCGGGTTCCGACTTCAGGGATTCGCACTTGATGCCCTTTTAGCCACGGCGAATCTGCTTTCTGAAATCGGCCGTGGCGCACGTCTTGGATGTGGACGGTTACTCTTCGGCCTCCCGCTTCCAGCACGAGTTCCGTCCTGATGCGCGTGCCGTACTGGCCAGCGAACCGCTCTTCGACTTTCACTTCTGTGACTGTGAACGTTTCGTAGTTCGGCGTGGTTTGTATGGCTGACGCGATAACGAATAGCGGAAGAGCAATGAAGGACATGGGTGGACTTAGAGGGGGTAAGCGCAATGCCCGTGCCACGCCGCCTGCTCGTGGGGTCGGCGGGCTGGAAATCTGTTAGAAATGAGGGGGGAGTTGGCAGTTGTAAGTTGGCGGTTGGCAGATTGCAGAAAGATGAGGGATGAAGGATGACTTTCGGCGATCAACAGGCGACGACTAGGCGACGGCGAAGCGAACGACGCATCCAAAGAGGTGCGCGGGTCTAGGGTCTAGGGTCAAATCCGAACCATTTCGATCCCCCTCCCCCAAGGGAGAGGGGATTGTTACTCCCCCATCACCTTGACCACCACGCGCTTCTTTCTCCGCCCGTCGAATTCCGCGTAGAAGATCTGCTGCCAGGGGCCGAAGTCGAGCTGGCCTTCGGTGATCGGGACGATGACCTGGTGGTGCATGATGAGGTTCTTGAGGTGCGCCTCGCCGTTGTCCTCGCCGGTCTGGTGGTGCTTGTAGTCGGCGCGTGGGGCAAGGCCGTCGAGCCACTCCTTGATGTCCTCGATCAGCCCGCTCTCCCAGTCGTTTACGTAGACGGCGGCCGTGATGTGCATCGCGCTGACCAGCACCATGCCCTCCTGCACGCCGGACTTCTCGACGATCTCGGCGACCTCGTCGGTGATGCGCACGAACTCCTCGCGCTTGCGTGTCTGGAACCAGAGGTACTCGGTGTGGGTCAACATGCAAACATTGTCGCCTAATTGTCGCCTGGTTGTCGCCTCGTCGTCGCCTTATCGCGTACTTCGTTGAAACCCGCTTTGCTGAAATGCAGAGCCGCTATGTGCTTGCAGCCCGCGCCGGAATAAGTACCGCCGCCACTAATCCAGAAACGAGGCACACGCCTGCGACCGAATAGACCGCCGCTTGCATGCCGAACTGGTCTGCGATCAGCCCGCTGCTCAGTGCGCCCGCCGCGTAGCCCATGTCGCGCCAGAAACGGTAGACGCCCAGCCCGGACGCTCGCCAGATCGGCGCCATCCGGTCGCTCAGCCCCGCGATCACAGTCGGGTACATGAGCGATCCGCCGACGCCGAGCGCGAGCACGCCGACGACCCAGGCGGCGAAGCCCTCTGTCGAGGCGATCATCGCCAGCGCGGCCGACATCACCAGCATGCCGACGACCACGAACCCCTTTCTGCCGTAACGGTCGCTCGCTGCGCCGAAGACTAGTTGTCCGACAGCGAAGGCACCGATCATGATCCACTGCAACGTGCCAGCGTTGCGGCTGCCGAGAGTCGCGCCGAACATGATCATCAACAGGCCCCAGGCCATGCCGTCGGCGAGGTTCCGCGCGAAGCCCGCCTGCAGGTAAGCGAACAGCCCTTTATCCTTGAAGCTGACTGTGGCGAAGACGCTCTTCCAAGTCGGTTTCGGTTCGCCGTCCGTCTCCTCGATGTGCTCGTGGTCGACGTGGAGCTGGGTGTCCTTGACTAGGAAAAACGTGACAGCCAGTCCTAGTACGGCGACGATCAACATGAACACGAACGGGGCGATCCTGAGATCGTAGTTGGCGGCGAGCTGCGTGCCGACGAAGGCCGCAAGGGCGACTGCGCCATAGCCGACCGTTTCGTTGATGCCTGCCGAGAACCCGCGACGCTTTCGCCCTCCGAGGTCGATCTTCATGAGCAGTGTCAGCGTCCAGCACAGCCCTTGGTTGACGCCAAGGAAGACGTTCGCCGCGATGACCCATCCCCAACTTGGAGCAAACATGATGAGCAGTGGGACGGGAATCGCGAACAGCCATCCGATCAGCAGCACCCGCCTCCGGCCGAGAGTGTCTGCGAGACGTCCGGCGAAGAGATTCGTGCAGGCTTTGGTTATGCCGAACGCGACGATGAAAGCTGTTATGACCGTCGCTTTGGTGAGAAAGAACTCCTCTTGTCCGAGCGTCGTGACCGTCGTGCGCTCTACTCCGAACGTCGCCCCGACGAACGCGTTGACCACGAGGAGCAGCAGGAACTGCGGCAAGTTGTTGGCGACGCCGTGGCGCGGAGCCTCGTTCGGCTCGATCGATGCCTCCTGCTGCTTCGACATGTCAATACTCTATAAGGCCCGCAATTGCCGTCGTTCGCATTCATTCACCAAAATGGAGAGTTTAGGCCATACGGCGCAGGGGTGACTGCCTCCCACCCGTCATCACACTAGAGAGTCAACTGACGGTGGCCTGACGACTGGCTCCTTGTACGTCTATCTTTCCGCCTCGGACGGTCGCGCCGACGACGATGCCTGCGCTGACCAGCACGAGGTTCTTGATGATGTACTGTCCTTCGATCGTCGGCACGAAGGGAGGGTGTGTAAAGCATAGCTCCGGGTACATGAAGAGCGGAGCAATGGTGCCAGGCATCTGCACAAAGAGCAGGAACAGAGTCAGGCGGAGCAGCCGACCGGTGACCAGTCCGATCCCGATCATGCACTCCCACCCGGCGAGTACAGGGAGGCTGACGTCCGGTGTCACAGCGCCGAAGAATAGGTCGCTGATCGTGGCTCCTACCAGCTCTTGCGCAGGGCTCAGTCCTGGGAAGAACTTGAGTACGCCAAACCAGACGAACACGACCCCGAGGCTGATCCTCAGAAGCGAGATTCCGTTCTTGCCCATCCACCGGACGATCGCAGGATCCACGCGCTCGAAGAGTTCATATTGCTTTCCCATAAATCGATGCTACTACAGGTTTGCGTGCTGTTTTCGGTCTGGCGTGGGCTTGAGCGTTTCTCGCTCCCCATGATCAGTACGACGTACACCTTGTAGCCCATCGTCGCGCAGTGCGCGCTCGTCCTCCCGCGGGCATCGTTTAAAGCAGAGGCATAGTCGAACGGTTGGCTGCTCGACGCCCTCTTGAACCGCATGTCGTTGGTCGCGCCTTTGCGGACTAAGAGTCCGCGCTCCGATTGCTTTCTTGTCCTTCAAGTCAACCCGGCGACCCTCGACCCTGGCCCCTAGCCTCTGACCGGCCCCCTGGTATCCTGATCGCCTATGCCCGCCGGTCGCGGAAAAACCGCTATAGGGAACTTCGCGCAGTGCAAGAAGTGCAAGAAGACGCTGTTTGCCGCCGAGTTTTTGGAGGCGATGTGGGTCTGCAATCACTGCGGCCACCATCATCGTCTCTCCAGCGAGCAGCGAATCGCGTGCACTTTCGACGAGGGGTCGTTCGTCGAGTTGGACAGCGAACTGGTCAGCCAGGACCCGCTTCAGTTTCCGGAGTATGCCGACAAGGTCCAAATCGCGACTGAAAAAACCGGCTTGAATGATGGTGTGATCAGCGGCAGGGCGAAGATCGACGGCATGCCGGTCGCTGCGGCGATCGCGGACTTCAGCTTCATGGGCGGGTCGATGGGCAGCGTCGGCGGAGAGAAGATCACCCGCACTTTGGAGCGCGCAGTGGATGACCGATGTCCGGTTGTCATCTTTTGCTCAAGCGGCGGCGCACGGATGCAAGAGGGGTTGCTCAGCCTGATGCAAATGCCGAAGACGACGGCGGCCGTTCAGCGGTGCAAGGAGAACGGCATCCCGTACATCTCGGTGTTCACGGATCCGACGATGGCGGGCGTGCTGGCGAGTTATGCAAGCGTCGCCGACGTGATTCTCGCCGAGCCGAAGGCGCTCGTCGGTTTCGCGGGCGCGCGCGTCAGCAAGCAGGCACAGGTCGTCAAGCCGCCGAAAGATTTTCAAACCGCGGAGTTCGTCGCGCGAGCCGGCATGCTCGATAAGATCGTGGATCGGCGCGAGATGCGCGGCACACTGATCGCGCTAATCAAGATTCTTGGTGCGCACCTCCGCAAGGGGGCCAAGCGTGGCTAAGACTTGGAAGGAGTGGGAGAAGCCGGTTCTCGAACTCGAAGAGCTGATCGAGAAGCTGCGCGTGCTGATCGACGCCGAGGCGGACGCGGCAAAGAAGAAAGAGCTTCATGTGCGGCTGCAGGAGTTTGAAAAGCGGCGCGACAACTTCATCAAGGTCCGCTACAGTCGGCTCGGCGCATGGGAGAAGGTGCTGCTCGCGCGTGCGGAGCCGCGCCCCTACACGCTCGACTACATCGCCAACATTTTCACGGACTTCACGGAGATCGACGGCGACCGGCGGATGGGCGTAGACCACGCGCTAGTGGTCGGGCCGGCGATGTTGGACGGGCGCTCGGTGATGATCGTTGGGCACCAGAAGGGAAGGGACATCCAGCAGCGCGCCTACCGCAACTTCGCGATGTGCAAACCGGAGGGGTACCGCAAGGCGATGCGGATGTTCGACATGGCGGACAGGTTCGGGATGGCGATCATAACCTTCATCGACACGCCCGCTGCAGACCCCGGAGTCGAGAGCGAGATGCGCGGCATCAGCGAGGCGATCGCCGCGAGCATGCTCAAGATGTTCGAGCTGACCGTGCCGGTCGTGAGCGTCGTCATCGGCGAGGGCGGCTCGGGCGGCGCGATCGGAATCGGCGTCGCCAACAAGGTGTACATGCAGGAGCACGCGATCTACAGCGTCATCCCGCCGGAAGGGTGCGCGGCGATTCTCTGGCGCGACCCAGCAAAAGGCGCGGAGGCCGCGGCTGCTCTTCAGCTAACTGCGCAATCAGCGATGGAGCTCGAGCTGATCGACGAAATTCTGGAAGAGCCGTTCGGCGGCGCGCACCGCGATCCGATCGAGGCGGCGGCGACCGTAAAGGAGACGCTTGTCGCGGCACTCTCTGATCTGGACAAGGTGCCTGCAAAGAAGTTAAAGGAGCAACGGTACAACCGGTACCGCAAAATGGGCCGATTCCAGGCGTAGCACAGCCCCCTTCCAATTGCCGCGATGCAACGTGCGCCGGAAGAGGAAACGGGGTTGGGGGAAGGAGGATCCGACCGCGCTGCGCCCGTCCCCGCGTCACGAAAACACGCCCGCACGTCACAAAAACACGCCCGCAAGCCCCCCGCGCACCCCTCCCGCAGGTTCATTTGAACCTAAACCAGCCTGGCAACGCGATCATGGCTGCCCCACACAGACATTAGGACAACCATGCCACCCGTCGCACCTACCGGCAGTCCTCTTTTAGTCTTCAGAAGATTCAGGCGCGCGGAACACAGTTTCGCCCTCCTCAGACAGTACAAGAGATATACCATCGGCGTTTGTAAATAGCTCACCAAACGTTCCTGGATCATCAACTTCCTCTTCTGTACCATCTGATCTTCCAAACATCAGACCCGCTCGACCTTCCGTTGCTCCAAGCATGAAATACAAACCGTCGCGTGCGTTTTGCATGCTCAGTTGTAAGCCTCTTGCGTTGGATACTAGGGCCAGAGTCGGACCGTCGTCCTCCTTCGACATAATAGTAATCACTCCACCACCTTGTGGGAACGGAGCAACAGAGATGGCCACTTCGCCGTCCCGGTCCATCAATGAAAGTTGCCCTCCTCCCATGCCGGGCTTAAGCTCAGCCTCCACTTTGCCGTCTACTACGAGTTCAAAACCCTCCGCTCGTACAACTTCGGGAATATCATCAGTAGGATCCTGAAAAGCGGTAACAGCTGCTAGAACCGGCAGCGCAACGAGAATCGAGCAAGCAATCACGAGCAGTCTGTTAGTCTTCTCAAGGCGAGCGAGTCTTTCGTTTATCGTCCGTTCCATACATGCGAGGATACACGCTTTCGCCACCTTCCAAAAGTTCTAGCGAAATACCATCCCCGTCTGCGCGTCGGATTTCTCGATCAGCTCGTTCGCCTCTGCGCTGAGTGCGACCGTGCCGAACAGCTCGTCGCCGTCCGCCTCGACCGACGTCAGGTAGCCGAGCTCGAGCGGGGAAGTCGCGTGTTCGATCAGGTGCGAGCGATCCAGCTAGGGAGCAGAAGCTAGGGCCGGAATCCAGCCCCGCTTCTGCCAAAGCAGATAGAAGCACGTTCCGAAAAGCGCGCCGAGCGCGGCTCCGGCGAGAACGTCGCTCATGAAGTGGACGCCGACGTAGACGCGGCTGTATGCGACGAGAGACGCCCAGCCGACCACCGTCCACCCGAGCCACGCGTGCTCGGTCTTCCGCGACACCCAGGCGATGGCCACGGCGATCGCGAACGACGACGTTGCGTGGCCGCTCGGGAAGCTGCTGCTGGCCATCGGCGCGGCTTGGCCCATCAGCGCCTCGATGTACGACGTGATCGGTTGCGCAAATTCAAAGTTGCCTGGCCTGTCCCGTGTCACAACCAGCTTGAGAAGCTGGGCGCAGATACCGGAGAGGACGCCTGCGGACAAGGCCATCAGCGCATAGTTGCGAAAGCGGTAGATGAAGCAGAAAACGAGGAGGATCGTGAACTTCACCTCTCCGCGGCCAGAGTCGGTGATCGCGACCAGGATCGGATCCAGCCAATCGCGTTGCAGCTCGACGTGTATGAGGCGGAACAGCTCTTGATCCCACTCGTACAGTTGGCTCACGCGGCTGTCCTAATTACCGTTGACACGTCGAAAGTCAACGACGCCAAAGTCGCTCTTCCCGGTGAAGTGATCGTCGCCATCCCAGGTCACCGTCAACTCGAAATCGCTTTCAAACCGAGCAAACACGTCCTTCTTTTCACCGCTGAAGATGTCGGTGAATACGACGACGTCATCGAATGAAATGATCGTCGAAAACGCTTTCGGCACCAGTTTTAGAGTGGACCCTTTCAGCTCCCAGTTGCCGCTGAACTTCGTGCCCATGCTGGTTTCCGGGGCGCTATCCTTAGCGTGCGGCACCAGGTTCGCCGGACCGGTGAAGATCATTTCGAACCTCTGGTCGTCGTACATGTTGATTTGTACGGTGGTCCCCGAGTCGATCGATGAACTGGTCACGTCCCACAGGCCGCCGGGCGAACGGCTGTTGCAGCCCACGAGCACTGCGATTGCCAAGACGCTGACAAGAAGCTGTCTCATGTCGCCAGTATACTGACTCTCTCGTCGGTCGTTACGTCTCAACGTGAAGCGTCTTTTCGTTCGTGTACGTGACGAGGCCTGGCCCCGCCTTCCTTGGCTTGCGAACGTACTTCTTCAACACGTAATCGACCGCTACATAAGACGAGTGCTTGCTGTCGCTGTTGGAGACGGCGAGCCGCGCCGCAAACCGCAGGTCTTCCATCTGAACCTTTTCCGGCTTGTTCTGCGAGAGTAGAACGACGTGCGAAGACGCGCCGCCCCGCACGTGGAACCAGATGTCGTTCGGGCGGGCAACCTTAGTTGTCAAATAGTCGTTTGACGTCGCGTTGCTACCGAAAAGTACCCGCCAGCCGCCCGGCGACAGCTGCTCGCGAATCCTGTGGCCTTCGTATGGACGATCCTCTTTCTTCCTCGCGACGACTTGGCGGTGTAGCCACCGTTTCTTGTCGGCAGCTTCCTTGATCTTGTTGAACTCTGGGAGGTCGTCGGCCTGGTCGATCTTGTCGAGGGCCGCCTCGATGTCTTCGAGGTCTCTTGAGAGGCGATTGCGTTGGGCGGCGACGCCGTCGGCGCTCTGCTTGGCACGTTTGGCCTTCTTGAAGATCATGTTCGCGTTCTCTACGGGAGTCTTCTTTGGGTCGAGCTTGATCGTGACCGGGTTGCCTTCGTAGTCGGTGGTCTCAAGGATTGTGTCGCCCTCTTTGATCGTGTGCTGATAGGCGAGGATCAGCTCCGCCTCCAACTGTCTCTCGTTCGCTGTTGCGGCTGTTTGTAAAGCCTCCGCGATTCCCTTTAGCGCGGTCTGCCTTGCGCGCAGCACGCGCTTGAGCTGTGACTTCAGCGATGTCTTTCGCTGTGCCAGCCTGTCGTCGCCGACGATGTTATTGAAGTGCTGTTCGAGCGCTTGGCTGATCGAGGATCGCTTGACGCAATCAAGATCGAGCGTCGTCAGCGGCAGCGGGTAGGCGCCGATCCCTTCGCAGTAAACGGGGGTGTACTCGCTGTTTTCTATCGCGGTTTGCACTTCGCCAATCGGGACGCCCGACTCGATCAGTTTCCGCACGAACGGCGACGCGCCCTCGAACTGTTTTAAGTCGTCGCCCTCCTTCGCCTCCAGGATCGATGGCTTGGGGTCGAACGGCGGCGGCTCGTACGTCTTGCCAGGGAGGATCGGGCGTTTGCTCTTGCTTTTGTGGACGACCTTGATCGCGGCGAGGATCTTCTTGTCGGCGTCGAGCAGCACGACGTTCGAGTGCTTGCCCATCATCTCCGCCACGATCTGGAAACCACCTTCTTTGGTCTTGAAACCTATGTCGACGACTCGGTCGAGGCCGCGCTGCCTTATGTATTCGACCCGCGAATCCATCAGGTGTTTGCGCAGCGTCATGCAAAAAGTCGGTGGCTCCTTCGGGCCAGGGCTCCTGCGGGTCACGAGGTGCATCCGCGCATACTCCGCCTCGGCAGAGATATACAGGTACCGCTCCTTGCCCGCATAGATGCTCAGCTCGATCTCCAGCGTTCCACGTTGCATGACGCGCTGGACCCTGCCGCCGACGAGAGGCTGTAGCTCTGCGACGACGGCTGCTAGGGAGATCGAGTCGAACGGAACGCGCACTTTCTTACTGCGCAAGTATGTCAGTTAGCCGCCAGATACGATCGACACAAGTCCGACGTCGATGAACTGACCGCCGCTGGTCTGCTTGCAGTGGACGGCGATGGTGTTTCTCCCGGCCTGGAAGACACTGCGCTTGCTGTCGTTGAGCGGGACGATGATGTACTCGTCGACCCACCGCTCAAACTTCGCGATGAGAACCCCGTTGACGTACACTTCCGCGTCCTCGTCGTGCCAGATTCTGAGCGCGAGGTTTTCAGGGACGAAGGAAAGCTCGAACTCACGCCTGATCCAGATGTCGGGTGTCGTCCACGCAAAGCCGACGTTCGGCGCGGGCGTCGTCTTCTGCCCGAACCCGCCTTCTGCGACGGTCCACCGGGCGTCGTCGTAATCGCGTGCGAACCAGTCGCCTGTCGGTTCCTTTGTCGTGACTCTCCAGGACTGCTTTTCCCGTTCGCTTGTCGGCAGCACGGTCCGCAGAATGGGCATCGGGCCGTAAAGCGCTTCGTGCAAGGGCCGTGCCCACTCCGGCTTGACCTTGAGCACTGCGCGGTCGTACGTCATCAGCCCGTTGACCTCGCCCTCGACGTCGGTCGTCTGTGTGTAGATCGCCGCGCAGAGGCCAGAGCTGCGCAGAAAGTTGAGCTGGAAGAAGATGCGTTCGTAGTGGTCTCGGAGCTCCTCTTCGCTGTTGTAAGTGCGGTATCCCCAGTTGCGCTTGTCCCACCAAAGATGGCCCTCGACCGGCCAGCCGAGGCCGCCGAACTCACCGAGGACGGAAGCTCGCCTACCATCTGGCTCCGGTGCAGCAGGGCCGGGATAGCTGTGAATGTCATAGACGTCCCCTACGCCGCGATCCGACCATCCGCTGGCGCCGTTGACCAGTCTTGTCGGGTCGAGCTTCTTCGTAAGGTCGACGATGCGCGACGTGTCGTACTGCCCCCACCCCTCGTTGAACGGCACCCACATGATGATGCTCGGATGGTGCTTGAACTGCTTGATGATCTGCGAGTATTCTTCTTCAAATTGTGCCGCCGACTCTTCCGTGCGGACGAGGTCGGGGTCGTTCCCGCCGATGTACTTATCGCCGCTCGGCATATCCTGCCAAACGAGCAATCCCATGACGTCGCACCACCAGTACCATCGCTCAGGCTCGACTTTCACGTGCTTGCGAACGGTATTGAAACCGAGGCTCTTCAGCACTTCGAGGTCGTACTTCAGCGCGTCGTCGGTTGGGGCGGTGTACAGCCCGTCGGGCCACCAGCCTTGGTCAAGAGGGCCGATCTGAAAGATCGGTTTTCCGTTGAGGTAGATGCGCCGCCCGTAGTCGTCCTCTTTAACCTCGACTGATCGAAAAGTGAAGTAGGAACGAACTACGTCGATTATTGTGCCGTTATCTTCCAGTACGAGTTGTAGCCAATACAGCGTCGGCTCGTCCGGAGTCCAAAAAACTGGATGCGGAATTCGGAATACAACTTCGCTCTGTTCTACGTGCTTGCCGCTAAAGAAGGTGCGATTCCTCCAAGTGGCATACGAATCAATGGAGTGCTTCTCTGTCAGTCCTGGAATTTCGACAATGATCGTGACAACACCCGTGAGCGGATCCGCCTGTATTTCAATACTCTTGAAATAACTTTCTGATACAGGTTCGATCCACACGCTCTGCCAGATACCGGTGACCGCCGAGTACCATATCCCTTGTGGGTTCAAGACCTGTTTCCCGCGCGGCTGCGTGCCCTGGTCCGTCGGGTCCCAGACTATGACTTCTATTTCGTTCTTGCCGTTGCGCAGTTGATCGGTTATGTCGAAAGAAAACCTATCGTAACCTCCGCGGTGCCTGCCGATTTCGCTTCCGTTCAGGAAGACTGTCGCCTCCCAATCGACTGCGTCGAAGTGCAGGATTGTTCTCCTGCCGTCCCAATCCGATGGCACGACGAAGTCGCGGCGGTAGATGAGATTTTGCTCTGGCGTGACCGGCTTCTTGACGCCGCTTAATGCGGACTCGACGGGGAACGGGACGAGAATCTGTCCCGCTGCGCCCGGCCAGCTTGCGTCCTTGTCGACGATCGCGTACTCCCACAGCCCGTTCAGGCTCATCCAGTCGTCGCGCACGAGGGTCGGGCGCGGATATTCTGGGTGGGCGTTGGTCGGCGAGACCTCAGCGGCCCAACGGGTCATGATGTTGCCCTGCACAGGGCTCCACTGTTGCGTAGTCGTCATCGCGGTGATTACCAATGCCAAGCTGAGCATCGGCTTCATTGTGGCGCAAGGGGGAGTTGGCAGTTGGCTGTTTGCAGTCGTCAGTTCCCCGAACTAACCCGAACCTCCGAGCTCCTCAGCCATAATACAAGCCATGTACGTTGCACTGATCGCACTCTTGGCGATGATGCCGGGTATTCAGAAGGCTGATCCGTACCTGGTTCAGGCCAAGCTCCTCCACGCGCAGTACCCGCTGATCGACGGCCACAACGACCTCCCCTGGGGCATGCGCAATCGCGAAGGCGGGTTCGACGAGTTCGACATCAGGCTGCGCCAAGACACGGGCCAGACCGACATCCCGCGCCTGCGCGAGGGAGGATTGGGCGGTCAGTTCTGGTCTGTGTACGTCCCGACCAGCCTGCCGGGCGGGGAAGCGGTCGAGGCGACGATGCAGCAGATCGAGATCGTGTACGACATGGCCGACCGGTACAGCGACGTGTTCGAGATGGCGTACACGGCTGACGACGTGATGCGAATCTTCAACGATGGGAAGATCGCGTCGATGATCGGTGTGGAAGGCGGCCACTGCATCAACTCTTCTCTGCAAGCGTTGCGAGCGTTCTACCGCCAGGGCGCGCGGTACATGACCGTCACGCACAGCAGCAATACTCCGTGGGCCGACAGCGCGACCGACGAGCCGCAGAACGACGGCCTCAACGCCTTCGGCGAGCAGGTGATCCGTGAGATGAACCGACTCGGGATGCTCGTCGACCTCAGCCACGTCTCTGCCGACACGATGCGTGATGTGTTCCGGGTAACACGCGCTCCGGTGATCTACTCACATTCAGGAGCGGGCGGCGTCACTCCGCACCCGCGCAACGTGCCGGACGATATCCTGCCGCTCGTAAAAGTGAATGGCGGAGTGATCATGGTGATCATCCTTGCGTCTTACACTTCGCCTGCGATTTATGCGCACTCGCAGGCGCGGGACAAAGTTGAAGAGACCGCAATCGCTCGGTATGGCGAGGGCGACGAGCGCGTCGCGCAGACTGTTGAGAGGTGGCTGTCAATCAACGAGCGCCCGATCGCGACTCTCAGCCAGGTCGCCGACCACATCGACCACATCAAGAACATGATCGGCGTCGACCACATCGGCATCGGCGGCGATTACGACGGCGGTGGCGGAGTTGAAGGGCTCGAGGACGTTTCAACGTATCCGAAGCTTACGGCCGAGCTCCTGCGGCGGGGCTATACCGACGAAGAGATCGGCAAGATCCTCGGGCTGAACGTCATCCGAGTCATGCGTGAAGCCGAGCGCGTCTCACGCGTGATGAAGCGCGAAGGATAATAGTCCCCTCTCCCCGAGCCTGGGGGGAGGGTTAGGGAGGGGGTTCGGGGTGTGCCCGGTTCACAATTCAGGTGCGCGGAGTTGTTGCCAGTAAACTGATCGAGGCAGCAGAAGCCGCTAATCCAAACCCGCTCAAAAAAGATCAATGAATGCGCACGGAGAGATTGAGGAGCAAGGCGAAGACCAAGAGTGGGAACGACCGCCCGACCCGCTGCCGCAAAGAAAGCGGAAGAGTTACTTTCCTGGCTGCTTTCTCATGGCCATAGCTCCGTTCCTTATCTGCGCTGGAGCGCTAAGTCTAATGCCAGAAGGTCCTCATGGACCGAACGGAGAGATTACAAGTGATCCAGGATTAGAAGTTGTATCCTCTGTACTTAGGTTTTTGGCGGTTAGTCTGTTCATTACCGGCATTATCTTGATAGTGAAAGTGTATTTCGACAATCGACGATCAGAGTGAAGAAGCCCTAAAAAACGCGACGATTCTTGTTGCGGCGTCTGCGGGCACACGGTGGCCGCCGTCGTACTCCCAAATCCAAAGCGGTGCATCTTGGCCCTCGTAGATAACAGTCTCGACGCCGCTCGACTTGGCATTGCTGTATCCGTACCATCGCACCATGAGGTTGGAGAACCGGCGCATTACATCGATGCTGACCAGCTGATCCTTTGTGCCGGCGATGATGAACGCTGGCTTCTTCGGACCATCGCGCATCCAGAGACCGCCGGGCGCGCAGCTGCCAGCGACGGCGGTGATCTTGTCGCCGCGCTCGGCCTGCAAAAGCCACGAGAACTGCGAACCGTTCGAGTGTCCGGTCACGAAAGTGCGCTTCGGATCGGCGTCGAACTCCTTCTTTGCCCACTCGAGAATAACGTCGAACAGTATCAGATCGCGATCGTCGTAAGTGTCCGGCCCCTTCTGCCACCCCGTGCGCTTGCCCTCGGGGTCGGTGATCCCCTTGACTCCAGTCAGACCGTTCGGATAGATCACCGCGGCCTCTGGCCAAAGCTCATGGATGGGTCTGCTGCGCGCGATCTGCGCTCCCCGCCCGCCGTGGCCGTGGAACACGAGCACCACCGGCGTCTTAGTGGACTTCTTGCTCGGTCGATACACGACCGCGGCCCGCTCCAGACCTCCGGCTTTGAACTCGACGATCTCAGGCCTTTGCGCCAGAAGAATCAGTGCGAAACTAACGATCATCATTTGTGTGGACGCCCGGGCTGTTTTGTAGTTCAGCTCTCGTTTGAGGTTTCTTCTTCAGGAGAATCAGAGTATTCATCTAGATCTATAAAGGCATTGGAATTCAGGTGAAAATCGTGTAGTTGCCATTCGTCTCCGACTTTCAGCAAGATCATCCGGACAGACGCATGGCCCTTCTCGCATGTAATCAAGCCGTGAAAAGTAGTAGTGGTGCCTACTCCCGTGTACGAACTTACTTGCTCAAAGTCCAGTGAATCTATTCGTTTAAGACTCCCTAGCTTATCGCTGAAGAACGCTGTGAGTTTGTTGACGTCCTCGCGTGGCGAACTCTCTTTCGCAGCTGTTGAGAAGTGATTCCAAAACACGTCTGGATCCCAGTCTTCGCCGAGCTCTGCCAGTATCTGTCTGGCCTCCTTAGTCGAATCTTTCTGAGTAGATGAATAAGCTTTGTAGGCAAAGAACCCTAACGCCAGAACAACGAGAAAGAGAGCGGCGCATCCCAAGCCAATATAGAGCCAAATTGGTTGTTTGGGTTTCTCGATCTGCCGTGACGGCGGTGCTTCGATCGACTCCATATCAGGGTGATCATACCGCTTTCCCTGTTGGGCCTAGTTTGTATAATCTAATTCGGAAAAGCCGTCAGCACTTGCCTTGCGATGTCCCAGTGTCGATAGGACCTATCACCGCGCGCGGACCTGTCTAGCCCGCGACGGACGATGACGAGCTCCTTCGAAGGGATCACGATCACGTAGTTGCCGCGGTTGCCGGCCGCGACGAATGCATCGCGCGGCACGCCTGTCGTGTTAGTCGGCACGAGCCACCACTGGCCGCCGTACTGATCGCCGATCGCGCTGCTTGCCGGCGCAGGAGTGCGGCAGAACTCGATCCACTGGCTGGAGATCAGCCGCTCACCGTTCCACACCCCGTCGTTCATATAAAGCAGTCCGAAGCGCGCGAGGTCGCGAGCGGTCGTGTACACCTGGCTGCTGAAAACGAAGTCGCCGAAACGGTCGACGCCCGGCACCGTGTTGCGCATTCCGATCTTGTCGAACAGGTTTTTGCGCGGGAACTCGAGGTACTCCTGATCGTCGCCGATCACGCGTTTCATCGCGAGCACGGCGAGCAGCGTGTCGTAGTTCTCATAGTCCCAGTGTGCGTCCGGGTCGTGCTGCAGCCTTCTCGATCTTGCGCCGTCGGCTGAACTTCTTCCCGCCCAGTAGGAGAGCCCCGAACCGGTGACGTCGACGTTGCCCGCGTTGTCGACCGTGTCGAGCCCGCTCGACATGTTCAGCACGTTCCTCAGCGTGATGTTCCGCCTTGCATCGTGCTCAGAATCGCGAGTGCGCGGCAGCCAGTCGACGTCCAGCGGCTCGTCCAGGCTCAGTTCGCCCCGGTCGACGAGCATTCCGATCAGCGTGACCGCGATGCTCTTGGCCGCGGACCAGGTGCGCGTCTTGGTGCCGACGTTCGCGCCGTTCTCGTACCGCTCATGCACTATCTGCCCCTTGTAGAGCACCAGCAGGCTGAGCGTGACCTGGCTCGGATTGCCGTGGAGTTCGGGATCGAAAAGCCAGTCGCTCGCCTCTTGCAGGGCCTCTTTGTCGAAGTCTGTCGGGCGCTTGTACGGGTCGGTCCGGTCGCCGTCTGGCCAGTCGATACGTGCAGCGTTACCGGATAAAGGTGGCATTTTCAGGATCGGAAGGTCGTCGATGTCGGCCAGCGTCTGGTCGGGCGACATGACGATGCAGCCTAGCCCTTCGCGGTAGACGGCGCGCATCACCGGGATCGGGTCGTTGCCGTCGCGCCCGACCGTGACGGTCTTGTTGTTCCGGTCGATCTGGACGTCCCCGTTCTGCGGGTGGAGCAGCGGGATGCGCTGGATCTGCAGCTCGTGCCGGTAGACGTCCTCCAGGCTCCGCCCGCTGGTGAACAGTCCGTTGCAGAGGATCAGTGCCTGCATCCCCCGCGCGACCAACTGCCGGTTCGGGCCGAAGTAGTCATAGCTCTCCCTGTTCTGCTGCTGCGCGGCGATGAACGGCGCAGTTCCGACGGCGAGTGCAAACGCGATGGTCAGGAACGCCGTGGCCTTAGCGAGTTTCATGTTTGGAGTTTAGCGGATTAGTTTCATTGCAAGGCGAAATCACTTAGTCGTGTGGGAAAGCGGTGGGAAACTCCGCGGAAAACGCGATGATACGCGAGCATCGAAAGAGGAATCAACTTCGTCGGAAGATATGAGAACAGATTGTGTATTGCGGCTGACTTGTGTAATGCCGCGCTAATGGACTAGCACAAATCACACGGATCGAAATTTAGTGCCCGCAGCAATTTGACGTTACATACGGGCACTCAGGTTTAAGCGGCATATGCCGCCTGCGACAAGGACGAGCCCCGTCGTCTGAGTCGTTACTATACGCTCGGGGCGATGATGATGGCAACAACTTGCCAAGGAGATAACTCACAATGTTATCAACACAAGAGCAGACGATAGCTCAGGAGATCGTCAAGTATGTCGAGGCTCGCGATTCAAGGTACGCACGGTGGTATGTCGGAATCGCGAGAGATTCAGCAGATCGGCTGTTTAACCAGCACGACGTCAGCGAGAACAATGGCTGGTGGATCCGCAGACAGGCGGGGAGTGCTGCTGCGGCCCGGGATATCGAGCAATACCTGCTACGCCTGGGGTTCGATGGTGGCACCGGGGGCGGAGATCACTCCACGACGAACGTATATGCGTACTATAAAACGGGCTCTACGGTAGAGTAGTCCGGTGTCGCAAGTTGGCTGACCTGGCCCGTTGCCGTGTGTGGCAGGCCAGGTCGACAACTAGTCCTGCTGTTACTTCCAGAATCGACGAAGCATCGAAGGACGAGGGTTTGTCCCCCAGTCCCTTCCGGCTCAAGGTGTGGGGATGTCGATGGCCGCCACTCATCAGCCCTGCCACCCGTGGTCGTAACCGGCGTGCCAAATCAACTTGATATGTTGTGCTGGCGCATAAACGTCTCCCATCCCTCGATTGCATCATTGATCAGACTAGACCATTTGCAAATTGGTTCCCCGGCTTTGTCTACCACGTCTGCCGTAATTTCAATCCTACATTTCTCCGAGCCAATGACTTGTCCCGACTTCAGGTTTATGCCAAATGTCTCACCAGGAGGAACGACACAAGAGCAGCCGATATTCTCCAACCTCGGACTGCGACCCGATCTCTCGGTCCTCGTGAGGGGATACCCGTGCTTGTTCGCATTGGCAAGATCGATCAGAAGTTGCAAGGCTACGTTCGTGTCGATGAACTCTTCAACCAACTCGCGACGTGCGCCCAGCCGATTCTTGAGGTTATCCTTCAGGTTTGCCAAGTTTTCATTAATGGAAATAATCACTCGGCTCTTACCTGCCCTGTCTTCGACGCCGTCAAAGGAGATTTTAGCTTCAAATGGCTCTTTCCCGGGCGTGCCCACTAACTTGACGCGAACGTGTTTTTGCAAGTCGACGTCCGCTCTTTCGTCGATCGCTGAATACAAGCGCTCTAACCTCTCTTCGATGCTATTGAAGTCCACAACCGAATCCTAGCGCCCTCCCGCAGACAGCCCGACCGGTGCAGTGATTCTACCGTTGATTAATTCCAGCGGAACTGCTTGCGCTTTGCGACGTGGTCCAATTTTTGCAAGACGGCATCGAGAATTTCGCCCTCCAACCAGCGCTCTATATCTGTCGGCCCAAAAAGCAACATGATCGCCTGACCCATGCTCTCCCTGGCTCCAACCTCGACCGTTCCAGCGAAACCGGACATGGAAGCAATAATCCCGTATGAGTGCGGCCGGATGGACACGCGATAGAATAAATCGGTTACTGCGGGCATACCCACCGGTTTCTTCTCCCACTTGCACGAAACGATGAAGTGGTGCGTGTCGTATTGGATGATGAGGTCATTCTCCTCATTGTCGGCTTTCACATTCCGTTCGACATCGACGCCGTGCAGATTGCAGGCCCTTTCCATGAGGACTTCGAGCGCGTGGCCCCTCGCTTGTGGCGTGAGCGCTCCGCCTTTCAGCGTCTCAAATTCGCTCTTTATCGACCGCTCCTCTCGCACCCTCGTGATGTAGCTTAGCCCGTGTCTTGTTAGCTGTACGGTCTGCATTGAGACGAAATCGATAACGTCAGCACCGCTCATCAGCAACAGATTTCGGTCCAGCGCGGCCCTGTTGGTCGTTCCACGATTGGCTACTGTCTCCCAGTGGTAGAAGGCCTCGGGCCCGTCCTCGGCACACATGTCTGCAAGGTTGCCCAGGAATTCGATTCGTGCCTCTCTGTTCTCCGCGATAAGCGCTGAGTCCGCAAGGCCGTGCTGCTCAACGAACAGCGCCCCTTTTGCTGTCAGTTGCACCGCACGACCAAGCGCCGAGGCTTCTACTAGACCTTCGTACTTGAGGTCGCTGAATACTCTGTCAAGACCTTCCTTCTTCAACCCCAGCTTTTCAGCGAACTCTCCGTAGTCGAAGAAGCTGGGCTGATAGCCGTGTGAGTTGTACAATTCAGTCAGGAGTTTCTCGTGCAGTTCCCTTTCTGCGTCAGCCATGCTTAAAGCATACACGACCTGCGGGCGACTGGCTCTACGAGCCGGCCAGCGATTCGAATTCTAGGACATCCTCTGCAATCACCCGCAGCGACCCGGCCCAGAATTCCTTTGTCCGGACGTCGATCCCGAATCGGTCGCCTAATTCCGCGGCCGTCGCCATGCCGGTTGAGGACAGGAGGTCGTCGTAGCGGGCGTGGAAGCCGGAGGGCTCCGCCTGGTACACCGCGTACAGGCCCAGGGAGAACAATTGGCCGAACATGTAGGGGTAGTTGTAGAACGGGCGCCACGCGTAGTAGTGCGGCTTGACCGCCCACATGTAGGGGTGCAGGAACGCCGGGTCGAGCCCGTCGCCGTACGTCTCGATCTGCGCGCCGGTCATGATCTCGCAGAACTCCCGCGCCGACAGCTCGCGCTCAGCGCGCTTCTCGAACACCGTCTGCTCGAAGATGAACCGCGAGGTGATGTCCACCACGACCTGGTTCGCGCCCTGCAAAGACGCCTCCAGAATCGCCATCTTCTCCGCGCCTTCGGTACCCGCAAGAGCGCGCCGCTTGATCACCGTTTCGCAGAAGATCGACGCCGTCTCGGCCAGCGTCATCGGCGTGCCGGAAGACTGCATCGCAGTGCGGTCTGCGAGGCAAACGTTGTGATAAGCATGCCCCAGCTCGTGCGCCAGAGTAGACACCGCACTGAACGACGACTTGTAGTTCATCAGAATCCGTGACTCGTCATCGCGCGTGCCCATGCAGAACGCGCCGTCGCGCTTGCCGGGCCGCGGCTCGACGTCGATCCAGTTCTCACCATAAGACCGCACAGCCAGGTCGCCCATCTTGTCGCTGTACGCCCGGAACCCCTCTTCGACGAACGACTGCGCCCGCTCGTAAGTCCACGAACCGCCTTCGCCGACCGGGGCGAACAGATCAAACCAGGGAAGAGCTCCGGAGTTGCCAAGCAAACGAGACTTGGCCTTCAAATACCGTCGCATCACCGGGAACGAGTCCCGCGCAGCCTCCATCATCGCATCGAGCGTCTCGCGGTCGATGTTGGTGGCGAAAACCGCCTCATCGAGCACAGTCGACCAGCCGCGCTTGCGGGTGATGAAGTCGCTCTCGTACTTGATCGCGTTCATCGCCGAAGCGATCACTAGCTCGTTCTCCTTCCACGCCTCGAGCTCTTTCTCGTAGGCAGCCCTCCGCACTGATTGGTCCGCGTCATGGGCAAAGTTGCGCACTGCGCTCACCGGAATACCCTCGCCCTGAAACTCGACCTTGATCTGCGAGGCGAAGTTGCCGTACAGCCGCGCCCACGCCGATCCGCCAGCCTCAGAAAGATCCGCAGACAAAGCCTCCTCGTCGGGCGACATCATCTTCTCGCTGAGCGTCTTCATGCGGCGCAGCGCGAACTCGTGCGACTCAAGAACATCCGAAGACGGCACAAGCGCATCAAGAGGAAGTCGCCCGACCCACGCCGTCAAGCGCGTCGAGAGCTTGTTCATCAGGATGATCGTCGCTTGCAGTTCGCTCTGCTTTGCGAGCGCTACGTCGTCCGAGGAATCGGTTGTGACGAAGCTGTGGATGTACGATTCAAGGAGCTTGAGCCGGTCGGAAACAGCGTTGACAGCCTCGATCACGCCCTCGACTTCCGCCGCAAGCGACTCGCTCATAGCGACGTCGTCACCGGCCAGCACGCCGACCCGGTCATACAGCCGCTCCAAGTCGAGCGCCTGCTCGCGCAGGTCGGTCAGCGCCTGACGAAAGTCGGGCGAATCGATGCCGGGAAAGTAGGGAGTAACGTCCCAGCGCGGAAGTTTCGTAATCGTGCTCATTGTATCAAAGCCTAATAAATATCTGTTCGTACAGTATTTCTTGCTGAGCAATTCGCCAAAAGGCTGGTTGTTGCCCATCGCACCGAATATCATGAGGAAATCCCATGAGAGATTCGTTCGACGAAGTAGACCTCAGCATCCTGCGCCTGCTGCAAGAGAACGGCCGCATCACAAATGCCGAGCTAGCCCGCCGCGTTGGCCTATCGCCGCCGTCTGTGCTCCAGCGAGTCAGAAAGCTCGAAGACCAAAAGCTGATCACAGGATACACCGCTTTGCTCAACAGGGAGGCCATGGGGTTCGGATTGGTCGTGATCGCGATGGTCAGTTTGGCGCTGCACCAGGAGCAGGCGATCGATCGATTCAGAAAAGCGGTCAGGTCGATTCCAGAGGTTTTGGAGTGCCTGCACGTCAGCGGAGACTTCGACTTTTTGCTGAAGATCGTCGTGAAGGACATGAAGGCGTACGAAAAGTTCATCCGCGAGAAGCTGAGCGCGATCAAGGGCGTCGGCAAGATACAGAGCTGCTTCGTCTTGGCTGAGAACAAACAGACCACGGAGCTGCCGATTTAGATCTTCGATGTCTTTTATCAGCAAGAGAGTAGAGACAGCGGCGGAAACCGCGGAGCTGCACAGAATATGGTCGTGGGTCTGGAGCTCTGAGGCGCCGTCGTCTGACGATCCGCTGTCGGAGCCTGATCCTGGAGAGATCAGGATGCTTGGCGAGCTGGATGGCGTCGCGGTCTGCGGGCTGAAGGTGCACGATTATCTCGTCGCTCGCGGCAGTGCGGATTTGCGCTGTGGCGGGGTCGGTGCGGTGGCGACGATGCCGGAAGCGAGGGGCAAAGGTTGCGCGAACCAGATCATGGTCGATGCGCTGCGCGAAATGCGCGAGGCGGGGCACGTGATCTCAAATCTGTACGCGTTTCGCGAACCGTTCTATCGAAACGCCGGATACGCGACGTGCGGTTGGCGATGGCGGATCAAGGCGCCGCAAAGCCGCTTAGCGAAGACCGAACAGCGTTTAGACGCGCGGCAGTTGATGCCCGACGAGATCCAGCAAGTCGACGAATGCTACACGAAGTTCGTGCGGACGTTCTCCGGCTCTGTGTTGAGAACGGACCATCAATGGAAGAGTCGTTTGCCGAAGAAGTTGCCGATGATCTACGCCGTCGGCGATCCGATCGAGGCGTACGCTTGGGTGAAGCTCAAGGACTTCTGGGGCGACGTCGAGGTCGGAGAGCTGGCGTGGAGCTCAGTTGCCGGCTACGACAGCATCATGGCCGTCTTGCGCAACCTGGCGGTCAATCAGAGCCACGTCGTCTGGCGCGAGCCGCCGAGCAGTTCTCTGCTGACCAGCAATCTTGATCAAGGCGTCGAGATGAAGTTGGACGAGCCGACCATGTACCGCGTGCTCGATGTTCCGGGTGCGCTTGCGGGGCTGGCGCCCGAAAGCACCGGCGCGTTCTCCATCGAGGTTTCAGACGAGCTGCTGCCGGAGAATCGGGGGCCGTGGCGGGTTGCGTTTTCTCCCGACGGCGTATGCGTTGAGGCGTGCGACAGCGCAGACCTCGCGATGGATATTCGCCAGTTTTCGCAAGCCCTGATGGGCCAGCCGAGCGTAATAGAAATCGCGAGGGCGGGGCTTCTGGAGGCGAAGAGCGAGGCGGTCGTCGATGAAGCTGCGAAGCTTCTCACCGCGATGCCGGTCTGCTGCATGGAGTTCTTTTAGAGATGAGCAAAACCGATCTAGATCTCGACACGTTGATGGTGTTTCTCGGGTCGCGGCCGGAGCCGTTGCACGGTGCAGTCATTCCGCCGATCTATCAGTCGAGCACGTTTGCGCAGCAGGCGCCCGGCGAATACGGCGAGTACGACTACACGCGCACCGACAACCCGACGCGCACCGTCTTGCAACAGACGCTTGCCGCGCTTGAGGGTGCGCAGTACGGTCTGGCGTTCAGCTCTGGGATGGCCGCTGTCGATGCGATCATGAGCCTGTTGAAATCGGGCGACCACATGCTTGCGGTCGACGACATCTACGGCGGTACGTACCGGTTTATCGTCGATGTGCTGATCCCGCGCGGGATCGAAGTTGACTTCGTCGATATGAAAGACGAGGGGAACGTGCGCCGGACGATCAAGCCTAATACGCGCATGATCTGGTTCGAGTCGCCGACAAACCCGCTGCTCAACCTGATCGACATCGAGATGATCGTGGCGGTTGCTCGCGAGCACGAGTTGATCTCGGCTATCGACAACACGTTCTTGCCGTACTACCAGCAGCCGCTCGCGCTCGGGGTCGACCTTGTCATGCACTCGTTGACGAAGTACATCAACGGCCACTCCGACGTGATCATGGGCTGCTTGATGACGAACGACGACGGGCTTTATGAGAAACTCAAGAACCTTCAGAACGCGATGGGCGGTACGCCGTCTCCGTTCGACTGCTTTCTGGTGCAGCGCGGCATGAAGACGCTTCCGATCAGGATGCAGCGGCACGAACAGAACGCTCGCGCGGTTGCTGAGTTCCTCGCACAACACAACCGGGTTGAAGAGGTGCTGTACCCCGGTTTGAAAACCCATCCGCAGCACGAACTCGCGTGCAAACAAGCGACAGGGTTCGGGGGCGTTCTTTCGTTTCGTTTGGCGGCAGATATGGCCGGGACAGCGAAGTTCCTACAGGCAACAAACCTGTTCGTCCTCGCGGTCTCCCTCGGCGGCGTCGAGAGCCTGATTGAGCAGCCGTCGACGATGACCCACTACGAAATGCCTGCCGAAGTCAGGGAGTCCGTCGGGATCACGGACAGCCTGATTCGCGTCTCCGTCGGGATCGAGTCGGCCGACGACCTGATCGCGGATTTGGACCAGGCGTTGGACTGTATTTGATCCGTTGCCGTGACTTTCAGCACCGTGCGGTGTGATTGCTGAACTTCAAGCGTCAGAATGGTGGAGAACAGGTGTCAAAACGATGTCCGAATTGCGACTGCCGGCTTTAGCGCTGTTACTTTCTTGCTTGACGACCGCGTTTGCACAGGTAGATGCTGAGCGGGTCGTTGCCACCGTGAACGGAGAGCCGATAACCGGCCGCATCTATTACGCGCGAATGGAGGTGCTGCCTGGTGTCGGGCAGATCGGCCCCGGCAACAGCTTCGTCCCGATCGTCCCAGGGTATTTGACGCTCCAAAGAATCATCGACGAGATGCTCCTGGTCCAACTTGCTGAGGAGCGCGGCGTCGCCCCAACCGAGGCCGAGATCGATGCAGAGATAGAGTTGCGCATGGAGGAGGACCCGGATGTGATCGCGCAGTTGCTGGCGCTCGGATTCACCGAGGCCGACTACCGGTACAACGTGATTCTGCAATTATCGCAGTTCAAGATCGAATCGCAGGGCATCACGATCACCGACTTTCAGGTGGAGAAGCAGTACGAGGGCAACCGCCTAAACTACACGCTGCCAAAGCGCTACCATCTCCGGCTGCTCCGAGTCGACAGCGAGGACGCGAAGCCGGCAGCCGATGCAGCATTGGCCGAGGGGAAGTCGTTCGAAGACGTCGCCACAGAGTTCAGCAGCGACATTTCCCGGTTCCAGGGCGGCGACATCGGTCAAATAGCAGAACGGGATATGCAGCCAGTCGTTCGAGACGCGCTCTTGGAAACGCTCGAAGGCGGGGTTACCAAGTGGCTGAATCAAGGCGGCGTCTGGCTGAGGTTTAAGATCGAAGAGATCCTGCCAGCCGAAACGCTAGAGTTGGACGAGAGGCTGAGGCGGCGAATCAGGGAACAGATGATGCTCGAGAGCGGGCGTGCGAAGAACAACATCCTCTTGCTCATGCGTGAGATTAGGAAGAAGGCCGTTCTCGATTTCAAAGGCCATCCTTTCGCCGACGAACTGACGGAACACTTTAAGATCGGTGGTTGATGCCGCACAGGCCCTGCGGTCGCTCGACTTGGAGGGCAGCTACCAAGTCCATACCGCGCCACAGCTGCTGTCCATCGATCAGAGAGCGCATCAGGTTTTCTGCGGATTTGGCGGACACGAGTCGGAGTTGCATGCAGCGCTTAGACGTCGGTTTCCTGGCACGCACTCCATTTGGCTGTGCGCGGCGGACGGCGTTCGCTCGCAGATCACCGTCGCGGACCTAGAGACGACTCTCATTTTGGATCGGCAAGTCGTAGTGTCGGCGGTTGAAAGCGATCATGCCGGGGGGCTGTACGGGTTGGTCTGGGTCGTGGACCGCCTGCTCGGCCCCGGCGGGTGTCCGTGGGATCAAGAGCAAACGCACGAGTCGTTGAAAAAGCACTTGGTGGAAGAGGTGTACGAACTGATCGACGCGATTGACAGACAGGACGAGCACGGAATGAAAGAGGAGCTCGGCGACGTTCTGCTACAGCCGATCATGCACGCGCAGATGCAGTCTCTCGCTGGCAACTGGCACATCGACGACGTGGCTGCGGACATCACGGAGAAGTTGATCAGACGGCATCCACACGTGTTCGGCGAGGGCGACGCCAAGACTTCGGATGACGTGCTTCAGCACTGGGATCGGATCAAGAGCGAAGAGAAGGGGGGCGAAAGCCGCTCTGTGCTCGGGGGAGTGCCGCAGGCGATGCCGGCGCTCCTGCGGGCGCACGAACTCAGCGTGCGCGCTGCAAGGGCAGGGTTCGAGTGGCCGGATATTGATTCTGTTTGGAAGAAGTTTGACGAAGAGCGAAACGAGTTGCGCGGTGCCATCCAGTCGGGTGAAGACGAATCGATCACCGACGAGGTCGGCGACCTTCTGTTTACGGTCGTCAACCTCGCGCGGTGGCTTGGAGTCGAGCCGGAAGACGCGCTGCGCAGGATGCTCGATCGGTTTGCCGCGCGGTTTGCATGGATGGAGAGATCAGCCCAACGGCAGCTGGCCGATCTGTCGGCAGAGGAATGGGATAAGCTCTGGGAGAGCGCGAAGAAGGAAGCTTTATGAAGATGACCTCAAGATGCACGATCGTTGCAGCCCTGACAGTTGTTGCAGCAACGGCGAGCGCATGGAGCGACGCTGGGCACGGGGCGATCGTATTTCTTGCGTACAGGCACCTAACGCCCGAGGTGCGAGCCAAGGTCGATGTACTTCTAAAGGTCGGCGTCGATAAGAAGTACGCGCCGTTGGAGATGGCCGCGATCTGGGCCGACGCGACGCGTACAGACGAGAACGGCCCGTGGCACTACATCAACGTGCACTTTCGCACCGACGGCAAACCGGTCACGAATCAGGCCTTAGAGGAGAACGTCGTTTGGGCGATCGATCGATTTACGAAACAGTTGGCCGATGCCACGTTGACAGAAGAGCAACGCGCTGATGCTCTTCGCTACGTCCTCCATTTTGTCGGCGACGCGCACCAGCCGCTGCACAACGTGGCCAGGGACACAGAGAGATATCCGAACGGCGACCGAGGTGGCAACGAATTTGCGATCAAGCCTGGGAACGGGCTACCGAGCTGGACGACTAACCTTCATCGGGTTTGGGATTCGGGATGCGGAGCGTTCGCGCTGCCGATGAGGGCGGGGGAAGAAGGCTTCGTCGAACGAGCGGAAGAGTTGGCGGACGTCCTCGCCGGATTTCATGCTCGCGAGGACCTCGATGCGGACGTACGAAACCTCGATCCGAAGGCTTGGATTCGCGTAGGCTCGGCGATTGCGATTACGTCGGCGTACGTCACGGAGGAGGGCGGTACGCCAAGCACTCTGTATCTCAGGAGCGGACAGAGAATCTGTATGCGCCGAGCGGCGTTGGCGGCGTATCGCCTAGCGGAAATCTTAAATATCGCGCTTGCGGATTAAACCGGCGCTTGAATTTTTCGGACGGCGGCGAGAACATCTCTGACGTTCCAGTTGTGTCGCTCCAACAGTCGCCGCGCTTCCTGATCCGAGAGCGTCGAGAGATCTCTCACAATTCGAACACAGCGCTCTTTCAGCTTGGCGTTCGTCGGTGCGACGTCGACCATCAGGTTTTCGATCACTTTGCCGCTCAGAACCATGGCGATCGTGCTGATCCGGTTGAGGGCGAGTTTTTGGGCGGTGCCCGCCATCAGCCGCGTCGAGCCGGTCAGAATCTCCGGTCCCGTGTCGAGAAAGACGCCGAGATCGACGATCTCGAATATCGGCGTCCCGGAGTTGTTCGCAATCCCGCAGGTGCGGACGCCTTTCTGTTTTGCGTGCCTTAGGGCAGCGAGCACAAAGGGGGTTCGGCCACTCGCGGCGATGCCGATGACGAGGTCCTTCGGGCTAAGGTCGAGCGCGTTGAGCGCTTGAATCGCAGTGTGCTCGATGTCTTCAGACGATTCAGCAGGCATTTTGCCCGCTTCCGGTCCTCCTGCAACGATTGCGATAAACCGGTCGTCAGGGACGCCGAAAGTCGGGGGCATCTCTGCTGCGTCGGTTGCGGCGATTCTTCCGCTAGTACCCGCACCCACGTAGATCACGCGACCGCCAGACTGATACGCTTTCGCCGCCCACTCGGCCGCCTTGGCAATCGCGTCTTCGGCCTTGTTGAGAGCACGGATGACTGTGCGCTCCTCTTCGTTCATTAGCCGCACCACTTCTAGAGCAGTCATTTTGTCCAGGCCGATCGATCGTGGGTGTCTTGATTCAGTACTCATTGCGTCATCTTCATGGCTATTTTGACCGCGCCCGTGACGGGCTCATTTGTCACAACGCCTAACTCGTATTCTCGGTTCCTTGAGGCCAGTTTGTCCCGGAATATTTGCTGGAGCAAACGATCCGTTTTCCACACTCCGCCAGCTAGTGCAACCACAACTTTCGTTCGGTCTGCGAGATGCTCGTCGCAATGCTCGTCGAGGTTTGCGGCGAGGCCTCCGAGCGACTCGTTGATGCTCGAGAGCGCGTACTCCCAGCCTTCGGCTGCGTCAGCTGCGATCGTGCCCGCGAGCCCTGAGAGCGCTGATCCTGGCAATGGCACTGCGTAGAGCACCGCTATTACTTCAGACGCCTCGCGATGCCCAAACTGTTCCTCGACGCTTCGCCAAAAGGCCTCTGACGCAGGCATCTTTTTCGCAGTGATCATGGTTAGCCTCAACGCCGCGCGGCCGATCGCAGCGGCAGATCCTGCGTCACAAAGCAAGTAGCCGCCGGCGCTGGACTTCACTAGATTCCCATCGACTTCGGAGCAGATCACCACTCCCGTCCCTGCGATCACGAGAACGTCGGTTCCTTCTGGCGCAGCCTCCCAGCCCGCATGGTAGTCCGGCCTGACTTCGTAACGCTTCGCGTTGACGAACTGTTTGAGGTTTTGGAGTGCGCGCTCCTTGGACGCCTGCGACAGAAGGCCGGCGAAGCAACCGCAGGCGGAGTCAACGTCCGGCGAGCCTGCCAGCGCTTCCTTCATGTGCTCGGCAACTAATTCAGCATCTGTTGAGGCCACGTTCGCCGAACCGGAAAGCCCTTCAAACACCTGGTTGCCCTCTTCGTCGCACACGAGCGCCCGCGTCGTCGAGCCTCCGCAATCTAGTCCTAGATACAGTGGCATTTAGCCGATGCGTAACTTACCTGATTCGGAGACGGAGTTGCGCTAAACTGTCGTCCGATGAAGCGATACACCGGTGCGGGGGTCTCCGAGGGGTCACGGATCGCCGTGATTACGAATGACGCGCTCGGAAACTTTGTCGTCGCAACCCCGCTCTTTCAGATGTTGCGCAGCGAACTAAGCCCCCAATGCATCGACTACTTCGGCGGGACGAGAATCGCAGAGCTTGCGCTAGGCTCCGATCTCATCGATCGCTTCGTTCCTCTGCACGGCGAATCGCCAAGGGGGTTCGCAGATGCCTTGACCGAGCCGTACGATCTCGTCGTGAACGTCGAGTGGACGACGTGGGCGAAGAGCGCTGCTGCGATGCTTGTAGGAGAGAACGGCTACGTCTGCGGGCCGTGCCTCGACGAAGAAGGCCGGGCCGACCTGCCGTTCGCCGAAGACGACCGCGGCGACTTGTGGCGGGACCAAGAGTGGGTCAGCCCTGAAGTCACGACCCGCTATCCGTTCTTGAGCACGGGGTTCATCAGCGAGATCTTTTGTCGATTGGCTTACCTGGGTGGATCAATCCCCGCGTACCGCGTGCGGCAACAAGACCCGGGGGGCACGGTTCCCGACGTCTTGATAGCCGCAAGCGCAAGCCTGCAAGACAAACTGTGGACCGTGGAGAATTGGACGGCCGTCGTCGAGACCATGATCAAGTCTGGTACGACGGTGGGGTTGCTCGGCGCGCCTCCGAAGAGCCAAAAGAAGTACTGGCTTGGAGCAGACGAAGAGCTGGCCATCGTCAGCGCCGGCGCGATCGATTTGCGCGGCGCGTTCACTCTTCCGGAGGTGGTCGGTGCGCTGGAGCGCTGCAAACTGGCCCTGACTCTCGACAACGGAATCCTGCACCTAGCGTGCGCCGCCGGAGCGCCGACGATCGGGCTGTACAGGCACGGCATCAGGCGGCTGTGGGCTCCCCCGCACCCAGGTCTTCAGGTCTTGGAGGCACAGGCTGGCGAAACGGTCGCCTCCATCTCGCTAGCAGCCGTGCAAGCAGAAGTTGAGAAATTCTGGCACTGATATACTCAGAGCGTGGGGAAGAAACGAAGAGTCTGGTGGGTCGCTGGCGGGGTGGGGCTCGTCGTGCTGTTCACGTTCACGATGCTTGCGATGCATGTGAACTCCGCCGATGCGCGGATGGACGCGACGCTCGAAGATATCGCCCTGCGGTATAGCTTGGACGTTGAACACACGGGGGAGACATTCCGCTCCGGGTCAACGAGTTTCGTCAGAACTTGGGAGTCGAGCGAGCTGACCGCAGCAGACATGGAGCAGATACTGAGAACGATTGACGCCGCCTGCAAGAACTGCACGGCTGATCCCAGCGACCGAGAGTTCGGCGAGGCCGGAGCGGTCTTTTTCCAACCCGGTGACGAGTACGACCAAACGTTCCTGATCATTGTTGCCGATGGACGTGTTGCCTACGACGTCTGGGGCGGCACTCTCACAAGAGGCATCATGGTAGTCAGGATCAATCGTCCGTTCTGGGTGCGGGTAACAGATTGGTGGCCCTGGTGAGAGAGCTTGTGCTCGAACTGACCCACTTTCGAGATTCTTAGTCAAGACTTAAGATTTCTTAGGATTTTGGCCTATACGGCCATGAATCATCACGTATAGTGTGATTGGAACACAGATTTCCGAGAAGCCGTATGCCAAACGATGAACTTCCTGACATCCCGACCGAGTGCCCGGTCAGTGGAAAGCCGTTGCACGTGACAGAGCTCACGTGCGAGGAGAGCGGCGTCATCATCCGCGGCAAGTTCCGGCTGCCGGACGGCGCAGAGATGGCCGACGAACAGCGGAAGTTCCTGAGCGTGTTCATCCGAGCGCGGGGAGTGATCAGCACGGTCGAACGAGAGCTCGGTTTGAGCTATCCGACGGTGCGATCAAAGTTGGACAACCTCCTGAAAGCGATGAATCTAGCTCCTATCAAGGAGGACGTGAAGAAGAGCGACGACAAGAAGAAGACGGCGGCAAAGAAGAGAAAGATTTTGAAGGATCTAGAAGACGAGAAGATTACTGCGGCGCAAGCGAAGAAGAAGCTACAGGGACTGAAAGAGTAATGAAAGACGAAGTCAGACGAATCATGCAGATGGTGAAAGACGGGAAGCTCAGCCCGGATGACGCCGCGGAGCTGATTGAAGCTTTTCAGGGCTCCGAGGGTTCGGAGCGTGTGGAAGGAGGAAACGACAGTGGGGCCCAAGCCCAACCTCAGGAGGAGCAGGCGTCGGAGGAGGAGCCTGCCTCTAAGGATGATCGACTGTCCGGCTTCGTAGCCCAACTGGAGAAGATGGGCAAAGAGGTCGCGGACTCGGTCAACTGGCACGACGTTGCCAAGCAAGTGCGTCATGGCGTCAACAAAGGCGTTGATGCGATACGCAAGGCGACGGACGACATGAGGAAGGGCAAGGGCCCGCTAGCGGTGTTCGGCGCGCACGAGTCGAAGACCGTGGAGCTCCCGCTCGATGTTCCCGAAGGCAAGATTCTGAGGATCGAGGGCGAGGCCGGCGACATCAAGATTACGGGCGGCAAGAAGATCGGAAAGATAGTCGCAACGGCGACTTTCCGCGGTCACAACGAGGAAGAAGCTCGGGCCAAGGCGGAGGGTTACATCCCTGTGCTCGAGGAGAGCGAGCAGTTCGTTCTGCTTCGCCAGCCCGACGGCAGCGACTTTTCAGTCGATCTTGAGATCTCGGTCGCAAAGGGGGTTCCGGTCGAACTGCGCGTTCAATCGGGCGATATCCGCGTCGTGGACACCCGCAGTTCGTGCAGGGTGACGAGCCGAAGCGGCGACGTTTACCTGCGCGGTATGGACGGTACGATCGACGTCTCGCTGTACTCCGGCGACGTGAAGATCGAAGACAGCAAGTCGTCGGTCATGACCGTTGAAACGAAGTCCGGAGACGTAACGTTGACAGATGTGAAGGGCGTGATGAACCTTCGGACTAGCAGCGGCGACGTCCGCATCACCCGCGCGGCCGGTCGGACTCTTTCGGTCGAGGCCGCGAGCGGAGACGTTTCGATCGACGTGCGAGAGCCGGTCCAGGGCGCGATCAACGTTCGTACGGTCACGGGCGACGCGAGAGTCGACATTGCCGGTGGCAGCGACGCACAAGTGATGTTGTCGACCCTGCGAGGAGCTGTATCCAGCGGCGTGGAGCTGGATGATCTTCAGCAAGAGGGCCTCAAGATCACGGGCAAGCTGGGGAAGGGCAATGGCTCGATCGATATCAGCTCGGTCAACGGCGACGTACACCTCGGCCTTCGCGACTCCGGCGCAGACGGTTAGCGATCCTGCAGCGCTGAGATAGCCGGCAAGCTCCTGCCTTCGAGCAGTTCCAGGCTCGCGCCTCCACCGGTGCTGACGTGGCTCACCCTGTCGGCCAGTCCAAACTTCGCGATCGCCGCCGCGCTGTCCCCGCCACCTACGACCGTGACACCCTCCGACTCCGCCATCGCCTCGGCGATCCGCCTAGTACCGTGCGAGAACTGCTCGATTTCGAACACCCCCATCGGCCCGTTCCAGAACACCGTCTTCGCCGTGCGAACGGTTTTGTAGAACATATCTTGAGTTTCAACTCCGATATCTCCACCGTACTGGTTGGGGTCGATGTCGTCGGCGGGCACAGTGCGTGTTGCGGTCCCTGCGGTCAATTCGGGCGCGATCACGACGTCGACAGGCAAGGCGATCTTATCGGCAAAGTTGCCGAGCGCCTGCTCTGCGAACGGAAGGTTTGATTCGTCCAGCAGCGACTTGCCGATCTCCTTTCCCTCGGCTTTGAGAAAGGTGAAAGCCATCGCGCCGCCGATCAACAGCTTGTCGACCATTGGCGCAAGGTTTTCGATGACCAGGATCTTGTCTGATACTTTAGCGCCGCCGAGCACGGCGACGAACGGACGCTGCGGCTCGTGCAAAATGCCGCCTAAAAACTCAATCTCCTTTTCGATCAGCAGCCCCGCGACGGACGGGAGGAACTGCGCAACTCCGACCGTAGAGGCGTGCGCGCGATGCGCCGTGCCGAAAGCATCATTGACAAAAAGATCTGCCAGTCGCGAAAGGCTCTTGGCGAATCGCGGGTCGTTTGCTTCCTCTTCCGGATGGAACCGAACGTTTTCTAACATCACGACCTGGCCAGGCGCCATGGCGTCGGCAGCGTGCTCGACCGCAGTCCCGACGCAATCGGGCAAGATCGGAACCTGCGTCTCCAACAGCTCTGCCAGCCTCTGCGCGACCGAAGCGAGCGATAGGTCAGCGACGACAGCGCCCTTCGGTCGCCCCAGATGGCTGCAAACGACGATCGACGCGCCGTGGTCCAGCAAGTAGTTGATCGTCGGCAGCGCGGCGACGATCCGTGTGTCGTCGGCGACCGCCTGGCCGTCGAGAGGGACGTTGAAGTCACACCGGAGAAGGATCCTCTTTCCGCTGACATCCACGTCGCGAACCGTCTGCTTGTTCAATCGCATTTTTAAGTTGAGACGAAAGAGTACCGCCGGGATTACCGAGAGCCGCGCACGTTTCGGATCAGCACGGTACTGAGCAGGTATAGAGCTCCAGCCAAGATGATGGCACCCATGTATCCGTAGTGCATATTCGGCCATTGGTCGTTTGCCCAGGCTATGACGGTGAACCCGGTGAGCGCCGCGATGATCTGGACCGACGAGATGCTCATCTGCCAGACCCCCATGTCCGTTCCTGCCGCGTCCTTTGATGGGATGACGTCGCTAACGAGCGCCCAGTCGGCCGAGAGATACAGCCCGTAGCCGAAGCCGAAGCCGACCGACAGTAGCCACGCAACCGTCAGATCGCGCACGAAAGCGAACGGGATCAACACACAGAACACGATTACGCCTGCGATGTAGATGAACAGCTTGCGACCGTGTTTGTCCGCGTACTTCGAGGCGACGAGAGCGCCGATCGCTCCAGTGAGAGCCAGTGTGAGCGCGAGGATCAGCGTCGCATAACCGGCCTGATCCGCAGGTGCGTCACCCGGTACGGTCCAACCGAACAGCTCATAGGTCGTGTACGCGTCCTTGAGGAAGAACAGAAGGTATTCGACGACCAGGTAGAAGCCGAGCGCGTTGAGAAACCGCGTGGCCCAGACCCAACGAAAGTCGGAGCTCTTGAACGGCCTCGCCCACCGCTTCCAGAACGGCTCCATCGCCTCTTCTGCAACCGCCTTCGCCCTCACGTGTCGGACCGTGATCAGCGTGGCGGTTGCGCACAGGATGTTGACCAGCGCAATGCCGTAGTAGATGGGCTTGATGCCCGCTATCACGCTGCCAGTCTTGAGGATGATGACGAGCGCGACGACCCCGGATGAAAGCTGTCCGAGCATCTGAAGCGTGGCCATGATCGAACTAGCGCGCCCGCGTCGGCTCTCCGGAACGATCTCCGGGACCATGGCGCTGTACGGCCCGGTGCCGACGTCGTCTGAGAACTGCAGAAAGAGGTAACCGACCATCAGCATCCAGAACTCGTTGGCTCCTGCGAGATACACGGCGGCCATCGCGGTCAGCGCCGCGCCGATCGCGATGAAGGGCTGGCGGTGGCCCCACTTGCTGCGCAGCCTGTCGCTCAGGCCTCCGAAGATCGCTGGACCGATCAGAGCCCAGGCAGCGCCGACGCCGAAGACGAGCGCCCATTTCTTTTCGTGGTTATCCTTCGCCCACGCCAGCGCGTCGGCTTCGTTCAGCCCTAGTTCGCGGATCGCCTCGAGCTTCAGAACCTCGTCGATCTGCGCCGGAAGCAACAGCATCAGCACGACGAACCACTTGTAGGTCGTGGCGAACCAGTACGCCGAGAACCCTAGGTTCCACAGCCACGTGTCCCTATAGCCTGTCGCAACCTGGTTCACGAGCTGGAGTATGACAGCCCAAATTGCCGATTCTCGGCCTCCCAGATTGCGGAACCGCAGGGCTATCGACCTGCTCAGGGTGCCAGCAAATATGCGGGTATTTCGAGTTAGAGCATCCTTGGATAGCGACCAGGACGCATACTAGTTATGCAAATGGCCCTCGGTGGGCCGTTGTGTGCGCCGGTTTTTTGAGCTGTAGCTGCGTACTGGAGTGGAGCAATGAGACGAATACTTTTAGTTTCGGTCGTAGCCGCCTTGGCCACTGCGTCACAGGCGTTTCCCCTTTTCCCGACGATCTTCGGGCACGATTTCAATTTTGGGGCGCTAAACTCGCAAGGCCCGGCCGAGTATGCAACCAACGGCGCAGCCCCCGATACGCTCATTTACACGCCGTCTAGCGTCGACACAGAGGTGACGGCGTACTGGCCGTCGTGGCCCTTGCCTCCCGTCTTCGAGGTTTTCAATGGAGCTGGCGTATTCGGCGGAGACTTTCTCCTGCAAGTGCAGTTTGACGCACAGGACGCGCCTTACGTCGGTCCTGGCGGCGTAATTGACGTCAGCTTGACAGGCACTGGTATGAACGGCCCGGGTGCGGCTGATTTGGTCATCTTGGGCGCGATCCCCGGCATGGGGATTCCGTTCACGTCGCTTTGGGAGATCGACTTACGGGACGTTTCACTGTACGGCGTATCTGGCCATACATCTTATGTGCTCGAGGGCGCAGGTACGATCGTGGGCGGCTTCATTCCGCTGGAAGTGGCCCCGCATTTGTTGGGTGAGTCCGGCGTGATGCGCGGCAATTTGGATTTCATCGACGCTCCGGCTGGCTGGATGCCGTCGGAGTACGATCCATTGGACGACGTTGGAAGCTTCGGAATAGAAACGGCATACTCCGGCGAGACTGGATGGGGCGAGCCGGTGCCAGAGCCTGCTAGCATGATTGCCCTCGGACTCGGCGTTGCAGCGCTCGTCGCGCGTCGTCGAAGAAAGCGCGCAGCGTAAGCGATCAGCACTCCAGTTGGTTGTTTCTCGGGCTGCGAACGCAGCCCGAGTTTCGTTGTATCACTTGCTAACCGAAGCTGGGCACGCCTCTAGTGGCTGGGAGGAAGCCGGCGCCGATAAAGTAACCTGTTTCCGCGATGCTTGCAGTCTTATTCGCCGCGCAGCTTCAGCAGGACATCAGCCTGTCGCCGGGGATGGTCATCACCCGATCCGCAACCGTCATGCTGGCGGTCTACCTGTTCCCGAACGACAACACCGACGCAAGAAGCGGCACGATCACGATCAAGGGCGACAACATTACCGTCGACTTCAGGAACGCAACGCTGCGAGGCACTCGGGACACGGTCGATCCCGATGAGCGCGCAGGCACCGGCGTCTTCATCGAGGGCAACAACGTCACGATCAAGAACCTGAACGTTCACGGGTACAAAGTCGGCCTTGCAGCGCGGGACAGCAAGAACCTGAAAATCATCGACTGCGACTTCAGCTACAACTGGAAACAGCGCCTGATGAGCACGCCGGAGCGGGAGGACGGCAGCGACTGGATGAGCTACCACCACAACGAGGAGGACGAGTGGCTCCGCTACGGCGCGGCGATCTACCTGCGCGGCTGCGACGATTTCGAGGTGCAGGGGTGCACTGCGCTCGGCGGGCAGAACGGGCTGATGATGACCGAGTGCAACGAGGGGCTGGTTTGGAACAGCAACTTTTCGTTCCTCAGCTCGATCGGCGTCGGCATGTACCGCTCTAGCAGAAACCGCATCATGCACAACAACATCGACTGGTGCGTGCGCGGCTACTCGCACGGCGTCTACAACCGCGGCCAGGACTCAACTGGAATCCTGGTCTACGAGCAGTCGAACGACAACGTGTTCGCCTACAACTCCGTGACCCACGGCGGCGACGGGTTCTTCCTCTGGGCCGGGCAGACGACGATGGACACGGGCGAGGGCGGCTGCAACGACAACCTACTGTACGGCAACGATTTCAGCCACGCCGTGGCCAACGGCATCGAGGCGACGTTCAGCCGCAACAACTTCGTCAACAACCTCATCATGGAGTGCTGGCACGGCATCTGGGGTGGGTACTCGTGGGAGAGCAATGTGATCGGCAACATCTTCCGGCACAACGCTGAGGGGATCGCCTGGGAGCACGGGCAGGACAACACGTTCGCGGAGAACATCTTCGACCGTGAAAGGATGGCGATCAACATCTGGCAGAAGGACAGCGAAAACCCGAACTGGGGCTACGCTGAGCAGCGTGACACAGCTAGCCGAGACAACAAATTCGAAAACAATTTCTTCTACGATGTTATCGGCCCTGTGTTCAGGATAAGTCGATCCGCGAACGTCTCGATATCAGGCAATGTACTGTTGATCGTCGGTCTTTTCATGAATCATGAAAAGGAGATTCCTGGCATGGCGATCAAAGGAAATGACATTTGGACTTCCGTCGATATGAAGCTTCCTGGAACGCTTGAAGATAACCTGTTCGAGGTTGATGAAAAGCACGCTCCCGTCGAGATCGCGATGCAATCGAGCGGAAACCTGAATCCTGAAATGGAATCGACCGGAAAAGATTACTTGATGCAGTTCGCATACACTGGCTGGGATCCGTATGTCATCGAAACTCCGCCAATAATTTCACCGAAAGACAACGACTTCGCGGTTGCCCTCAGGCCGTACTATGTGAAGCCACTCGAAGGAGGGAAGCGCCCGTTCCTGAAGCCTGGCTCTGTCCGCGGGCGCAAGAACATCATCATCGACGAGTGGGGTCCATACGACTTCCGTTCGCCGAAGCTCGTGTGGCGCGGCAAAGACGAGGCTGGACGGCTAAAGTTCGACGTGCTCGGTCCGTTCGGAGCGTGGACGGTGAAGACTCTGCGCGGCGTGAAGTCGATCTCGACCGAAGCCGGTAACGTCCCTGGCGAACTGACCGTGGAACTTGAGTCAGGCAAGGCTGCGGACATTCTGGTCGAGCTTGAATTCGTTGGCCTCGAAACGATCGACTACCGAGGCATCGTCACCGACAAGGGTCGCGCGGTCACATTCAAATACAGCGAGTTCTTCGCGCCGATCGACTGGACGGTGATGTGGTTCAACTACGACCTGAAGACGCAAGACCCGCGCGAGACCGACGACTGGAAAACCATCATCCTAGGCAAACCAGCGCGCGAGGAGAGCACCGACCGCCTCGCCTACGCCTGGGGCGGATCGCCGGGCGAGGGTGTGACCGGCAACGCGTTCCTGACCTTGGCCGAAGGTTCGTTCGAGATTCAGCCGGGCGATTACATCTTGGAGCTGACTAGCGACGACGGCGTGCGCGTTTTCGTCGACGGCAAGGTCGTCCACGAGGACTGGACATGGCACGGGCCAAAGAGCGCGCGCATCTCGCTCTCGCTCGGCGGAAAGCACACGATCCGCATCGAACACTTCGAACTCGACGGTTACTCGACGCTGAAGTGCGAGTTGAAGCGGGGGTAGGAAGTTCTGGAGTTCGGAAGTTCGGGGGTTCGGGGGTTCGGATTGGTTCGGATTGGTTCGGGTTTGCCCCTCGGCCCTCGACCCTCGCACCTCAACCCTGAACCTTCGACCCTCGCACCTCGCACCTCGCACCTCGCACCTCGCACCTCGCACCTCGCACCTCAACCCTGAACCTTCGACCCTCGCACCTCGCACCTCGCACCTCGCACCTCGCACCTCGCACCTCGCACCTCGCACCTCGCGACTTACGTCTTCTTCACATACAACAGCTCGGTCAGCATGATCTGGATGTGGAATTCGCCGATCGCGATCTCGACCGAGCCGTCGGTCTTCGAGCGCGTGACGAGACCGGTTTCCAAATCGACGATCAGCGCGGTCGAAGCGTTCACGGTCATGACTCCCGAATTGTCGTCAGGTGGGAAGTGCAGATCAACGTCCACAACGCCCTGTACCTCGATCGAGATCCGAGCGTGCGGCTTCTTGTTCACCGGCAGCAAATCGACAAGCGTAAACGTCGCCTCAAGGTCGCCGAACGGCTGGAAAGCGTTGCCGGCTGGCGCGAAGATCATATCCAAATAGTCGCTCGCCGCAACGGTCTGCGTCCACTGGTGCCCAGTCGGAATCTTCCCCTCGGGCATGTGCCAGCCGAGGAATCCCAACGACATCATTCCGTTGAGCGTTCGACTTAGTAACGCCCCTAACGGCTGCAAGCCAGGCTGAGACACCTTGTGCTCGACAACGCCCGCGTTGCCGCGGTTGTCCATGTCAAACCAGACGTCGACCTGCCGCATTCCTTCAGCCGAGTTGTTCGTGCCGGCGTCGAGCCCTTCGTACTCCTCCATTTTCATCTTTACGGGGATGCGCCCGTTCTCGGTCGCGCCGAACGTGAACGCCATCTGGCCGGACGCAACGCGTTCGTTGATGTCGTTCGGCGTGAACGTGGTCACGTTCAGCACGTGGCGGTACCGCACGGTCTCGTCTTCACGCAGCTTGAGCTTCAACTCGACGCTTGCCTGCGCAGGGTGGGGGGCTGAAAGGAGTGCAACGAGGATCGGGATGACTGTCAACATGGCTCTTCAACTCTAGATTACAGCAAAACGCATGCTGAACGGCTAACATATCCGCATGACCCGAAAAACCAAAATCTCTCGACGCGAGCTCCTGGCTGGTGCGGCAGCCGCTGGAGTCGCCACGGCAGGGCTACCCGCCATCGCCCGTGCCAGGCCAAGGTACGACGGTTTCCTCGTCGTCAGCAGCGGCAACGGCATGCGCACGGTGGCTAAGGCGATGGAGCTGATGAAAGAGGGGGTCGATACGCTCGATGCGGCGGTGCAAGGCGTGAACATCGTCGAGCTCGACCCGAACGACATGAGCGTCGGCTACGGCGGACTGCCGAACGAACAGGGCGTCGTCGAACTGGATTCTTGCGTCATGCACGGCCCGACGTACAACGCCGGGGGGGTCGCCGCATTGCAGAACATCAAGACGCCGAGCAGCGTCGCGAAGCTCGTTATGGAGCGCACGGACCACTGCCTGCTCGTTGGGAAAGGCGCCCTGGAGTTCGCGAAGTTCCACGGTTTTGAGGAAGTAGACATGCTCACCGACGCCGCGCGCCAGAGATGGGTGCGGTGGAAGGAGGGACTGAGCGACATCGACGACTACATCGATCCCGATGAGAGCGAGTTCATCGGTGAGCGCGAGACGGGCACGATCACCTGCCTCTGCCTGAACGACATGGGCGACATCAGCGGCACGACGACCACCAGCGGTTTATCGTTCAAGATTCCGGGTCGCGTTGGCGACTCGCCGCTGATCGGTTGCGGCGTGTACGTCGATAACGAAATCGGAGCGTGCGGGTCGACCGGGCGCGGGGAGGCGAACATCTTGATGAACGGATCGCGCATCGTGGTCGAGAACATGCGCCACGGAATGTCGCCGCAGGACGCGTGCATGGACGTGCTCAACCGAATCTGCGAGCAGACCAAGGAGCAGCGTCTGTTGAGCGAGCCGGGCGTGCCGAACTTCCAGTTGCAGTTCTACGCGCTGAACAAAGCTGGCGAGCACGCTGGAGGGTGCATCCACGGCAACACCGCTTACTCCGTGCACGATGGCACGAACAGCTTCCGCGGTCGGTGCCAAGGCGTGTTCGAGTAAACCGTCGATGGCCTGAATACCTAGCCATTGCTGGGGCCGCTTGCAACCCGGCGCGACTTCCGGTGGTATTGTGGCAAAAGCCGTATGGGCTTGTCCGACACCATCAAGCAGGCGTTCGATACTGAAGGGAGCACCATCACTCTTCAGGAGTTCCTCGTCCGTCTTGACGCCCATTCGTTTGGGGTGCTGCTCGTCGTCGTTTCGCTTCCTTCTCTCATTCCTGCGTTCCCTGGTTTCGCCACGCCGTTCGGTTTCTTGGCGGGCGCGTTGGCGATTCAGATGCTGCGCGGTCGTGCTATTCCGTGGTTTCCGAAGAAGGTCTTGAACAGGCCGATGAAGCCGCTCAAACGGAACCGCATCATGAGGGGAGCGCTATGGGTGCTCAAGAAGATCGAGGTCATCGTGAAACCGCGCGGAGGAGAGCTGATGCAGTCGCGGCGATTTCAGCGGTTCTTGACGTACGTCGTGCTCGCCTGTGCGATCTCGATGGCGATGCCAGTTCCGGGAACGAACTCGCTGCCGGCGCTCGGCATCATCCTGATCGGATTGGCGATGACCGAAGAGGACTCGGTAAGCGCGTACTTCGGGGTCTTTTGGGCAGTGGTCGGAATTGGTGTCACAACAGCAGTGTTCATCCTCTTGACAAAGTACGGGTTTGCTGGAGCGGAGTCTGCATACGAGGCGATCAAGGATTGGCTCCTGCGCCGCTAACCTTGCCTGGCGAGAAGCTGTTCTAGCGTTCTGGCACAGGTTTCCCACGCTTCGACCTTGCGCTCCAGATCTAGCCGCGCCTCGCCGTGCGATTCTGTGAGTGCGACGAGGTTCGCGTCCGGCTCAGGCGCCGCGAGCTGCTGCTCGATTTGCCGAACAAGATCTTCGGCGCTTTCGACCTCCGCTTCGCAGGAGGCGATGTCCTTCTTCAACTGACGAATCCTCTTGGCCAGTTCGTGGGGCGTCTGCTGATTCGACGTCGCAACGATCGTTGCAGCCGAGAGATTACGCTCGATCGGCCGTTCCGCAGCGCGAAACTCTTGGTACGTGCCGAGGAACTGACGGACGCCGTTCTCTCGAATGTGCAGGATTCTTTCGACCAGCCGAGACAGGAGCCAGCGATCGTGGGAGACCAGCACGAGCGTTCCAGCGTACTGTCGCAGCACGTCTGAAAGCGCCTCTCGCGAAGCCATGTCCAAGTGGTTTGTCGGCTCGTCCAGCACGAGCAGGTTCGGTTGTAACTGGGTCAGACGCGCAAGCGCCAACTTGTTCTTCTCGCCTCCGCTCAGCGTCCTGATTTTACGGAAAACGTCGTCGCCGGTGATCAGGAACTGTCCGAGCAGATCGCGAGCTGCTCCAGCCTCCATCCCGCACTCGTAGCTGAGGAATTGCAGCGGAGACTGCTCTTGGTCGAGCTCGACGGAGTCCTGCGAGAAGTATCCGATGTCGACGCTTGGCCCGATGCGCGTCGAACCAGCGAGCGGCTTTATCTTCTTGAGCAAAGTCTTGATCAGCGTCGTCTTTCCTGATCCGTTGTCGCCGATCACGCCCCACCGCTCCTGCCACCGGACGGTCCAATTCACATCGCTGACGACGTGAGCGTCGCCGTAGCCGACGACGAGCGATTCACACGACAGAACAGTATCGCCGGAGCGCTTTGCCTGTCCAAATCCTCGCTTGCTGGTCCGCTCCCTTTCCGGTGCGCTCACTCTTTCTGCTACCAGCTTCTCCATCCTCTTGCGACGGCCTCTGGCTTGCGCCGTGCGCTGCGTGTTGATGAACCGGCGCACGTATTCGTCGAGTTTCGCGATCTCTGCCCCTTGCCGCTTTGCCAGGAGCGATTGCCGCTCATCTCGCTCGTCTCTCAGCCGGATGTACTGGTCGAACCCGCCTGCGAACGATTCGATTCGGTGGCCGCGCAGCTCAAGGACTCGATCTGCCGTGGCTTGCAAGAACTCTCGGTCGTGGCTGACCATCAGCGCAGCGCCGCTGTACGACCGAATCCACTCTTCCAACCATTCGCTCGCCTGGATGTCCAAGTAGTTCGTCGGCTCGTCCATGATGAGAAGCTCCGGTCGCTCGAGCAGCAGCCGCGCCAGGGCCAGCCTCGTCCGCTCTCCGCCGCTCAGGTCGTCAGTGAGCTTGCCGAACTGCGTTTCATCAAACCCCATGCGGATTAGAACCGCGCGGACGTTGCGTTGTGAAGCGTACGCTTCGACGTCCTTATAGTGCTCCTGGATCAGCGCGTACTCGTCGAGCACCTCTGGCGTGGAAGCGTGCTCGAGCTGCGCCTCAAGCTCCTCCAGCTTTCGACGGACTTCGAGCTGGCTCGCGATGCCTGCCTCGACCTCCTCCAGAACGGTTCTGCCCGGCGTCACAGAGCTGTCCTGTCGCAAGTATCCGACGGTCGCTCCCGGCGAGAAGTTGACCGATCCGGCGTCGGGCTCCAGCTCTCCGATCAGGATCGACAGCAGCGTGGTCTTACCGGTGCCGTTGCGCCCGACCAGGGCGACCTTTTCCCGGCGACCAATCTTGAACGTCGCATCGTCTAGAACAAGGTCGGCGCCGTAGCTTTTTGAAAGGTGCGCGACGGATAGGAGCACGGTGCGCCAGGATACCGAAATACGCATGGATGGCCAGAGGCCGCCAGCCCAAAGGCCGACTGGATCTGCGCTTCAGTTGGCGATAGATCGCCCAACCGAAATCGAACGACGAACTTAAGAACGGCTAGCCGTCCTGAGTTGTATACTTAAGGCAATGGACCACCAGTCCAGGATTCGCCATCTTCTGAGGAGATTCGGGCTCGGAGCTACGCTGTCCGAGGTGCGCCATCTCTCCAAAATGGAGCTGTCAGAGGCGTTTGAGTACCTCCTGGACTACGATGAGGTCAGTGAGCCGTATCCGATCTCTCCGTGGGAGTTCTCGACGAATACGAACAACGATAAGATCAACTCTTCCGGCCGGCTGTTCTCGGATTGGTGGGCGTTGAAGATGGCGACGACGCGCCGTCCGCTGCAGGAGAAGATCGCGCTCTTTTGGCACGACCACTTCGCCGTCAGCGACATCAAGATCCAGGACGGACGGAAGATGATCTCGTACCTTCAGATCTTGCGTCGCAACGCCACCGGTAACTTTCGGACGATGCTGAGGGAAATCAGCAAAGAGCCGGCGATGGTGCTCTTTCTGGATTCGCACCGCAACGTCAAGGGTACGCCGAACGAGAACTTTGCGCGCGAGGTGATGGAGCTGTTCACGTTGGGCGAGGGCAACTACGAGGAGAGCGATGTGCTGGAGGCCGCCAGGGCGTTCACCGGATGGTCGTTCCGTGATACGCTGAACTACAGGGAGCGAGACCGGCTGAATGAGCAGATAAGAGCGAAGGTGAACAACGGCGAATCGATTTTTGTTTTTCGCAACATCCCTGGCAGACACGATGTCGGCACGAAAACCATCTTTGGCAAAGAAGGGAACTTCACGGGTGACGACGTTCTGTCGATGCTGCTCGATCACCCTCAGACAGCTAGGTATATCTGTTACAAGCTGTGGGAGTGGTTCGCGTACCCCAACCCGGACGACGCGCTAGTAGAGCGACTCGCCAAGGTGTTTCGCGAGAGCGACTATGAGATCAAGCCGGTGTTGCGGGCGATTGCGTTCTCACCGGAGTTCTGGAGCAAAAAGGCTGTGAGGACGAAGGTCAAGAGCCCGGTCGACTACACGATCGCGGCGATGCGCCAGTTCAACGCGAGTGCGGTGCTAGCAAAGCGCGACTCGGGCGAACTGGATCAGTTCACGCCGATCGACGGCACCGTCCGGCGGTTTGCGTCGATCGTTAACAGAGAGATGCGCCGACAGGGCATGTCGCTGCTCAATCCGCCTTCGGTCGAAGGGTGGCACTGGAACGAGGAGTGGGTGACTAGCGAAACGATGACGCATCGCATCGATCTGTCGCGCCGCATCTTCGGCAACAGGCGGATCATCGAGCCGTTGATCGAGTGGACGGCGCCGGAGCTAGCTGTCGAGCAGGGGGAGGGCGACCACGCGAAGCTCGTCGATCGCCTGTTGGAGCTGCTCGATGTCGAGGTCAGCCGCGAACAGCGATGGATACTGGTCGGCGCCGCGCGAAGGTACGGCGGCAACGGCGTTATTTATGACACGCGGAAGGCCGTACCGATGCTGCGCGATATGCTCAAGCTCGTGTTCGCGATGCCAGAGGCTCACATCTGCTAGCGAAACCGGATGACCCGCTGAGCGATATAGACCTGGCCGAACATATCGGTGGTGCGGACTTCGATCTGGTGCGTCCCGACGGCCCTTGCTCGGTTGTCTGAGCCGTGAAACAGCGTTGCCAGCGGTATTTCCCACAGATGTCTGGACCTCATCGGGGCTGGCAGACCGCGGTACGGTCGTTCGAGGGATTTGTCGCGCTCATAGGTCTCTGCGTACTCCGGGTCCGCCTTCTCGACCTTCACCATCTTGTGCCAATCGCCATCGTCGAGGCGGACCTCTACGATCGACTTTCGAGAGCCGCCGAACACGTTTGCCATGATCAGCGGGTTGGTCGCGTCGGCCAGGTCGACCTCTTCGGGCGCATAGATGTTTAGCTGATACGCAGCCGGTGCGCCCGCCGCGCGGAATTCGATCGAGTACTGATGTCCGTCGAACGAGAAAACGGAGTATCCGTTCGGCGCTCCTCCCCGCATCGTCGTGTGCGGGATTCCGAGTTCGTTCGGCGCTCCGCCCCACCAGCTGCCGCTGACGGTGACCGCGATCATGTGATGGTGCGGCTTGATCCCTCGCCATCCGTCGGACTCGTCGATGAACACGTGCGCCTGGTAGTGCGTGTGCCCCGAGACAGACATCACGTAAGGTCGATCTTCTATCAGTCGGTACAGTCCTTGGCGGTCTGCGACGTTCACGATCGGGATGTGCATGAGGATCACGACGAGCTGATCGTCTGGGATCAGCGAAAGGTCCTTCTTCACCCAAGCGAGCTGCTGCTCTCCTATTCCGCCGCGATATCCGTTTCCCAGGTACTCGACGTCGTCGAGCACGATGAAGTGCGTCGGGCCGTAGTCGAACGAGTAGTAGTTCGGCCCGTACAGGAGCTCGAAAGTCTCGTCGGAGTTTGCGTCGCCTTCAGCGTCGAGGTTTAGGTCGTGATTCCCGACGACGTTGTACCAGGGAATTCCGATGAGGCCGATCGCTGCGTTGAGCGGGGTGAACACCGACAGATCGTCGAACACGACGTCACCCAGCGTTACGCCGAACGCGGCGTCGACGCCGATCAGAGACTCGATGACGTCGTGGGCGATGTACTCGGCTTCGCGCACGTCGCGCGGCTGGGTGTCGGCGAATATGATAGCTGTAAACCTGTCCGGCTCCGGTTGCCGATGAAGCGGAAAGTCTATCGACGCCGGTAGCGGGCCGGTCGGTGCGACGCCTGCAAATCGCGCTCCCTCCGGCGATCCGTTCGGCTTGTGCGAGTAGTAGAACCGGGGCAGGTTCTCTCCGTTCACCGGCGGCGCCCATCCCCGAGGCTTGATGACGAAGAAGACCGTGTCATCACCAGCCGGCAGTAGCCAGCTGCCCTGTGAATCCGTGACCGTAATCTGAATTTGGTTGGAGACTTTGATGCCCTGGATGCCTGGTTCGCCTGCGTCTCGCTCGCCGTTTCCGTTCTCGTCGTCGAACACGACCCCCCGTGCGGTCTGTTGGGCGCCAGCCGATACGGTTAGCAGCAGCGCCAGCAGCGCTGCAAAGTTCCAAATGCGTCGCATTAGACGAAGATACCCGGCAGGTCGAGAAGTCGATCGACCGCAGTCGTATACTGATCGGCGATGGCACCAGCGAAGGTCAAGACGGGCGGCGGTGCGCCGGGTAGAGGCACGGTTTTTATGCTGGCGGGTGGGATACTGGTCTTCTTCGGGCTCTTGATGCTGCTGGCGATTCCGGCGGTCCAACACGACGATAGGTTCCGCCAGGAGCGGGCGGAGGAGCGGGGCGAGCAGTACAATGGAGATACGCCCATACGCGTCTATCGCGCGTCTTTCGGAACAATACTTGCAGGCACCGCGTTCTTGGTGACTGGAGTCGTTTTGAAACGCCGATCCAGGTAGCCGCGTCAAGAAGAGGCAGACGTGAGGATGATGAAACTCAATCGAATCAACCGATCAGTGGCTTTCCTTGGCGCGGTGGCGGCCGTCGCGTTGTTTGCATCGGGTTGCGGCGACGACGGCGACGAGGCAAGCGCATCGACGAAGCAGGAAAAGGAGATCGCTGTCGCCCTCACGGCCATTGATGCGATTGCGATGCCCGTACCGGATGAGAGCCAAGCTGGGGATCAGGCGTACGTGGACGAGTACAACAAGAACCTCGGCGAAGTTCGGGAAACGAGAGGTGATCTCATCAAGTCGTTCTACAAAGAGTATCCAGACCACGAGCGAATTGCAGGGCTGCTCGACTCGCATTGGGGAAGTTACGACACCTTTGACCTTGGACCTGAAGAGGCGGATCGACTAGCCAAAGAGCTTGAACAGTTTGCCGATGAGACCGGAAACGACGACGCTCGTCAGAACGCTCGATACTGGCAGGCGGTGTACCTCTCCATTCGCGATTCAGATCAGGCGCGCGAGATGGTCGCTCACGCGTCGTGGTTCGCCAACGAGTACCCCGAGGACGAGCGAGCCGCCATTTTGTTCATGCGCGCGACGACGTCGAGCAAGACTGACTTTGACCTCGTCCGAGAAATGTACGCTCGAGTTTCATCCGACTACCCGCGGACGGGCGCAGGACAGGACGCGCGGAGGTTGCTCACGTCTATCCAGTACCTAGGCGAGACGTTCAAGTTGGATTTCCCGGATGCGATCACCGGCAAGCGCGTGACGACCGAGTCGTTGAAGGGCAAGGTCGTCGTTCTCGATTTTTGGGCGACCTGGTGCGATCCTTGCGTCGATGCGGCGCCGTATATGAAGGATCTGTACGAGTACTACAAGGATCGCGGGCTTGAAATCGTGGGGCTAAGCCTGGACGATCCTGTGGAGCAGGGCGGTCTGGAGAACGTCAGGTTGTTTGTTGAAGAGTTCGGCATGACGTGGCCGCAGTACCACATGAACGACGATCCGACGCTTACGTCCAAGTACGGCATCCAGGAGATTCCGAGGCTGTTCCTGCTCGATAAGGAGGGGCGAATTCGTTCGGTCGATGCCACTCTTGGATTGATAGGCGGACTGATTGAAGAGTTGCTCGCTGAGTAGATCGCGCCTCGGCGAGTTGCTCAGACAAAGCAGGATGCAGCATCCTGGTCGCAATCCCTGTACCGGTGGGACAGGGTATCTTCGCGACATCGACCTCGCCAGCCTGCCCGACCTCTCCGCCGACTACGATCTGAGCCAGGAACGGATCGAGCGGTTTTCTCGCGACGGCTTCGCCTTCTTGCCGGGGGTCTGCAACCCGGAGGATCTTCGACCTTACAGTGAGGCGATCGAAGAGGTAACGATGCGCGGGGCGAGCGACCTCGCTCCGCTCGCGGAGCGCGATACGTACGGCAAGGCGTTTATCCAGATCGGAAACCTCTGGCAGAAGGACGAGCGGGTCGCAAGGTTCGTGCTGGCCAGGAGGTTTGGCAAGATCGCGGCCGAGCTGCTGGGTGTGGACGGGGTGCGTCTGTACCATGACCAGGCGCTCTTCAAAGAACCCGGCGGAGGGCCGACGCCGTGGCACCAGGACCAGTTCTACTGGCCGCTCGACGGCGTCAAGACGGTCACGATGTGGATAGCGCTCGTCGACATCCCTCCGGAAATGATGGGCATGACCTTCGCGAAGGGATCCCACAAGGAGGGTGCGTACACGTCTATGGCGATATCCGACGAGTCGAACCGCTTCTATCGCGACCTAATCAAGGAGAGAGGCTTTGGGGTCGTCCAGATAGCAGGAATGAAGGCGGGAGACGCGACGTTTCATACCGGCTGGATCGTTCATGCCGCACCCGGCAACGCGACCGACCAGATGCGCGCCGCGATGACCGTGATCTACTTCGAGGACGGTGGTCGGATCAGCGAACCGGACCACCCGAACAGGCAGACCGACTTGGAAAAGTGGTTCCCGGGCCAAGAGCCTGGGGATCTCGCGTCTAGCCCGCTGAACCCGGTCGTCGCGCACAACGTAGCACGGCCATCCTGGCCGTGAGTAGTTTGGGCATCCTGCCCAAGCCCGCCGGAATTCGGGCAAGATGCCCGAACTACTCATGGGCTTGAAGCCCATGCTACGGGCGCGCAGCAGCACTCTCTCCGCAGTTTCGAAGGAACGTATCTAGTTGATTTCCAGCAGTTTCTTTGCACTCGTTAGGTCGGCGCTGGCGTAGACTAGGCGGTGAAATGAGCATTACTCGTCGCACGTTCCTCGGTGCAACTGCCGCCGGTCTCGCAACCGTGGCCAGCGGCGGGAACGCCACGTCCGCCGTCGCCCGCAAGAAAGAGGCGAAGAACATCATCTTTTGCGTCTCCGACGGTATGGCCGTCACGGTGCCGACGTTGGTCGACTACTACAGCAGGATGACCGATGGGAAGCCGTCGTACTGGGCGGATCTGATGAGCCAGCCTTACGCGACAAACGGACTGCAGGTCACGCGCTCACTCAGCTCTGTCGTGACGGACTCAGCGGCCGCCGCTGCGGCGTGGGGCTCGGGACGCCTGCAATGGAACGGTCAGCTGAACATGTTTCCGGACGGGACCAAGCTGCGCCCGCTCACCGACATCGTGATGGAGCAGGGAATGCGCACCGGGCTCGTGACGACCACCACGATCACGCACGCGACCCCCGCAGGGTTCAGCGTCAGCATCGACTCGCGCAACGACCAGCCGGGGATCGCCGCGATGTACCTCGACTCCGGAATCGACGTGCTGATGGGTGGAGGAGACCCCGTCTTCAGTGCCGAGATGCGAACAGACGGTCGCGACCTGTACGCCGAGTTCGCGCAGAAGGGCTACACCGTCGTCAAAACCAGGGACGCACTGATCGGCTTGACGTCGAAGCAGGTACTCGGGGTCTTCAGCGCAAGCCATCTGCCATACACGGTGGATCGCGACAACGACCCAGAGATCGAGAGCCGCGTGCCCACCCTTGCTGAGATGTCAGAGGTAGCGATCAAGAACCTTGTCGGCACGGCTGACGGCTTCCTCCTGCAGATCGAGGGCGGCCGCGTCGACCACGGCGCCCACGGTGTTGATCTCGCCGCAATGTTCTTCGACCAGATCGCATTTGAGGACGCCGTCAAGGTCGCGGTAGATTTCGCGCTCGAGGACGGCGAGACGCTCGTCATAGTCACCTCCGACCACGCGTGCGGCGGGCCTGCGCTCAACGGTGCAGACGGCTCGTTCGGGGGTAGCTACTTCGATTCGACCGAGGGTCTGCTTACCTTACAGAACATGAAGGCCAGTTATGGAGTCATGGCACAGAAGTTTTCTGCGAGCCCGGACGCAGCTAATATGCAGGACGTTGTCGAGGAGTATCTGGGAATCAAGCTAAGTACGGAAGAGGCACAGGCCGTCATGGACTCTGCTGCAGGCGACCACCCGCTCGGAATCAGCGAATTCCACAGAAGTTCGTCGGCGACTTTGGCCTCGGTGCTCGGCAACCACACGAAGGTCAACTGGACGAGCGGCAACCACACTGCGGATCACGTTCTCGTGACGGCGGTCGGCCCGGGCAGCGAGCAGGTCGGGGCCTTGGTGGAGAACACGCAGTTCTTCGACATGATGCTCGGCATGCGCGGGATCGAGTACAGCAATCCGACTATGAGCTACGACGAGGCCGTCGGGCATCTGAGGGGCCTCGAAGAGAGGCTCTCAGCCCAGAACCAGCCTGGCATTGAGGAGATTCAGTCCGAGTACCTCCTCGCCTAAGACCTCCGCCGGAGGGTGGTGCTCCAGCGACACCGCGCTCTGGTGCTGTTCGTTTCTTTCTGCGCAAAGGACTTTGTCCGATGCGCCCCCTCACCCTGCCTCTCCCTCGAGGGGAGAGGGGACGGTCGCAACATTGTGTTGGAGGGTGGCGCTCCCGCGACACCGCGCCTGCGGGTGGCTTGCGCAGTCCGGCGGCGCAGGCCAAAGGACGTGTCGACCGCAAGCTAAGGTCGCCCAGGAGGACGACCCTCCATCTGCAGTTCGAAAGTCCCGAGTCCTAAGCCAACCCGAACGTTCCCCATCTGCCGAACACCGCGGTCAAGCCCGAGGATTTGTCCGTGTTCTCTTGATTTCGCCTAGGTCTAGGACTTAGAGTACGGATTTGGGCCGCTGGGCGGGGGCTGCGGCGTCGGGGGAGCGCTCTGGCCGGGTGCTGGCGTTTGTTGTTGCGGAACCGGCGGCGGAGCGACGTAGTGTCCAGTAAATCTGTTGTAAAGGTGCACTTGAGCGACGAACATGAAGGGCAGGGTGAACGCGGCGCCGATGGGCTCGACGAACGCGCCCAGCCCTGCGATCATGCCGAGTACCAGATAGAGCACCGCGCCCAGCAGCCACTCATGCTTGAGCATTGCCCAACTCATGCTGACCGCCAGTGAACCGGAGACGTTCGTATCGACCTTGAGCGGATACGCGAACATCATCAGCCCTCCAGTGACATAGGCACCGATGATACAGAGAATCAGCCCGAGGAAGGAGACGAACCCCGAGAGAACGGCGGTCCACAGGTATGCGAACGGGTGGCGGAAGCCTTCCCAAATGTGCGCCATGTCGGGTGCGTTCCCGCGCGTCACGTTGAGGGTGTACTTCGTGACTCCGAAGCACATGAGAGGGGTGACGATCAGCGTCGGAAGGAACAAAAGCACCTGCACGGTCAAGAGCACCGCGAAGTCGTATTTGAAACCAGAAAAACCGATCTCTGTGGGGGAGGGAACAAGGTCGGCGAGCGCGACCGGCAGCGAGACGCCGATCATCACGACTCCGGCGGTCAAATATGCCTGCCAGTGCGCGATGATCGTGTTGAACGAGTCGGTGATGACCGCAAAGTCGATGCTCGTCTTAGGGGCGTTCGGCCCGGCGGCGACGTATGCCACGCCTCACTCCCTGTGCGGCGAATCGTCCATCGGCGGTCTGGGCGGCTCTTCTTGCGGCTGTGTGGGCGGTGTGCCATAGCCCGGCTGGCCGGGGCGCGGATAGGGCGACACGGACTGCTGGGACTGTTGAGGGACGTAGCCGACGTACCCGTTGTACAAGATCGCCGCGGCGATGTACTGGAATGAGAACGTAAAGGCGTAGCCGACGCAACATGCCAAAAGGCCAAGCGCCGAGATTAGGCTGATAACAAAGAAGAAGACCGCCGCCATCGCCCATTCACCCTTGAGCATATGCCAGCTTTGCACGACTGCGTCTGACGCGGTCACATTGCGATCAACCTTGATCGCATACACGCACATCATCAGCCCCATCGTGACGAATACGCCGATGATGCACCCGATGAGTCCGAGGAGCCCCACGATTCCGGATAGGATCATCAGCCAAATGTAGCCCAGCGGATCCCGAAACCCGGCCCAGATGTCGCTTGGCGAAGCCGGCAGGCCACGGATCACGTTCAGCGTGAACAGCGTGACGCCGACGGCCATCAGCGCATCGAAGACGTAGGCCATGAACGAAAGCGGGTAGGTCAGCAACATCACTGACTCGCTGGTCCATGCACTCGACTCAATGAGGCCCGCGTCGGCGAACACCGGCAAGACGCCGATTAACTGCCCGGGCAGGGCGGCAAGCAAGGCGACGACCCCAGCCGTGGCGTACACCTTCCAGTGCTGCCCCAGCAGGGCGAACGCCTCTGAGACGATCGCAAAGTCGATCCCTCCCCGCGGCGAATACGTGGGCGCTCCGTAGCTCATGCTGCCTCGCTCGGCATGTGTGCGAAGATACCTTAGAGACGCTTAGGCCGCCACGAACGGAGCCAAGCTTTCGCTCACAACTTGTGAACAGCCAGCCTCCGTATCGACGCTGAGCGGATACGCGAACATCGTCAGCCGCTTAGTGCGAATTTGGAGATGGGCTCGCGTAGGTCACGTCTTACTCTGCTTTCGGTGGTTCGCCCGTCGGCGGTCCAGGTGCTTCTTCTGGCCCTGCGGGCGGTTCGCCGTATCCTTCAGGGCCAGCGCGAGGATAGGGGCTAGCGGAGGGCGTGGGCTGAATCGGCGCCAGCCACTTTGCATAGACCATGGCCGGGATCATGTATGTGAGCGGGAGTGTCAAGAAAATCCCGACGTAACATGCGCCCACCCCTACGGAAGCAACGAGGCTTGCGACGAACGCCAGGCCGATCGCAGCCCAGAAGTGCGGCTTCAGCCGCTCATAGCTCTCGCGGATCGCGTTCGATGGGGAGAGGTCTTCGTGCGCCATGATCGGTATCGCCATAAAGAGGAGCCCGAGGACAACGATCTGCCCAACGCCGCAGGCGAGCGCTCCCAGGAAGTTCCACATGTACGTCAACAGTCCGAGCACGAACCACTTGCCGGCTCTGCTCCACTCGCCCCAGAAGTCGCTCATCGACGCGTCGCCAGTCCTGACGAGTTTTAAGGTGTACGAACACATGCCTCCATAAAACGGATACGCTAGAATCAAGGTCAAAAAGATGACCGGATACATCAGCAGCATCATGCCGAACATCGACGCATCAGGCATCGAACTAGGTGAGGCGAACACAGCCGATGCCATGAAGCCGAAGAAGTAGATGACCATTACGAGCGCTGGCAGCAGGGCACTGATGAATCCCATCAGCAAGTACTCCTGCCACCGGCTGAACAGCAAGGTGAACGATTCCCCAATGACGGCGAAGTCGAGCGTCCCCGACGGACGATGCGGTTGACTGTAGGACATCCTCTCTGCCCGACATTATCCTACAAAAGGAACGCGTGAGGCTTTGCAGGACGGAGTTTTTCAGCCATCTAGCAGGCCGATCGCGCCGGCGTGGGTGGGCGGGCAGCCATGAGACAGGGGCATCGAGCGGGAATGGACCCTCCACACTGCGAGTATGGAGGGATATCGTCTGTCAGCCATCGGCGACGCTCTGCCTGACCGGCCAGGGTTTTCTAGTTGTCGAACAGATCGACCGTGCCGGGCTTCTTCGCTTTTGCGACCGACTTTCGCATCTCTACTTCATCGACCATTCTCAGGCGGTCGGTCGGCCCAATGGTGTCAGTTTCCCTGCCACTGTCGTTAGGATGTTTGTGCGTAACAGCATTGCGTTCCCAAAAACGGAGCGCGGACTCTTAGTCCGCATCCCGGCCTGTGGACTCTCAGTCCACATACGCGCGACCGACAGGGCGCGGCACAGATGGCGTCAAGCCGCCTGACTTGCACCGAGCCTCAGCGCCCGAAAAGCGCCATCGAACTGGCGCACTCCCAAAATGGAGCGTGTGCCAGGAACGAGAGTCAGCAAGACGCGAGACGCCTCTAGTTGTCGAACAGATCGACCGGGCCGGGCTTTTTCGTCTCTGCGACGGACTTTTGCATCTCGTCCTCATCGACCAGCCTCGCGATCGATGCGATCTGATCGCCTTCCTTCAGGTTGATGAGCTTGACGCCCTGGGCGATGCGGCCGACGAGCCGGATGTCCTTGACCTTCATGCGGATGCCCTTGCCTTTCACTGTCAGGACGAGCAGTTTGTCCTTGTCGTCCACCTTGTGCGAGCCGACGATCTTGCCGGTTTTTGCGGTGCAGTTCATGGTTAAGATTCCGCTGCCGCCGCGACGTTGCACGCGGTACTCGCTGATCTTGGTCCGCTTGCCGTATCCGTTCTCTCCGACGACCAGCAGCGTTGCCTCGTCGTCTGCAAGGTCGGCACTGACGATGTGATCTTTACCTTTCAATCTGATGGCCCTGACGCCTCCGGCTGTGCGTGACCGGTCGCGCACGTCGGTCTCGCGGAATCGGATCGACTGGCCGTTGTGCGTGACGATCATGATGTCGCCTTGGCCGTCGCTCTCCAGCACCCAGCCCAGTTCGTCTCCCGGCTCGATGTCGAATGTGATCAGGCCGTTGCTGCGCAGGTTCTGGTACTTGGCGAGGGCGGTGCGCTTGATCTCTCCAAATTTCGTGATCATCGTGAGGTAACCCTCGCCTTTGTGATCCCGCACGTTGATCGTCGCCGTGACGCGCTCGTCCGACTCTATCGCGATGTAGTTGATCACCGGCATTCCGCGCGCGTACCGGCTGGATTCTGGAATGTCGTACGCACGGAGCTTGTAAGCCTTGCCGCGGTTTGTGAAGAACAGGATGTAGTCGTGCGTGTTGACCTGGAAGACGTTCTCCGGCTCGTCCTCGGACTTCTGCACGTTCTTCATGCCCTTGCCGCCGCGCTTCTGTTGGCGATACGCGTCGATGCTGATCCGTTTGATGTACCCGTCGCGCGAGATGGCGAGGATGCACTCCTCTTCTGGTATGAGGTCTTCCTCGCTAAACTCACCGACCTCGCGGGCGATGATTTTGGTGCGCCGCTCGTCGCCGTGCTTGTCGCGCAGCATCTCGATCTCCGACCGGACGACGTTTTTCAATCGCAGTGCGCTGGTCAGGATGTCCATCAGGTCTTGCGCCTTTCGCAGCGCGTCCTTGTACGTCTGCTCCAGCTCTTCTTGCGCGAGCTGCGTCAACCGACGGAGCGGCATCGCCAAGATCGCGGCGGCTTGGAACGGCGACAGCTCGAACTCTCGCACGAGTCGCACCCTCGCCTCGCCGACGTCCCTGGACGCTCGGATCGCCTTGATGATCGCGTCGAGGTTCCGTCGCACGATCTGATACCCCTCGTTGAGATGCACTTCTTCGAGCGAGCGCATCAGTTCGTATCGGCTGCGGCGTTCGACGACCTCCGTTCTGTGCTTTAGGAACTCATCCAGGATCATCAACACCGGCGACACCCTTGGCGCACCGTCGACGAGAGCCAGCATGATCGTTCCGAACGTCGTTCTGAGCTGTGTCTTCTTGAGCAGGTAGTTCAGCGCCTTGTTGGGGTTGACGTCTCGGCGCAGATCGATTTCGATTCGCATACCGCGCTTGTCCGAGTAATCCTGCACGTCAGTGATGCCGTCGAACTTCTTCTGCTTGGCGAGGTCCGCGATGTTCTTGACGAGGTTCTGCTTGTTGACCTGGTACGGAAGCTCGGTGATGATGATCGACGATTTGCCTCCTTCTTTCGGCTCGATCATCGTCTTTGCCTGCATGACGATCGAACCTCGGCCTGTCTCGTACGCGCTCCGGATTCCCTGCTTGCCCATGATCAGCCCATAGGTGGGGAAGTCCGGCCCGGGCATGATCTCCATGATCTCGTCGAGCGAGCACTTTGGGTTGTCCTGGCGGTAAAGAGCGGCGTTGCAAACCTCCGTCAGGTTGTGTGGCGGGAGCGACGTCGCCATGCCGACGGCGATGCCCTGTCCGCCGTTGCAGAGCAGGTTTGGGAAACCGGCGGGAAGAACCGTCGGCTCGTTGATCGTCTGAAGGTAGTTCGGCGTCCAGTCGACGGTCTCTCGGTCGAGGTCTTCGAGCATCGTCATCGCGATCGGCGACAACCGGCACTCCGTGTAGCGCATGGCAGCTGGAGAGTCGCCGTCGACTGAGCCGAAGTTCCCTTGGCCGAAGATCAGCGGATACCGCATGCTGAAGTCTTGCGCCATGCGGACCAAGGTCGGGTACACGACCTCGTTGCCGTGCGGGTGGAAGTCGGCGGTCGTTTCGCCGGTCACCTTGGAGCATTTCGTCGTGGGGTTGGTCGGCGTCAGATTGAGCCGGTGCATCGCGTAGAGGATGCGTCTCTGGACCGGTTTCAGTCCGTCGCGCACGTCCGGCAGAGCGCGTGCAATGATGACCGACATCGCGTAGTTGACGTAGCTGCGCGACAGCTCCTCTTCGATCTCTACGATCTCTATTACGTTTGCTTCTTCAGGCAATTCTTAACCCCGGACACAGCAGGCCGCGCGTACTCGCGCATGGCCCTATTCGGACCCGGTTATTTTACCCGCGATTAGGTTCAAAATCTGGCTGTTCTAGGGCTTCTCAAAGCCCCGTTTTCCACCTCTGATGCGCCTTATAAGACCTATAGGTCTCATAAGTCCTATCCAGCTTCTGCCTCGGCGCCAGAAAAGCACCTTGGACTTAGAGTAAAACGGCGTGAGAGGAACCTATGTTCACAGCCAGTCTTCTCGCGATTGCTCTCACACAACAAGATTCCCAGCCGTTCATGCGCTGGGCCGACATCCACGGCGACCAAGTCGTATTCACGTCCGAGGGCGACCTCTGGCTCGGCGACCGGACGACCGGGAAGGCGCACCGTTTGACCAACGACGCAGGCACCGAGTACTTCGCACGCTTCTCGCCAGACGGCTCGCAGATCGCCTTCATGGGCGAGTACGACGGCGCGCGCGAGGCGTACGTCATGCCGAGCGCTGGCGGCACTCCGAAGCGGCTGACGTACCACTACATCTACGCGACGGTGCAGGACTGGACCGCCGACGGCAAGAACGTCATCTACCGCACGCGCGGCTACCCTGAGAGCTACCAGATCAAGATGGTGCCGGCGGCAGGCGGGGCGCCGGTCGATCTGCCGCTCGAATGGGCGGTGAACGTCGGCTTCGCGCCGAGCGGCGACCGCTACGCGTTCACGCGCTTCAACCGCGCTACCAACGCATGGTTCCACTACATCGGCGGGATGCAGAACCAGATATGGGTCGGCGACCTGGGAGGGACGAAGTTCGCGCAGATCACCGACATCGAAGGCACGAACGAGTTCCCCGTGTGGGCGGGCGACAACGTCTACTTCGCCAACATGGTCGGCAACACGTTCACTGTGATGAGCACGCCTGCAGACGGCGGCGACGCGAAGAAAGTCGCCGGCCCCTATGATCTCGAAGTGCGCGACCTCAACACCGACGGCAAGACGCTGATCTATCAGAAGGGGCGCAACGTCGAGACCGTCGACCTTGCCACGGGTGAAATCTCAAATCTCAGATTTGAAATGGTCTCCGACCTCATGCACATGCGGCCGATCTATATCGCTGCGGACAAGAACGTGCTGGCAGCGAGCATTTCGAAGACCGGCAAGCGCGTGTTCGTCGAGACGCGCGGGCAGATCGTGTCGCTGCCAGTCGGCGATGGCGAGGCGAGGCTTTGGAAGGCAGAGAACGGCGTAAGATTGCGGCTGCCGAAGATGTCTCCAGACGCCAAGAAGATCGCTTTCCTGAGCGACAAGGGTGGGGAGCAACAGCTGTACGTCGCAGACGCAGACGGATCGAACGAGAAGCAGGTCACGAAGAAGATCGCGCACCGGATCGTCAACTACGAATGGTCGCCGGACGGAAAGAAAATCGCCTACAACGACAGCGACATGCTCTTGCGTGTCGTGGACGTCGCAAGCAGCGACGACCGCGAGATCACGCGCGCTTATGCGAACTGGGATGGCACGAAGTTCGGCTTCTCGCCGGACTCCAAATGGATCGTCTACAGCCAAGTCCACCACATCACGCAGATGGGCCGCCTCGTGCTGTACGAGATCGCGACGGACCAGCGGAAGTTCTTCGGCGGAACGATGACCGACGACCAGTCGCCGGTTTTCAGCACCGACGGCAAGTACATCGTGTTCCTCAGTCGCCGCAACTTCACGGTGTCGAACGACGCGGTGTTCAACCAGCTCAACACGACGAAGGTCATGGTTCCGTGCCTGTTGCTTCTGACGAAAGACCAGAAGTCGCCGCTGGCCCTGAAAGACGCGACGGAGGTCGTGCCGCCGAAAGAGGAGGAAGACAAGAAGGATGAAGAGAAGAAGGATGAAGAGAAGAAGGATGAAGAGAAGAAGGATGAGAGCACGAAGATCGACCTCGACGGTCTGTACCAACGTCTCGTCCAGCTTCCGGTCGCTGCAGGCGCTTACACGAGCGTCCGCGCGATCGGCGACCGTCTCTTGTTGCAGGAAGGCGCAGCGATTACTTTCTTCGACATTTCGAAGAAGTCCGGCGGCACTTTGACCTCGGGCTCGATGACAGACGTTTCGGCGGACGGCAAGAAGCTGCTGGTCTCGAACCTCCGCGTCGTCGACGTGAGCGGCAAGGACGTTCCGACGACTAAAGGCAAAGTCAGCTTCGGAGGCCTCAGGATCCGTATCGACCCCCCGGCGGAGTGGAGGCAGATGTACTGGGACGCCTGGCGCCACCTGCGCGACTACTTCTACGTTGCGAACATGCACGGCAACGACTGGGACGCGATCGGCGCGAAGTACGAGAAGTACCTGCCGGACGTGCGATCCCGCGACGAACTGGACGAGCTGATCCGCTGGATGCAGGCCGAACTCGGCTCCTCGCACCAGTACCTCCGACCCGGCGACATGCAGAGCATCAAGCCGATGACCCCAGGCGCGTCGCTCGGCATCGACCTCGAGCCAGATGCGTCGGGCTACTACAAGATCAAGCGCATCTTGCGCGGCGACGGGGTTCTTTCCAACGAAATGTCCCCCCTCGCAGCGCCGGGTCTCGGCGTGAAGGACGGCGACTTCCTGATCGCGGTCGGCGGAGTGCCCGCAAAAGTCGGCAGCGACTTTCTCGGCTCTCTCGCAGGCCGCGCTGGGCAGATTGTTTCGGTGAAAGTCAACTCCGAACCGACGACGGAGGGCGCCAGGACGGTCTTCGTCAAACCTGTCGCAAACGAGACTAGGATGCGGCTCGTCGATTGGGTCGCAAAGCAGCGCGAATACGTCAGCCGAAAGACCAACGGCGAGATCGGCTACATCTACCTCGCTGCGATGGGCAACGGCGACGTCAGCGACTTCATCCGCCAGTACTATCCGCAGCGCAACAAGAAGGCGCTCGTCATCGACACGCGCTACAACAACGGCGGATGGGTGCAGTCGATCATCCTCGACATCCTCGACGAGAAGCTAGGCGCGTACTTCAACATGCGCGGCAGCACCGGCCCGTGGACGAGGCAGTCCGACTACTTCGCTGGGCCGATGGCGTGCCTGATCAACGAGTTCAACGTCTCGAACGGCGAGGAGTTTCCGCACCGCTGGAGGGGACTCGACCTAGGCCCCCTCATCGGGCGCCGCACCTACGGCGGCGAGGTCGGCTCCTCACCGGGCTGGCCGTTGATCGATGGCGGCGTCGTGCAGGTGCCGAACTACGGCATGTACACGCTTGAGGACGGCTGGGTGGTCGAGGGCGCGGGCGTCAGCCCCGACATCGACGTCCCGAGTGACCCGAACCTCTTCGTCAAAGGCATCGACCCGCAGCTTGACCGCGCGATCGCGTATTTGCAGGAGCAGGTGAAAAAGAACCCCGCGCCGCAGATCAAAGACCCGAAGGACAGGGTTCGCGTTGGAGGTGGCGGCAGCCGTTAGCGCGCTAGCTGCGGGCTGTTGGAAAGCCGGGTGAAAAACGCGCGGCAATCCTGTTGCTGATCGACGTACCAGGGCAGGGCGAGTATGGCGTTCGACTTTGGCGACCACGATCCGTCTAGCAAGCCTGAAAGGTCGAATGGCTCGGTTACGGCCGTGGCTTCGCTGGAAACGATGAGCAACTTAAAATGCGCCGAGTCGCCATGTATTGCGGCGAGCACGATCTCTTCGATCTGCTGGCAGTCCGATTCGATTGCGCTAGGCTCGGGCTCGTGAAGCTGTGCCGTGACCGCTGGATGATCGACTTCCGCTGTCGCCGCAACGGGGATTGCGGGGCTGGGCGTCACGTTCGCTGCTAGCGCCGCGAGCGCCGTCAAAAGCGATGCGGCTAATTTGGCGAGAAATTCCATTGTTCAGTCCCTGCGAGCGGTCTGTAAGGACAACGTTTCTCGCTGTGGCGATGTTCCGCACTAGGGCCCTTAGACCTGGTGCTAGCCGCAGTTAGCTCTTCAGCAGCTTCTCGATCGTCTTTTCAAACTGCTTCTTCGATGGTGGGCCGAACCCGACTTCGACGGTGTCGATCTTGCCGTCCCGGTCGATGAAGACGAAAGTGGGCAGGCCTTCGACGCCCCACTCGTCGACAAGCTTTTGGTTGTCGTGCGTGATCACGTAGCTGTAGCCGTGCTCGTCCCTGTACGCGGTTGCGGCGACTCCCTCTGCATCCTCGCCGGTGTTAGCTCCGATTACGACGAGCCCTTGGTCGCCGTACCTTTCATGCAGCTCCTGCATGAAAGGCGACGCCGTTCTGCAAGGCGGGCACCACGATGCCCAGAAATCCACCAGCACGACCCGGCCTTTCAAGTCCTTGCTCGAAAACTCCTCACCGTCGATCGAGGTCATGGTCCACTCCGGGATCTTCTTACCAACGGCCTGTTCGATATCTGATGTGGACAGCGCAGACGCAACGATTGCGATTACAAGCCCCGCAGCGCCGAACAGTACCAGCTTTTTGACTAAGTCGATATTCATGGTCGTTCTCTACCTATTCTAATGCCTCGGAGGATCGAATCGTTTCCATCACCTGTCAACTGTGTGCCCTTCGGTATATTCACGAGTGTTGAAGCGGTGGTTGCCTTGGCTGGTCGTCGTGGTCGCAGTGTGCGCGTTGGTTTACGCGGGCAAGGCGACCTCATCCATGCTCCTTCAGGACACGGATACCGTCGCGCTTCTGAACAGAATCCGCGAGGTTAAAGACCCGATGGCGTGGTTCAAAGGCGACTGGCCTCTGCAGAACCACTTCTACCGCCCGATTTCGACTCTGACCTTCGAGTGGGACAACGCGCGTTTCGGCGACGATGCCGCAGGGTACGGGCGGACCAACGCAATCATCGCAGTCGTTTGCATCGTGCTGCTTTTCTGGCTGTTGCGCGAGCTGACCGATTCGCCCTGGCTCGCCGGCGTTTCAACTGTGCTGTTCGGGGTCTGGCACCTCGGCAGTTCCTACTTCAGCCTTCTTGCGACTGCTCTCTTGTGGCTCGCGCCGCTCTGTCTCTTGGGAGTGTTGCGGGGAGGGAAGCAGAAGATCGCTCCGTGTGCGGTCGCTGCGCTTGGGTGCCTCTTTCTGTCGTCGCAGCTGCTTCCGGTCGAGCCGTTCTCCGAACGCATCCTCGACTGGCTTCCTGGCCGCACCGCGTCGGTCATGACGGTATTCGCGCTGATCTCGATGGCGGCGTTTGCGCGGTACGTGCGGCTGTCAGGAAAACGCGCGCCGATGAAAGCGTCTGTCGACGATGTTCCGGATTCGAAGCACGCGCCATCGCCGGTCGAGCCGTCGAAGTTCGTCTGGCTATGGGTCTTGGTCGCGCTTGCGGGAGTCGTTCTCGCTCTCGGCAGCTACGAGCAGGCAGTCATGCTCCCTGCGGCAATGGTCGGCGTCGCGATCCTGTTCGCCGTGCGCGGGCAGAGGTCGGCGTTCTGGCCCCACGTCTGCTTCTGGCTGTTGATCGTCGGCTATTACTTCCTGCGCTTACAAGTTTTGCCGGCTGAGAGTTCGGGGTATCAGGATCAGCAATTTAGATCAGGCTCGGGGATGTTCATCATCCTCGGCGAGTATGCCTTGCCCGGTATCTTCGCTCTTTACATGACCCTCCCCGGCCTTTTCGCAGGCCCTGCGATACTGCTGACCGGTTCGTTCTGGATGCCCGTGCTGACGGCCGTCGGCAACTTCACGACTTACTGGCGCGCGTGGGGAGACAGGAACCTGCGGTGGCTGGTTTTCGGTTTTCTCAGCCTTTCGTTCGTCACTTATCTGCCGATGGCGTGGCTGAAGGACTTCGGGCACTACCACTACTGGCCTTCTGCGTTGCGCGCGCCGTTCGTGGTTCTGCTGTTCGTGCTGGTGATGAAGCTCGTGGCTAGCGCAGCTTCGCTCCCAGAGCTTCGAGCGCCTGCACGGCGGCGTCCCGCACCTGGTTCGCTTCTTCGTCCGTGAAGTTCTCGCCCTGCTTGCGGAGCTGCAGCGCGATCGCGAGGCTGTGCGACCCCTCGGGGATGCCCTTGCCCTCGTAGACGTCGAACAGCCACTGCTTCTCGAGAACTTCGCCACACGCTTCTCCGACGGCAATTTCCAAATCTGCGAAGGAGACGCTCTTTTCGACCACTACCGCGATGTCGCGGCGGGTTGCCGGGTTTCGGCTGACGCGCTTAAGGTGCCGCTCGGTCGCGTTCCGCTCAGAGAGAGTCGAGAGGTCGATCTCGGCGATCACCGTCTCTTTCGGCAGGTCTGTCTGTTCTGCGACGGTCGGGTGAATCTGTCCGAACACCCCGACGCGCTCGCCATCGACCGTCAGGACTGCTTGCCTGGTGGGGTGCATGCGCAGGTCTGGCTGCTCTGGCGCTGTGATTTCCGCCGTCGCGTCGATGCTCGCGCAGACACGCTCGACGACGCCCTTCATGCTGTAGAAGTCTGCGGTCGGCGACTGCTCTTTCTGCCAGTCCTCGTGCGGGTCTCCTCCGGTCGATAGGATCGCGAGGTCGAAGTGCTCGCGGTCCGGACTGAACACCTTACCGATCTCGAAGAGGTGCAGGTTCTGGTTGCCGTTCTTGTTCGCCGCGTCCGCGACAGAGGGCAGGTTGCTGTTGCGCAGAAAGGCGATCTCAGGCGAGTGCGGGTTGCGGACCTTAAGCCGTTCGCCAGGTGCGTCGAGCGGGTGGACGTTGCGCAAGCTGTGACTGATCGTCTGCGTCAGGCCACACCTGAGAAGCTCTTCTCGCACTCGGTCGATCTTCGCGTCCGCGCCGAACACTCCGCCGCGCGTCGTCTCGCCCTTCGGCAGAATCTCGGGGATCTTCTCATAGCCGTGGATGCGGCCGATCTCCTCGACAAGGTCGTCCTCGCGCAGGATGTCGATGCGCCAGGTTGGTGCCGTGCACACCAGGCTGCTGTCGCTCTGTTCGACCTCGAAGCCGAGCTTTTTCAGGTAGCCGGTGGCCTCATCCTGCGCTACGTCCATTCCTAAAACCTTCGCGACGCGGCTCATGCGGACGATGATCGGCTCGGGCTTCGGTGGGCGCGGGTACACGTCGATGATTCCGCGCACGGACCAGTCGCCGGTCGCCTCCTCATAAAGCTCAGTGAACCGGTTCAGCGCGGCGACGACTTGCTCTGGGTCGACGTACCTCTCGAACCGGTAGCTCGCCTCGCTCGATATGCCGAGCCTCGTGCGCGTGTTCCGCACAGATTTGTGGTCGAAGCTCGCGCTCTCCAAGAGCATCGTTTTCGTCGTGTCGCCGACTTCGCTCTCCATCCCACCCATCACGCCCGCGATCGCGACGGGGCACGACGCATCGCAGATCATCATGTCTTTCGTGGTGATCGTCCGCTTCTCCTCGTCGAGCGTCGTGAACGTTTTCTCCTTTGCATCCGCTTGCCGCACGACGATCCTTTTTCCTTCCAGCTTGTCCAGATCGAAAGCGTGCAGCGGCTGACCGGTCTCGAACATCACGTAGTTCGTCAGATCGACGAGCAGCGAGATGGGGCGCTGACCGATCTGCCTGAGCCGGTCTTGGATCCAGCCGGGCGTAGGGCTGTTCTTGACGTCCTCGAATACCCGGCAGCCGTATCTGTTGCAGCGGTCGGTCTCGATCTCGACGCTGGTCAGCTTGCTCGCCTCGTCGGCCATCTGGTCGCCGGCCTCGAAACGGACTTGCGCCCTTTCGTAGAGCGCCTTCGGCTTGGCGCTCGCGTCCTTGGCGAGCAGTTCGCGCGCGACCCCGATCACGCTCGGCCCGTCTCCGCGGTTCGCCATGATGTTGACGTCCAGCACGTTCTCGCCCTCGACCACCGCGATCCCCTCGATCTCGAACCCGGTCATAGTCAGTAGGTCGCCGATCTCCTCGACGGAGAGCGGCGTGTCCACGTAGTCCCGGAGCATGGATTCGGTCAGCTTCACGGCACGGCTATTCTACTTAGTTCTGTTTTTGGGTGGCATGGGTGACCTACTGGATCACCCATGCGGCTTCAGCCGGGATTGGACTAAACTTTCGCATAATCCGGCTTGATCAGTCCTGACTCTCTGTCCTGGTACCACTTTGCTGATGACCACAAGTAGTCAGACGGACTACTGCAAAGACCTGCCTTGACAGGGTTCATATGGATATAGTCGATACTTGCTTGCGTCGCCTTCGTGGTGAAAAGATTTCGGTCATACCCACCACCTTTTTGCCAGACTCTCGGCTGATTGCAACGTGCGAGTTTGATCATCTGGCGAGAGAACGGTTGCTTGATAGACTTGAGTATCTCTGCGACCTTTGCGCCCTCTGTTCCCGGCCACACAAGCAGGTGGACGTGCTGGGGCATCAAGACGTATGCCCACAGTTCAAACTTCTGGCGCTCTCTCGCTTGACCAAGGTATTGCAGGAACAGTCTGCAGTTCTTGTCGATGCGGAAGTACTGGACGTTCTTGTATGTGCTGAACGTCAGTTCGTGCGCGTGTCCAGGCTCATCGTAGGAGATACGGTGTCCCATTGTTGAACTGCATTGTACATGGATGTGCTCACTGGCTAGCGCCACAGGGGCAATGCGGTTGCTTGCCCCTGCCACCCACGCTGCGGCGATTACCCGAACTGCTCCAGGAACCGGATGTCGTTGTCCATGAAGTAACGCAGGTCGTCGACGCCGTACGCCATCATCGGGACGCGCTCGACTCCGAGGCCGAACGCAAACCCGCTGTACCGCTCCGTGTCGATGCCGTAGGCGTCCAGGATGTTCGCGTGGATCATCCCCGCGCCGCCGAGCTCGACCCACTTGCCGTCGAACAGCTTCGGCGTCGAGATTGAGTAGTCCACCCCCGGCTCGACGAACGGGAAGAAGTCCGGTCGGAATCGCACCTTAGCACCTTCGCCAAACATATCGGAGGCGAAAGCCCGCAGCGTCCCCTTAAGGTGCGCCATCGAAATCCCTTCGTCGACCATGAACGCATCGACCTGGTGGAACGTGTGGCCGTGCGTGCGATCGACCGCCTCGTTGCGGAAGCAGCGCCCGACAGTGAAGAACCGGAAGGGCGGTTTGAACTCCTCGAAGATCCGACCCTGGAACGCCGTGCCCTGCGTGCGAAGAAGGTGCGTGTCGTCCACGTAGAACGTGTCCTGGTCGTCCATCGCGGGGTGGTTGGGCGGGTAGTTCAGCGCCTCGAAGTTGTACTTGAACTCCTCCAGCTCCAGCCCTTCGTAGTAGGTGAAGCCGAGGGACGACAAGGTTTTCTTGATCTTGTTCGTCGCTTGCTGCAACACGTGCTCGAGCCCAGCCTGCGGCGGGCGAGACGGCATCGTCACATCGATCCGCTCCGCATCGAACTGCGAGGCAAGCTCGCCTGACTTCAAATCCCCCACGCGAGAGTCGATCAGCGACTGCAACCGCGCCGTCGCCTCGTTCACCCCCGCCCCGAACTTCGGCCTTTCTTCCTTGGAAAGAGACCCGATGGAGCGCATCAAGCCGGTGAGTTCGCCGTGCTTGCCCAGGTACTTCAGCTCTAGCTCGCGCAGCTCGGCGGTCGTAGCCGCGGCCGCAACCGCAGAACGCGCTGCTGACTCCAGTTCGGCGATCTGCTCCATCTGACGGACAGTTTGAAGCTAAGGCGCACCCAGAAGCAAGCTGGCGGGCCTTCCGAGCCGAACCGTGTGAAATTTGCCTGGGAATGCGGAATGTACAGGTTGGAGTTCGTGTAAATGGCGGAAGAGCAGGTAAGGCGAAGAATTGAGGATAGGGAGGAGGAGCCGGTCGAGGCCGCAAAGCCGAAGAAGAAGCTGAGCCCGAAGGCCAGGAAGAAGGCTGCCCTAAAAGCCAAGAAACAGGCCAAGCTCGACAAGAAGCAAGCCAAGCTGGACAAAAAGGCCGCTCGGCTAGAAGCGAAGAAGGGCAAAGCCGGAAAGAAGGCGAAGAAGGCCAAGGTTGAAGAGGTTCCGAAGGACAGCGAGGCCGCAGAGAAGCCGAAGAGGGACAAGGTTGAAGAAGGCCCGATCGACCGCGGTGCCAGAGAGAGACCTAACGAGGCCAAGAACGAAGAACGCCCGGCGGACAGCGATGCCGGAGAGAAACCGAAGAAGGCCAAGAAAGGCAAGAAGGACAAGAAGGCCAAGAAGGGCAAGAAGGCCAAGAAGGGTGAAGAAGACGCCAAGGGCGGCAAGAAAAAAGGAAAGCTGCCGATCATCGCCGCGATCGTCGTCGTCTTAGGCGCTGGCGGCTTTTTCGGTCTCAAGATGGCGAACGGCCCTGCTGAGGAGCCCGAAATCGAGCTCGGCGAAATGATGCAGCTCGGCGAATTCATCGTCAATCTCAGCGGCGGAAAATACTATTTGCAAGCTGAGATAACGCTGCACCTGTTTGAAGGGTACGAGCACGGCGGCGGCGGGCACGGCGGGGAGGAGGAAGGCGCCGATGGACTATCTCCTGTACGCGACGCGATCATCACCGTGATGTCGAGCGCAACGCTGGAGGAGGTCTTGACCACCGCTGGCAAGGAGCAGCTCAAGCGTGATCTTGCCGAGGCGATCAACAAGGCGATGCTGGCCGCCAGCCACGACGATAGCGCGGACTCTCACGACGAGGACGGAGCAGAAGGAGAAGAGGAAGAGCCGAAGCACCCTGAATGGCACTCGCAAGAAGGGCCGGTGCTCATGGTGTACTTCGACAAGTTTGCTGTTCAGCCGATGCGTTGATGAGGCTTCGAGCCCGTAGTTTGGGCGGCGACCAAGCTTCGCGACGCCAACACGAGCAGCCAAGCAGCGTGCATGCAGATGAACGGCAGCACCGGAAACGCGAATCGCGGATTGCCGAAGAACACCATCGACAGTAGCGCCGTGTACGCGATGAGTACCAGTCCGGTAACCGGAAGCCTGAGTCGATCCGCACCCTTAAATCTCAGAATAAGTGAGCCAAGAAGCGAGCCCAAGAACAGCAACATAACAGCTCCGTGATACCATCGGGTGTACCGTTTCGAGAACTTGTACAAGGGGCGATCGACGCCAGTGCCCGGCACGTTGACGACCTCCTTCACCTTTTGAAACGCCCAGTACGGCCCATCGCTGGAGTAGCCGAACGTGTGCCACAGCTTGCTTGGCAAGAGCCGCAGGGTAACCCCAGGATTATCGCGAGCGTAAGTCAGCGCCTCGCTTCTGGCCCGTTTATCGCGCTCGAACTCAGATTCGCCGGGCGCTGTAGGCAACGCCTCTTCCGGCGGCATGTACCGCCCTGTGGCGGCGGGGTTGTTTCCTATGAGCAGGTTGTCGCCCATGTTCGTGCTGACAATGATGGGCTCGCCGAGTACGGAAACGTTGCGCGCCGCCCAGGGCACGACGACGAGCAGCAGCCCGACGTACGCGGCGCGGATGGACGGCCAGATCTTGTGCGACTCGGGGTTGCCCGAGTCGCGTCTTGCCCAAAGCAGCGCGAGCAGTGGCAAAAGGATCGCTTGCGGCCTCACCAATGTCGCCATGCCGAACACAAGGCCGACCAGGAACGACCGTTTGCGATTGCCAGGAGCATCCAACGACCAGTAAACTCCGACGAGTGAAAGGAGCGTGTACAGCGGTTCGGCGGCCAAGATTCCTGAGTAAGCGATCCAGCTGAAGTGAAACGACAAGAGCAACGTCGCAACGACGGCGATGGCGTTGGATCGAAACAGACGGTGCGCCAGTCGGAACGTGACGACCAGCGACAGCATCACGAGCAGGAGGTTCAGACCCTTCGCCAGTGTGATGGCTGGCTTGATCGCCATGAAGAACGGGCTCAAGAACAGCGAATAACCGGGAGGCCAGTAGGCAGTAGGCTCGCCGTTCACCGCGTATCCGTTGCCGGTTGAAAGGGAGACTGCGCGCTCGAAGTACCACCAGTAGTCCGTGACCGGCATCGTGTTGACCTTCCAAAGCCACAGAGCGCGGACAAGCAGAGAAACGAGCAGCACTGCGGCGAGCGCTTTCCACGACCAAGGCCCCGCGTCCACAGATCCTATCGGACGAGTGGTGAGTCGAAATTTGCTCGGTTCCAGGCTCATCTTTTGTCCTACAAGCGGACGGTAGCGCTGCCCGTGCCGTACACTGCTGGTCGGATGTCAACGGGCAAGTTGGTAGTCGGTGTCACGGGTGCCAGCGGCGCAGCGTACGCCCGGCGTTTTTTGCGGGTCGCTGCGCCGATCTGGTCGGAAGTGTATCTCATGATGACCGACCAAGCGTTCGACGTTGCCAGAATCGAGCTAGGCGTGGCGCCAGACCGAGAGAACTTCCGAACGGACGAGTGGCTCGGCGAAGCGTTCGACAACGTGAGGCTGTGCGGTACGCGAGACTTCTTCACGTCGCCGGCGTCTGGCTCGTTCCGACACGACGGCATGGTGATCGTGCCGTGCTCGATGGGCACCGCCGGTCGGATCGCGAACGGCGTGAGCAACGACCTTTTGACGCGTGCCGCCGACGTCTGCCTCAAGGAAGGCCGGAAGCTGATACTCGTACCGAGGGAGATGCCGTGGAGCTTGATCATGCTGCGCAACATGACCCAGTTGGCGGAGGCCGGCGCGACGATACTGCCAGCATCGCCGGCTTGGTACAACGGTCCGAAGACGCTCGACGACCTTGTCGATACCGTCGTTGCGCGGATCTTGCAAAACCTCGGCGTCGAACACGACATTGTTGGGCAGTGGATGGTAGACGACGAATGACGGGCGGTCGCATCGTCATCGCGGGAGGCACCGGGCTGATCGGGCGAGCGTTGGCGGGGAAGTGGTCGAGCGACGGTGTAGAAGTCGTCGTGCTCTCTCGCGGCCTCATTGAGGTGGCGGGTGCTCGTCGCGTTACTTGGGATGCCCAAAGTGCTGGCGAATGGGTCTCAGTTATCGACGGTGCGTCCGCCGTGATCAATCTGTCGGGTTTCCCCGTGATCCACAGGTGGACCGCAGATAACAAGAGAATCATGCGCGACTCCAGGGTGCTGTCGACTCGTGCGATCGGGGAGGCGATCGCTGCTTGTCAGGCTCCTCCTCAGACATGGATCAACGCGAGCGCAGTCGGTTACTACGGCGATACAGGCGCGAGGGAGGTTTCAGAGGCAACGCGTGCCGGTGAGGGCTTCCTGCCGGAGATGTGCCAGGAGTGGGAGCAAGAGGTAGATGACGCCGATGTGGGTGAGACTCGTCGCGTGAAGCTGCGGATCGGAGTTGTGCTGGCAAGAGACGGGGCGTTCGTCAAGCAGTTGTCGTCGATAACAAAGGCGTTCTTGGGGTCTGCCGTCGGGAGCGGCGAGCAGTACATTAGCTGGATTCACATCGATGACGTCGTTCGCATCATTGACTGGTGCTTGGAGTCCGGTCTGTCTGGAGCGCTCAACGCGGTCGCCCCTGAGCCGGTCACGAACGCTGCGATGATGGCGGAGTTTCGGCGGATACTGAAAAGGCGGGCACTTCCGAAGCCGCCAACACCGGTGATTCGAGCCGTGGCTTGGCTCAGGCGGATGGAGCCAGAGCTGTTGCTCACCGGGCAAAAAGTTCGTTCAGAGATCGCCCTGGCCAACGGCTTCAGGTTCAAATTCGCGTCCCTGAGGCTGGCGCTTGAAGACCTCCTGGCCGTGCCGGAGACGGTGCCGACCGGCAACTGACGGCGGCCCTGAACGCCCAGCAGTGCTTGGGTAGACTCGTTTACTTCCGATGAGTACTGAGCCCAGCTCGGAGATGCAAATTTCTCGCGATGACCTGAATCCGTGTACAGTCGTGCTCGAAGTCGTCTGTTCCGCCAAGCAGGTTGAAACAGCGTTCAAGCGGGTACTCAAGGAGTACGGGAAGCGGGTTCGAATCCCGGGTTTCAGAGCTGGCCAGGCACCGTCGGCGATGATCGAGAAGGCGGTGCCCCTCGGCGATCTGGAAGGTGCGGCTATGGAAGAGGCGATCCGCGCAAGCTTGCGCAAGGCGCTCACCGACGAGTCGCTGAACGCCGTTGCCCAGCCGGCGGTCGATCTCAAGAAGTTCACGCGAGAGCCCCCAGAGTGCGAGTACACGGCCAAAGTTCCGCTCGCGCCGCAGGTCGAGCTAGGCGAGTACGAGGGTCTGCAAGCGGAAAAGTACAGGATCGAAGTCACCGAAGCCGATATCGAGCGCCAGATCGACGAATTGAGGTCCAGAAGCGGCCAGCGCAAGGAGGTGGCCGACCGTGGTTTGCAAGCAGGGGACAACGCGCTCGTCAACATCAAGATCGAGGGGGACGAGGGGGACGGTCGCAACTTTGTCGTCGTGGCCGGCCAGACGTTCGAGGGCCTCGATACTGCCCTCATGGGTATGCAGCTCGACGACATCAAGTCCGTCGACCTCACCTTTCCGGAGGCGTTCGAGGAGCAGGATTTGGCCGGTCAGACCGAGAAGTGCACCGTCACGCTTCGATCGCTGAGCGCGATAGAACTTCCTGCGCTCGATGACGATTTCGCCAAGAGCCTGAGCCTAGAAGACGTGTCCGAACTGCGCGCACGGGTCGAGACTCGCATTCGAGAGGTCAGGCAACAGCTTTCCGAAGAGATGGTGCACGAGCGAATCATCGAGCAGTTGCATGCGGCGAGCACCGTTCACGTTGCAGATAACCTTTGGGAGGCCGTGGCGGAGCGTCGCCTCAGCAACATCAAGGAGCAGTTGAAGGAGAAGGGCACCGACCTCGGAGCTTACGTGCAGCAGAACGGGATGACGGAAGAGCAGTTCGTAAAGGCGCAGCGGCAGGAGGCGAAGACGCACGTCGAGCGAGCAGCGATCATAGACTCAGTTTTCAAGCAGGAGGGGTTGGCGATCACCAACGAGGACACGAACGCCCAGTTCTTGAAAATCGCATATGAAAACAACGTACTGCCGGAAAAAATGACCGAGTTCGCAAAGGAGTTCGGCCCTCAAATCCAGGATGAAATCGTGAACAGAACGATGTACGCCAAAGTGCTGGGGCTCCTGACCGAAAAGGCTAAAATAACCGAGGTGGACCCGCCGGTCGGGCCGACGGGAGATCAGGTTCAAAGCGACACTGCGATAGAGGCACGGGATATCGAGCGATCTCCTGCCCGACAGGAGAATGACTTGGAGAGTAAAAAGTAAGCTATGTCGAACCTGAAAACAGGGCCAGGATCGCCCGATAACCATAACGGTCCAGGAGTTTCCAACGTATCCATGAGTAACGTGACAGCAGGAGTTCCGTTCGTCATCGAGCAGACGGCCCGTGGTGAGCGCACATACGATATATGGTCTCGGCTGCTCAAGGACAGAATCGTCTTCCTCGGAACCCCGATCGACGACTACGTGGCGAACCTAATCATCGCCCAGTTGCTGTTCTTGGAGAAGGAAGATCCGGACAAGGACATAGATTTCTACATCCACACAGCGGGCGGCTCCGTGAGCGCGGGCCTCGCCATATTCGACACAATGGAGATGATCAAGCCGGATGTCGCGACGATCTGTGTCGGGCAGGCAGCCTCGATGGGAGCAGTGTTGCTCGCTGGCGGAGCCAAGAAGAAGCGGTACGGCTTGCAGAACAGCCGGATAATGATCCACCAGGTCTCTGGAGGAACCCAAGGCTCTGTCGCAGACATGAAGATCGCGATCGCTGAGGCAGACCGGTACATGGAGACCCTGATAGGTATTCTCAGCAAGGCGAGCGGAAAGAAGGTCGAACAGGTTCGAAAGGACAGTGATCGGGATTACTTCATGTCAGCTCAAGAAGCGTTGGACTACGGATTGATTGACGAGGTATTGAAGCCGGGTGCGAAGAAGTAAGGAATTGATTGATGGCGCGAATAGACGAAACGAATCGGTGTTGCCTCTGCGGAAAGACGAAGGATCCGGCCGAAGGCGGTCGAAAGATCATCGTCGGATTGCACGGGGCCGTCTGTTCGGATTGCGTCAACCTTTGCAACGATATCCTGACTACCGGCGAAGACCTCCCGATTGGAGGTTTGGCAGACGAGTCAGGCTTTGGCGAGACGTCGTTCAAATCAGTCGGGTCTGAGCCGAAGACCGTGCCGAAGCCGAAAGAGATAGTCGGCTATCTTGAGAACTACGTCATCGGCCAAGAACACGCGAAGCGTTCGCTGTCTGTCGCGATCTACAACCACTACAAGAGGGTCTCGAGCGACCGGGCGGACGACGACGTCGAACTGCAAAAGAGCAACATCCTCATGGTCGGACCGACCGGATCGGGCAAGACGCTGCTGGCTCAGACCCTGGCTCGAATGCTCGAAGTGCCGTTCGCCATGACCGACGCGACGGCGCTGACCGAGGCAGGGTACGTCGGCGAAGACGTCGAGAACATCCTGCTCAAGCTGTACCAGTCCGCTGAGCAGCTGGACTCATCGAACGCGCAGTCGCTGTGTGAGAAAGGGATTATCTACGTCGATGAGATCGACAAGATCGGTCGAAAGAGCGACAACCCGTCGATCACGCGCGACGTCAGCGGCGAAGGCGTTCAACAGGCGCTGCTCAAGATTCTGGAGGGTACGGTCGCCAACGTTCCCCCGCAAGGTGGTCGCAAGCACCCGCAGCAAGAGTACATCCCCATCGATACGACGAACATTCTGTTCATCTGCGGCGGGGCATTTGAAGGGCTTTCAGATATTATCATGCGCCGACAGAAGGAGAACGTGCTCGGGTTCCGCGCCAATCCATCGAGCAAGGCCGAGCGCAAGAAGGACATACTCCGCAACGTCCTTCCCGAAGACCTTCTAAAGTACGGCCTCATTCCGGAGTTCATCGGTCGATTGCCTGTGATTACTACCCTCGAGGAACTCGATGAAGAGGCGCTTATCAGGATTCTGACAGAGCCGAAGAACGCGATTACGAAGCAGTACAAGAAGTTCTTCGAACTGGACAACGTTGAACTGGAGTTCGAGGAAGGGGTGCTCAAGGAGATCGCGGCGGAGGCGATGAAAAGGAAGACCGGCGCACGAGCGCTGCGAGCGATCTTGGAGAACATCATGCTCGAGGTGATGTACGAGGTGCCGAGCAACGACGACATCAAGAAAGTGATCGTTCCGGTGGGCTCCGTAGCTGGCACGGCTGAACCACAGTTGCTGACAGAGGCGGAAGCGAAGGAGGCCAGCTAGGCTACTGGCCGGTAAGTTCACTGCTGGCAACAAAACCGTATACGCTCGCACCCTGTTAAGAGTGCGAGCGTTTTCATGTGGCGAATGTTGAATAAATGGGTTGTCGAGTCGCCTCGGATGTGACTTGGCTAATCTGAAAAGGCTGAAATTGCGGTTATGTATTTGATTTCTTGGAATCCCGGCAAGCGCCAGATTGAGGCGAGTTTTGGTGGCTACATCACGAACGGCGAGGCGAAAGTGTTTCTGGAGGAGATGACTGAGTACCTTCGGATGCACAGCGACGAACCGTTCAGCATCCTGATCGACTATGCGACTGTCCGGCGGATGGACGACGGGGTTTTGACGTCGTTCGAGAACGCGCGAGAGGCTGGCCAGTTCGCCGGCGCGGAGAAAGTGACGTTCGTCGCACGCACCGACGACGAGGCAGAAGACCTCACCGACAGCAGATTACAACAGGTCCTGGAAGGCCAGGAAGAGTACGTCGCTTATCGGCTGGCCGGCTAAGCGAGAACAAGGCGAACGGTCCGAAGACCGAGTACCCGTTGCAAAACTGGGGCAACTCTGCCAATATGAACGGCGGAGTTGCCCCATCGTCTAATGGTAGGACAGCGGTCTCTGGTACCGTAGGTTGGGGTTCGAATCCCTGTGGGGCAGCCAAGAAAAGTCGTTCGCATCGATCGCTCGCCGTCCAGTATCGAAGAGCGTTCAAGACGTTAGGTGCTGGCCCAGGGGTCGTTGGGGTCGTACAGGTCCGCTACCCCTAGATACTCTTTCAGCTCTTTCTCTGCCGCTACTTTGAGGGGATCGGGCTTCGGCTCGTTCGGGCGCGTCGCAACTGGGCCACGATTCATTGCCGACGCGAACCGTGCTAATAGAGGGGCTTGCGGAGTCTGCACGGACGGCAGCCGATCTCGCTCGGGGTGTGTCCCTCTTTGGTTTCTCGCTGGATCGGATCGGCCGGCGCGGCCAGCTAAAGCCGCTAGCGCGTTCATCTGTTGCTGAAACTGGTAGCAGTTTCGGGCGTCTTCCGGACCGAGAACGAACCGCTGTCGAGGAGCTTGCTGACCCAAGCCTAGCCCGATCAGGTTATCCAAACTCAGCCCGATCATGTCGCCCCAGTCCGGTACGAGCATGTTCTGTCCTGACATCGGATCCAAGATTCATTTTACCAGACCAAATTGCCCGAGCGACCGTGTGGCATGGTTGTCCCGATATCCGTGCGGGGCAGCCATGTTCTCAGCTCGTCTTTTCGAGCTGATTCACGACTTCTTCGTGGCTGTTTTCGCGAGCGTAGTCCAGCGCTGTCTTGCCTTCTTTGTCTCGGAGCGACCTGTCGGCGCCGCAAGGCAAGTCGACGCCCGCACTGAGCTGTTCGCGCATCAACTGTGGGCACTTCAAGCCTCTCTGTAGATCCATGCGCCTACAAGTGTCGAAAGCATCAGGCCGACGAGCGTTATGACCGCCCACAGAGCGAGCATGGTTGTCGGGAAGAGCCCCAGCATGCCGTAGCCCACTACTGCCAGGAAAGCACCGCCAAGCCAGAACATGAAGCCAACGAGAGCGGCGGTCTTCGGGCCCGGACCGTACCTCGACCTGGCCGCCGTGTAAAACCAGAGAGCGACGAAACCCCAAGTGAACCGCATGAGGCAGAACACCGCCAACGAAGCGAGACTTTGCGGAGGCGAGAACTGGTGAGCGTCTAGTATGGCGAACATCTCGTCCACATAGAGGCCGGTCGAGAGCAGTTGTACTGCAATCATCACCACCCCGGCCGCCAGGCCACCCAGCACGAACCGTCCACGGTTGATACGCGCCATTCTCAATCTCGTCCGCTATCATACATCGAGTTAAAGCAACCGTCAACGACAGCGGAATCAAGTTTGCGCCGCTCGACTTGTCTAGCACTGCATTTGCAGTGCGATGAGCTCAAGCCGCCCTTTCCAGGGGGTTGCACGAGGATGAACTCGTGGTCGTAACGCTCTGCGTTGTTCTTCAGCCAGAACGGGGAAGTGCGGAAGCGTGGGTACTGTAGCGTCGCTTCCCACGCGAACAGTTTCTTGAACAGCTCGCGCGCCTTTTCTGGTCGCTTCCACAGCAGGTTGTTCTGCTCGCTGATGTCTTCGGCGAGGTTGAACAGCATCGGCGGTCGGTCCGGCAGCCGGATCAGTTTCCAGTCTCCATCGCGGATGGCAGCGCCGAAGCCCAATCGCCAGTACAGCGTCTCGTGCGGTTCGCCATCTGCTGCTCCATTGAGAAAAGGCATTAGATCGAGACCGTCGAGCTTCGTGTCTTCTTCGGCAGGCAGTGATCCACCGCCAGCGATGATCGATGTTGTCATGATGTCGAGCGAGATCACGGGCAGGTCGTACGTTGTGCCCGGAGCGACGTGGCCCGGCCACTTCAGACAGAACGCGACGCGAACCCCGCCTTCGAGGAACGTGCCCTTCATGCCGTTCAGCGGAGCGTTGATCGCGCCTGCGTCGGTTTGTCCGCCGTTGTCGTTGAGGAAGATCACGATCGTGTTCTCCTCGACGCCCTGCTCGCGCAGCGTTCGCAGAACCTCGCCGACCTGCTGATCCATCGAGTCGACCATCGCGCAGTAAGTCCTGCGCCGTCTGTTCTCGATCCACTCGTATTTGGCGAGGTCTTCGTCCTTGGCTTGCAGCGGTGTGTGCGGGGCGCTGAAGCTCAAGTACAGGAAGAACGGGTCGTCTGCGTTGCGCTCGATAAACCTGCACGCCGCCTGCCCAAGGTCGTCGGTCAGATATGTGACAGGCCGCACCGGGCCCGGATTCGCCTCGAGCCTCGTCCTGCGATTGCCCTCGATCTCCCAGTACGAGCGGCTCCCGCCACGAAAGAAGTACCACTCGTCGAATCCCCGCTCCCTCGGATGAAAGTGGTCTTCTATACCGAGATGCCACTTGCCGATCACTCCGGTCGTATAGCCGAGATCCTTCATGTAGTCGGCAAACGTCAACTGCTCAAGCGGCAGGCCGATCATCTCGGGGATATCGCCCGGCTGGGCTTCGGTGACCCCTGCGTTGAACTCGTGTCCGAACCGCTGTTGGTACTTGCCGGTGAGCAGGCCGGCGCGCGACGGGCTGCAGACTGCGGCGCTGACATAACCCTGCGTGAAGATCACTCCGTTCGCCGCGATCGAGTCGATGTTCGGAGTCTCGATCTGCAGCGAGCCGGTGAATCCAAAGTCGCCATACCCCGCGTCGTCGCTGAAGATCAGGACGATGTTGGGCTTCTCTTGAGCGATCGCGAAGGCGGTGCCGACGACGAGCAACCCCGACAGAACAGAGCGAACTGCGCGCATAGGCGGCAGGTTACCTACGGGATCGGGTAAATCGGTTCTGGCTCGACATGGCTGCCCCGCACGGGCATCGGGACAACCATGCCACACGACGCTGATGTTGCGCATTGCCGACGGCTCTCTTCGCTGCAATCTGCTTGTCGATCCGCTTGCGATCGCGGACGAACGGCCGATCCTGTCGTGGGTGCTTGATGGCGACGTTCGCCAGGTGGCTTACCGGATCGTCGTGTCGTCGCGCGCCGGTGGAGAGCCTGATCTTTGGGATTCCGGTCGAGTGGAATCCGACCAGACGTTCGGCATCGCTTATGGCGGCTTGCCTTTGCAACCGTTGCAAGTCGCGTTCTGGCGGGTGATGGTCTGCGACGGGGAGTGGAGCACGGAGGCGCAGTGGAAGCGAGCGCCGGACGGTTGGTGCGCTGAGTGGATCGGTTGGGACGAGCCTATTCGTCAAGAGTGCTCCGATCTCTTCCTTCCACCGCCGAGGTGTCTGCGAACCGAGTTTTCCGTCGAAAGGCCGATACAGTGCGCGACGCTTTACGCGACAGCGCTTGGGATTTTCGAAACAGAGATCAACGGTCGCCGCGTCGGGCAGGAGTGGTTTGCTCCCGGCTGGACGGATTACACCAAGCGCGTCCACTATCGCGCCTACGATGTGACATCGCTCATCACAAAGGGCGAAAACGCGATCGGGGCCACTTTGATGGACGGGTGGTATGCCGGGTATCTAGGATTCAAGCCGGAGCGCGACCAGTACGGAGACCAGACGCGCTTTTCGTGCATGCTCGTTCTGGAGTATCGCGATGGCGAAGTCGAAAGAGTTGTGACGAGCGCGGATTGGCGCGCGAGCGTCGGGCCGCTGCATCACTCCGACTTTCTGATGGGCGAGTCGCTTGTCGAGTGCGAGCAGATGGACAGCTGGTCGTCGCCAGGGTTTGACGACTCAGCGTGGTCAGCAGTCGATGCAGGCACGGACTTGCAACCTTTGATCGAGCCGTATCCGATGAATCCGTGCGTTTGCTTTGAAGTTGTCAAGCCGGTTTCGGTGCGCAGGATCAGCTCGCGCAAGCACATCTATGATTTCGGGCAGAACCTCTCCGGAGTCGTCGTTGCGAGGCTGCGCAAGGCCAGAGCCACGATTCGTCACGGAGAGGCGCTCGATTCGGAGGGGAATCTGTACACGGACAACTTGCGCACGGCGCAGGCGATCGATAAGTTCTCGGTTTTGGAAAAAGGCAGAGAGTATTCTCCCAGCGGCACGTTTCACGGGTTTAGATACGCTCAAGCGACCGGCGCGAAGCTGGCGAGCATCAAGGCGAAGGCGTTGAGCAATATCGACAAGCTCGCCAGCACGTTCGAGTGCTCCGATGAGCGGCTGAACCGGCTGTGGTCGAACATCGTCTGGACGCAGCGCGCGAACTTCATCGAGGTGCCCACGGACTGCCCGCAGCGCGACGAGCGACTTGGTTGGACAGGGGACATTCAGATATATGCGCGCACGGCTTGTCTCGTCGCGGACGTGCAGGCGTTCCTGCGGAAGTGGCTCGTCGACCTTGCGGACGCGCAGCGCGACGACGGGCAGTATCCGATGGTCGCTCCGCTGAAAGTTGCGGGCGACGACGGCGGCCCGGCATGGTCAGACGCCGGCGTAATCGTGCCTTGGGCTCTGTACCAAGTCTACGAGGATCGCGCGATCTTAGACCAGCAGTACGAATCCATGAAGCGATTTCTGCAGTTCTGCGAATCGCGCTCTACCGAGGAAGGGCTTCCTCCCGACGAGTACCACTGCTTCGGAGATTGGTTGAACGTCGAAGTTGACACGCCGCACGACGTGATCTACACGGCGTACTTTGCACACGCAGCCGATCTCATGTCGCGGATAGCCGCTGTCCTCGAGTGTCCACAAGACGAGGTGAAATACCACGCTCTGTTCGCAAAGTTGCGGTCTTCGTTTGCGCGAGCGTACGTATCGGATGAAGGAGTCGTGGCCGGGGACTCGCAAACCGGTTACGCCCTTGCACTGGCGTTCGGTCTGCTCGACGAACCGCTTCGATCGCTGGCTGTCGAACAGTTGGTCGTAAACGTTGAGCGGCACGGTCACTTGACGACGGGGTTCGTCGGCACGAAGGATTTGATGCTGGTGCTTCGCGACATCGGTCGCACAGATATTGCGTATACGATTCTCCTGAGCGACGAGTATCCCGGCTGGCTGTTCAGCGTGAAGCACGGTGCAACGACGATCTGGGAACGGTGGAACGGGTGGACGCCGGAAGACGGGTTTGCGGACCCGGCGATGAACTCGTTGTCGCACTACGCCTACGGTGCAGTCGGGCAGTTCATGATGGAGACGATCGGCGGGATTCGTCTGTTGGAGCCTGGGTACAAGCGCGTCTTGATCGCTCCCGAGCCAGGACCGCTGACGCACGGCAGCGCGACATACGATTCTGTTCGCGGTCGGATCACTACTGACTGGAGAATCGCGGACGGTCAATTCACGCTCAAGCTGTCAATTCCGCCGAGCATCGAAGCAGTCGTGCGTCTCCCGAGTGGGGAAGAAGCAATCGTCGGTGCGGGTACTTGGGATTACGAGGAACAAGATTCTTAACCGGTTGAAGGTGTGCCACGGTCAGGCCCGAAGGGTTTGTCCGTGATTTCATGGAGCGCGGACTCTCCAGTCCGCATCCCGGCTCTTGGACTCTTAGTCCAAGTCCCGCGAAGCCCCCTCCTAACCTCCCCCGGCCACAAAGAGCAACAGGCGATCGTCAGCCAGCAGGCCGGGGGAGGGATTTGGTGATGGGCTAGCGGCGTGCCACGGTCAGGCCCGAAGGGTTTGTCCGTGATCCGGTGGAGGGTGGCGCTTCTGCGACACCGCACCTGCGACCGACTCCCGCTATGTCCGAGTCCAGCGCGACAGGTCGAATGATGATCAGATCGAATGCTAAGGTCGCCCAGGAGGACGAACCTCCACGGGGAAGTCGAGAGTCGAAAGTTCTCAGTCCAAATGCTGCTAGGCCCCCACCTTCCACGTCGAACTCTCCACTGGAGAGTTCTTTGGCGGACCCTCTCCCCCGGCCTCGTAGGCACTCGGCGAGCGTCAGGCTGCAGGCCGGGGGAGGGACTTGCAGCTAAGTTCGGCCCTACGAGCCATTCGATGGCGCGGTAAAATGTCTGTTATGGTTTGCACAGGATCTCGTTGCGGAGTATGGGAGGACTAGGATAACGTCATGGCTCTTGCTCTTCCTGTGATTGAAGACTGCGACCTTTCCCCGGGGCGCCTGGCTGAGCTTCAGGAAGAAATTCGAACGCTCGCCCAGGATCGCAACGCGATCATCCTGGCCCATAACTACCAGCGGCCAGAGGTGCAGGACGTCGCGGATTTCGTAGGGGATTCGCTTGGACTATCGCGGCAAGTAGCCGCTACGGACGCCGACGTCATCGTCTTTTGCGGCGTGCACTTCATGGCGGAGACGGCAGCTATTCTCTCTCCGCAAAAGCGGGTGTTGCTGCCTGACATGAGAGCGGGCTGCTCCTTGGCGGCGACGATTACGGCGGAGGACGTGCGCCGCTGGAGAGCGGAGTTCCCCGACTATATCGCAGTGGGGTACGTGAACACGACCGCAGAAGTCAAGGCAGAGCTGGACTACTGTTGCACGAGCGGGAACGCGCTTGCGGTCATCGACGCCATTCCCGAGGATCGCGGCGTTCTCTTCCTGCCGGACTTTTTCCTCGGCGCGCACATGAAGCGGATGAGGCCCGACCGCCGGATCGAGGTGTGGATGGGCGAATGCCACGTGCACAAGAACATCCAGGCGCGGACAGTGAACGAGCGCCGAAAGGAGTTTCCTGATGCCGAGGTGCTGGTGCATCCGGAATGTGGATGTGCCGGCCAGCTCATATACGAGATGGGGCTGGGCGAGATCGAGTCGAACGGCGTGCACATCGCCTCTACTGAGGGGATGACGCGTTTGGCCAAGTCGAGTCCCGCGTCCACGTTCATCGTGGCGACGGAAGTGGGAATCCTTCACCGCATGAAGAAGGTTGCGCCCGACAAGCAGTTCGTCGCCGCAGACCCCGAAGCTGTCTGCGCGTACATGAAAACGATCACGCTTGAGCGAACGCGAGACTCTCTCCTTCATGACCAGCACGTCGTAACTGTCCCGCCAGACATCAGAGCCAAAGCGCGCGCGGCTATCGATCGGATGGTCAGCATCGGCTAGAGGTACCGTGCGCAGATCAGTCACCGACGAACGCCTGTCCGACCTGGCTGCGGACTCCAGGAGGGTGGCGGAGCTCGCCCTATCTGAAGACGGTGATGTTGACATAACGAGCGAACTCACCGTCGCGCTGGAAACACGGGCCACCGGTGTCATCGAATTTCGACAAGAGGGTGTCGTTGCCGGCACCGCCTACGCCGATGCCGTCGTTGCCCTGTGCGGTGGATCGACGGAGTGGCTGGTAGATGACGGTGCGTCTGTTTCTTGCGGCGCCCATATCGGCTCTGTTCGAGGCGACCTCGCCGGAATCCTTCGCGCGGAGCGGCCGCTGCTCAATATTCTTCAGCGGGCGTGCGGAATCGCAACCGCCACACGGGAGTACGCGCGTGCAGTGGCGGGAACGAAGTGTCGAATCCTGCACACGCGGAAAACCGCACCAGGTCTCCGCGGTCTTGACGTCAGGGCGGTCCTGTCCGGCGGCGGAGAACCCCACCGCATCGATTTGGAACAGGCGGTAATGATAAAGGACAACCACTGGTCAGCGATGGAGCGTGAAGGGACGGACCTGAGCACGGTGTGCCAGGCCGCGCGATCAAGGGGCGTGACCGACATATACGTCGAAGTCGAAACGCTCGCTCAGGTGAAGGAGGCCTTGAAAGCCGGAGCCACCCGGCTCCTTGTGGACAACCAGTCTCCGCAGAGCTTTGGCCAGTTTGTCGATACAGCGCGCAGTATCATGCCTGACGTCGAGATTGAGGCGACCGGCGGTATCACGCTCGAAAACGTGCGGGAGTATGCCGTGAGCGGCGCTGACTTCGCTTCTATTGGCGCGTTGACTCACAGCGTGACTTCGGTGGATCTGGCGCTGGAAGTCACGGAGATCGAGTAGCTTCGCAGCCCCTCTCCCTGGACGATACCGAGAGGAAGAACTCAGTCCTCCCAGATCTTGCTCTGTCGGAAGTGCTCATCGGTCCAATTTTGGATTTTCGAGACCTCTTCCTGAGAAAGTGCTACCGGATCGCGGGCAGTGTTGAAAACGGAAGCCGCCTTGTCCATCATCATCGTCGCGCTCAGAGCTTCCTTGGTCTTCTGGCCGAGAGCGATCAGCCCGTGGTTTTGCAAGAGGATCGTCTTCGGTTGGAGCCCGGTCTCCTCGGTGTACTTCTGGCACTGAGATCGTATCTCCTGTGCCAATCTTAAGCCAGGTGCGACGTATTTCACGAACACAGAGCGCGGTCCGCACATGGCGATTTGGTCGGGGAAGTAGCGGTTGTCGGCGAATTCCTGGGCGCGCGGACCGCACATGATCCCAAGCGTCGTGGTCGGGTGCGTGTGCGATACAAACTTTACGGCCGGCAGTGTCAGCAACCACGCGTGCATGTACGTTTCGGTCGATGGATAGCCGTCTCGCTCCGGATCGACACGCGCATCGTTCAATCGTCGCCGCAACTGATCGTCGGATAAGTCGTATAAGTCCAATACGTCCAATATGGGTTGCGTGGCGACCTGCGAGAAACCGGACGCGTCGATGTCAGCCATCGAATGACCGCTGGCTTTGACCCATAGCGTCTCGCCGTCCCTGGCTGACGTGTTGCCTTCGCCGAGGATGACGAACCGGTTGTCCGCAAGCTGCCGAGTCAGTGTTATCAGATCAGCAAGGACGGTTGTGTCTTTCTTCACTTAGTCCTCCTGTGCCGCACCTGGTCGAGCGCGACGGCGATCACTATGATCGCGCCCGTCACGATCTGTTGCACCCAGGTCGGCCATGCAAGCGCGCTGGATCCAGTCCGGATCGTCTCCATGATCAACACTCCGAGCAGCGTCCCGCCAATCGAGCCGGTGCCGCCGGCCAAAGACGCACCGCCGATCACGACGGCAGCGATCACCTGGAGCTCGAGACCTACTTGGATAGTCGGGTCGCCACCGGTCAGCAGCGACACTTGCACCAGCCCTGCGAGGGCAGCGCAAGCTCCGACAAGTCCGTACACTGCGATCTTGACGCGACCGACGGGCACACCGCAGAGGCGCGCGGCCTGTTCGTTCGATCCGACAGCGACGGTGTGCCGGCCGAACCGTGTGTAGCGCAGAGCGACCGACGCGAGCACTGCCACGACGATCAGCGCCCAAACGCCAGGTGGGACGCTCAGCGCATCGTCGGCCTTCGTTCGCATCAGCGGCTCGACCCAGCCGGTGTCGTCGGGATAGACGGGACGTTCGTCGGCAAGCCCTTTCGCCGCACCGCGCAATACCAAGAGCGTCCCCAAAGTCACGATGAAAGGAGTGACCCGCAGGCCGACGATCAGCGCTCCATTGAGCAGACCGGCGCCGACGCCGGCGAGCAGGGCCCAGCACGACGCCATCGCCATTCCCGCGCCACGGTCGAGCGCAACGGCGAACACGACGGTCACGAACGCGACCATCGAACCGACCGACAAGTCGATCCCGGCAGAGACGATCACATAGGTCATACCGACCGCGACCAGCCCTACGATCGTGCTGTTCTTCAGCATATTCTCGAGCGTGCGCATGCTCGTGAAGTTCTCCCCGATCAGTATCGCGAAAACTGTGTACAGCACCGCCAGCGCGACCAAAAGGCCGATCGTGTTCTTGAGCGCGCTGAATCTCTTCATCAGTGGCCCACCGCCTCTTGCATCAGTTCTTCTTGCGACCACTCGCCGACTGGCCGCGCCGCACCCAGCTTGCCGCGCGACATCACCGCGATGCGGTCGCACACACCGAGCAGTTCGGGCAGATAGCTGCTGACCATCAGCACCGCCTTGCCCTGTCGGGCGACCTCGTCGATGAGCCTGTAGATCTGCTCTTTGCTGGCCACGTCGATCCCTCGCGTCGGCTCGTCCAAGAGATAGAGGTCGGCGTCGTGGATGAGCAGACGCGCGAGCGCGACCTTCTGCTGGTTGCCCCCGCTGAGCGACTGCACAGGCTGGTGCGGTCCTTCTGTCCTGATGCCGAGCCGGTCGATCGCCGCCTGTGCGCTCCGCGACTCCCAAGCCGGCGACACCCAGACCGGCATCGTCGTCAGAAGCGTGTTCTCCGCGACGGACATTCCTGGGACGAGCCCCTCCCTCACGCGGTCTTCGCTCAACATCCCCACGCCCTGCGCCCACCTTCTCGCTGGGCTGGCAGGGCCAACGTGAGCGAGGACCTTCAGTTCGCCGCGAACAACGGGGTCGAGACCGAACACGGCGCGAATCAGCTCTGTGCGACCGGCCCCCGCGAGACCCGCGATTCCGACGACCTCACCTGCCCGCACCTCGATCGTGGCGTCGGAGGGCTTCAACACGCCTGCCACTTCAGTGACAGAGAGCACGACTTCGCCAAGACGCCGCTCGCCGCGAGGATAGAGGTCGGCGATCTCCCGTCCGACCATCATGGAGATGATCCGATCGTCGCTGAACTGTTCGGTGGCGCCCGCGCCGGCGATCTGCCCGTCGCGCAGGACGGTAAAACGGTCGGAGACGCGCCGGACCTCGTCGAAGAAGTGAGAGATATAGACGATCGCGCGTCCATCCGCCTTCAGCGAGTCGATGATCTCGAAAAGGCGCTCCGCGTCGCTGTGCGTCAGGCTGCTGGTCGGCTCATCGAACACGATCACCCGGCACCCGATTGCAAGTGCGCGAGCGATCTCGATCGCCTGGCGTGTAGAGATGGGGAACGAACCGGTGAGTGCCTGAAGATCGATGTCAGCGTGTCCGAGACGGCCCAAAGCCTCTCGCGCGATCTGATCCTGCTCATGGCCGTCGAGCCAACCGAGCCGCGTTCTCTCCATCCCGAGAAGGACGTTGTCGACCACCGAGAGATGGTCGCAAAGAGACAGCTCCTGGTGGATCATCGCGACGCCGGAAAGTCGCGCGTGACCGGGGTCGCGAGGCTCGAAGGATTCGCCGTCCAAGAATAGCTCGCCGCTGTCGCGCCGGACCGCCCCGGCGAGCACGCGCATCAGCGTCGATTTGCCAGAACCGTTCTCCCCGACCAGAGCGTGGACCTCTCCCGTATCAACGGTGAAGTCCACGCCGTCCAAAGCGATGGTCGCCCCGAACCGTTTACTGATTCCGCGAAGTTCGACGAACGCCATTCGCTAACCGAGCGGGTTGAGAAGCTTCTGGATTGCGTCAGAATCGATGTTCTCACTCGTGACGAGGGTCGATCCGGTGTCTGTCAAGGGCTCGACGCTTTCACCGTTCAGGTGCGCGACGATCGTCTTGACCGTGATGTAGCCCATGTTGAACGGGTCTTGCAGGATTAGCCCGTCTACATCGCCGTTGCGCAATCCATCGAGCAGCTTCTCGTTCGAGTCGAAACCGAAGAACGCGACCGTACCCGCGACGCCCGCTTCCTGCATGGCCAGCAGCATCCCGAAGGCCGATGACTCGTTCGGACAGAAGACGCCGTCGATCGTCAGTCGGTTGCCGGAGATGAACCGCTGGAGAAGGCGTCCGCCGTTTTGGCGGGCCTCTTCCGAAGACGCGCCAGCGTACTGTTCATCGCTGAGAACCTCGAGACCGCCGGCACGGACCGCTGCGAGGAACCCCTCTTCGCGCTCATTGGTGCTGGCGGAGCCCTCTTGATACCGCAGGACGATGACCGTTCCACTGCCGCCCAGTTTTTCGACCATCGCTTCGCCCGCCTTTGCGCCCGCTGCTCGGTTGTCGGTCGCGACGAACGAGACGATCTTGCTGTCCTCGATGCTGGAGTCGAAGATGATGACGGGCGTTCCGGCTTCGTTCGCCGATTTCACAGGGCCGCGAAGACCCTTGCTGTCCAAAGGCGCGAGCGCGATCGCGTCGACGACGCCGACGAAGTCGTTCACGATCTGAATCTGCTGGTTCCTCTCGTCTTCGGTCGCCGTACCCTTCCACGTCAGGTCGACGTTCAATTCATCTGCGGCCTTGCGCGCACCGGCCTCGACAGTCTTCCAGAACTCGTGCGACGTCCCCTTCGGGATCATCGCTATCTTATAGCCCTTCGAGTCTCCGTTCGATGACCGCTGGCCACCGTTACAGCCCACGAGTACAGCAAGCGCTGCCAGACCCAAGATCGATCCAATTCGCATAATCGGGAGCGTACCACTGCGGTCGTGGGATCGGCTAGCTTGCGGCAGTTCATAATCCAGATATGGTGCTCGCCGTCTTGCTAGTGTCGCTCCTGCTAGCCCCGTCGGCCGATTCCATCAGGTTCGACTGGGACGACGTGCCGGATCGAACTTGGATCGGCGAGGACTGGTGGGCGAACGCGATCCAGGATTGGGAGGTGGCGGACGGCCGCGTAGTCTGCACGGAGGGGCGAGACAACTTTCCGCTTCGCACCGCGCAGTTGCTCACGACGTATCTGGCGGGAGATTCTGGCTCGTTCAGTATTGCTGTCACGGTCGGAACGGGCGATGGAACGAAACTGCGAGATGGCGGATTGGTCGGGGTGATTTTCGGCCACGGCGGGGACGGCGTCGATCACCGCATCTCTTGTTTGGTACACCACAAACCGGCAGAAGATGGTGGCATGCTTGCTGCTGTTGATCACACAGGGCGCGTGCAGCTGCGCGATTTTTCTACTCCTGTCGAGGGCGGTTACTCTTGGTCGCTGTCGGGAGCGACCAGCCCAGACCTGATGCCCGAGTACGAGCCAATTCGCGAAGCGCATGTTGACAAAGCAGAGTTCAAGCCGCTCCGCCTTTCAATTAATGTAAGTCCGAACGGGGACAACTACAATGTGCGGCTTTCCGCGTCTGAAACAGCCACTGGCGGGGTGATCAGCATGGCATGGTACGAGGGGATTCCGGCGCACCAAGTGGAGGGCGGAATCGGCCTAGTCTCGCACTTGGGGCCGGACTCGGGGTCGTCAGTCTGGTTCGACGACTTTTACGTCAGCGGTCCGAAGGTTCGCACGGAGGAACGGCGGGCGTTCGGACCCGTGATCAGCGCGATGCACACGGTCAGCGCCGGCATGATGAAGATGACGGTACAGATGCCGCCGCTTGGCGACAGGGATCGCCAGACTGCACAGTTGCAGATCATGATTGGCAATCAGGCGATCGTAGCTGATACGGCGCTCCTCGATGAGGACTCGTATACGTTTCGGTTCTTCGTCGGCAATTGGGACGCCAGCCGCGACATGCCGTACCGAATCATCTACAACGACAAGCAAGCGTGGAACGGAACGATTCGGGCCGAGCCGAAAGAGGAAGACGAGTTCGTGATAGCGGCTTTCACGGGGCACAAGAGCTTCGTCGGGCCGCTGCGATGGAACTCGACCGGTATCTGGACGCCGCACCAAGAGGTCGTCGACGCGGTAACTTACCATGACCCCGACCTGCTGTTCTTCTCCGGCGATCAGATTTACGAGGGCGACCTAACTCCAGCGCGCCGCAACCCGCCCGAGGACGTGTACCTCGACTACCTGCACAAGTGGTACAGGTTTCTGTGGGCTTACCGCGACCTGATGCGCGACATCCCGACCGTGTGCTTGCCGGACGACCACGACGTTTATCACGGAAACATCTGGGGAGCGGGCGGTCGCAAGGCTGTTGCACATGAGGGGATGACGGCGCAGGACAGCGGTGGCTACACGCTGCCAGCTTCGGTCGTGAACGCGATCCACCGTTCGCAGGTCAGCCACCTGCCAGATCCGTTCGACCCAGAGTCGATCGAGCAAAGGATCAGCGTGTACTACACGGCGATTCGTTACGGAGGAGTTAGTTTTGCTGTGATCGGCGACAGGATGTTCAAGGACTCCCCGACTCCGACAGTGCCTGCGGGGCAGTTCAAGAACGGGTGGCCGCTGGCCGATGGTTTTGATGCACGCGACGCGGATGTTCCCGGCGCGATCCTTCTTGGAGAACGGCAAGAGGAATTTCTAGATCATTGGGCGGACGACTGGAGCGGCGGCACTTGGATGAAGGTGCTGCTCTCTCAAACGCCGCTTGTGAACGTCGCTACCCTGCCTGCAAGCGCGAACAACGACGGCGTGGTTCCGCAGTTGCCGATCTATGCGGTCGGGGGTTATCCGCCGGACGATCAGCCCGCGAGCGATGCCGATAGCAACGGTTGGCCGCAGACCCCGCGCGACCGCGCGGTCAGGATCATCCGCAAGGCGTTCGCGCTGCACATAAATGGCGACCAGCACTTAGCCAGCGTTGTGCAGTACGGCGTTGACGAATGGCGCGACGCTGGGTACAGCTTCTGCGTTCCGGCAGTGGGGAACACCTGGCCGCGCCGCTGGATGCCTCTGGTCGCTGGTCTCAATCAGGTTCCTGGCGCACCTCGGTACACCGGCGACTACTTCGATGGATTTGGAAATCTAATGACGGTTTGGGCCGTCGCAAATCCGTTCCAGACGGGGTACCTGCCTTCTAATTTGTACGACCGCGTGCCCGGTTACGGCATCGTCCGTCTCAACCGTTCGACGCGAGACATCACGATGGAGTGCTGGCCTCGCTGGGTGTCGCAGCCCGCCGCGAACGCGGAGCAGTACCGTGGCTGGCCGATTACGATCAACCAGCTCGACAACTACCCGAGGCGACGGTTCGGATACCTGCCGCCGATCATCTCGGCAAGCGCATACGACCCGGTCGTGCAGGTCGTGAACGAAGCGACTCGCGAGGTCCTCTATACAGTCCGCATCATCGGTCGGTCGATCCGCCCGTGGGTGTTCGAAGATGGCACCTACACAGTGTGGTTCGGCGAACCCGGCACGACGTCTTGGACGCGAATACGGGGTCTGCGCCCTACTGTCGATTGATCGCCTCATCAGCCAAACAAGGCACGGTGGATGCGAGTGATTTCGAGGGAATGTTCATCGTGCGGTGCCCTACAGCTCGCCAGTAAGGTAACAAAGAACGATGACCAGGCTTCTCACTGTCGCGTCAGTTCTAGCTGCGCTCTTCGTCACCACAATCTGCGTTGCCCAACCGCTTCCCGAGGCGAAGACGGGGCTGAGCATTGAGCGGCTGTACGATTTTCCTATCGTCAACGGTCGCAGCCCGGCTGGCGAAAAGATGTCGCCCGACGGTTCGAAGATCGTTTACGGATGGAACAAGACCGGCGAGCGACGGCGCGACGTTTGGGTGATGGACTTTCCGAGTGGACGGTCCCGGATGATCCTCGATACGAGCACGATCGAGCGGCCGTACCGACAGGACGACGAACGAACGGACCTGCAAAAGGAGGAAGAGGCGCTCTACGATTCCGGACTTGCGAGTTTCCAGTGGTCGCCGGATGGGCGCGAGATCATGACCGGTTCGTATCGCGGCCGCGTTTGGCTGATGAAGCCTGACGGAAGCGACCTCCGCCCGTTGTTCGACACGAACGAACAGGTCAGCGGCGCGGGTTATTCGCCGGATGGGCTGTACATCGGTTTCGTCCGCAGCAACAACGTGTTCACCTACCATCGTGAATCCGGCCAGGTGAAGCAGATCACGTTCATCAGCAAGTCCGGCACGACGATCGGCGGGTTCAAGTGGTCGTCGGACTCGAAGAACATCGCCGTCGATTGGTCGGACAGCAGCAAGCTCGGCAAGCACGTGATGATGGACTTCAGCAAAGACCGCGCAGAGGTCGTCAACATCACGCGCATGTGGCACGGGGACAAAAGCTGGAACGCCCAAACGGGAATCGTGCCGGTCGAGGGTGGCGAGATCAAGTGGCTGTCGGACATCCCGCGCTACAACTGGAAGGTCGCCGAAGAGTGGTCGCCGGACGGAAAGATGTACGCGATCGGCTGGATCAGCGACGACTTTCAGGAGTACACGATCTCCGTCGTCCACGTCAAAGGCATGCTGTTCTACAACGCCTACAAAGAGACCGCGCCGAAGAACTACATCCCGGACTTTCGAAAGCTGCTGTGGTCGCGCGACAGCAAGCGGATTCTTTTCACCACCGATATCCAAGACGGGGAGTTCATCAACCGTTCGCTGTTTTCGATGAACGCGTTTGGGAGGAACATCGAGCCGGTGTACGCCGAGGATCACGACATCGCTGGCGTCGCGCGGGCGAAGGACAGCGACCGGATCGTCCTGGTGACGCAAGCGCGCAGTCCGCTGACTACCGAGATCACGATCATCGAGCAGGACGGCTCGCGCACCGTGCACATCCCGATGGAGAACGGCGTCGGCACGCGTGTGGGATTCGACGACTGCTCGCCTCCTCTGATCAGCGAAGACGGCACACGGATCGCGACCATGGCCAGTTCGCCGACCCAGCCTTGGGAGCTGTACGCGGTCGAGCCGCGCGCGAAGAAACTCACAACCAGTCCGCTGCCGGAGTTCGACAAGATCGATTGGGCGGACTACAAGCAGGTGACGTTCGAAGCCGAGGACGGGCGCACGATATACGGCCTGCTCGTGACGCCGAAGCACATGGATGCGAGCAAGAAGCACTCGGCCTTCCTGGGCAGCATGTACGCCAACAGCGCGAAGATGGCGTGGATGGGGTACTTCTCCAACTACGCGGCGGAAGAGCTGGGGATGGTGACGCTCTTCGTGGACTTTGCGTCGAGCTGGGGCCAGGGCGGCGAGCGCAACAGCGAGTACTACAAGTCGATGGGCGTGATCGATACGCGCGAGGCAGTGGCGGCGAAGGGTTATCTGGATTCGCTTGGATTCGTTAGAGAGGATCGTGTCGGCGTGTGGGGCTGGAGCTACGGGGGCTTCCTCACAAACATGATCATGCTCACCGCGCCGGGCGTCTTCGATACGGGAGTCGCGGTCGCGCCGGTCACCGATTGGTTCACCTACAACGAGTGGTACACGCGCCGTCGGCTCGGGATGCAAGAGGACGACGAGGAGATCTACAAGACGACTTCGCCCGTACACCACGCCGCAGGATTGCAAGGCAACCTGTTCCTCATCCATGGGATGCTCGACGACAACGTGCTGTTCCAAGACACGGCGCGGCTGATGCAAAGCCTGATCAACGAGGGCAAGTACTTCGACGTGATGACGTATCCGCGAGACGACCACAGCGTCGGCAAAGCGACCAGTCGCCCGCACGTTTTCGCGAGCGTCATGCGGTACCTGTACTGGAAGTTGGGCAGGGGGTAGGGGGTCGGAGCATGTGGCAACGGTTTACAGAAAGAGCGCGCAAGGTCGTCTTCTTCGCACAAGAGGAGGCGCAGAAGTTTGGGGAGGGGTACGTCTCGACCGAGCACATACTGTTGGGTCTTGTGACAGAGGACGACAGCACGGCCGCGCGGGTGCTAGAACGGCTCGGGGTCAAGCGCGGTCGAATCCGCACCGAAATTGAAAAGCAGCTGCCAGACGGCGACTCGATACTCCCGCAGGATATGTCGCTCACGCCGCGAGCAAAGAGGGTTATCGACTTAGCCTATGACGAGGCTCGCAAACTCAAGAACAACTACATCGGAACGGAGCACCTTCTGCTCGGCCTGATTCGCGAGGGCGACGGGCTGGCCAGTCTGGTGCTGAACAAACTGGGGGTGGAATTGGAGCGAGCGCGAGACGCGGTCAGGGAGCTTCAGGACGATGGCGCACCCACCCGAGACGAAGGCGATGAGAGCGATGTATACGGCAGTACCATGCTGGCACAGCAGAAGCTGGCCAACGCTGAAAAAGAGGCCGAAATGTTCGGGCTCCACGGGCTGGTCTATCCGATCCACCTTCTGTGGGCTCTCGTTTCTAGTCCTGCGTGCGCTGCCTGCAGCGTTCTCACGGACCTGGGCGTCAAGCCGGCGGACCTCTTGGTGAAAGTCGTCAAGCAGCTGTCGAGGCGCGAGGCGACAAGCATGGGTGCGACACGGTCTGAGGCATTGGAAGAGGTCTTGGAATCGGCGTCTGGGTTCGCAGCACAGCTCGACTGCCACGCCATTGCGACCGAGCACTTCTTGATAGCGCTCGTCGGCTGCGGCGACAAGAAGGTCGAGCAGCTTCTCGTTGACGAACACGGCCTCACAGTCGATAGTGTAATCGAGGCCGTGAAGAGTTTCTACGCTTCGGACGCGTCCGGCTAAATCGGGCGGCGCGGGCGAGCGAGCCTGCATCGCGTGTGGATCTGTTGTTAGTTCATCTCGCGCACTTATCCTGCGGTCAACTTTGGACTGAGAGTCCAAAGGCCGGGATGCAGACTAAGAGTCCGCGCTCCGTTGGTGGTTTTGATTTGTGCGCGCGGCTCGCGGGGACGCTCTCCCTCCCGAATTTCCGAACCCGGCAGCGATGCGCCTGGAGGGTGGCCCTCCTGCGACACCGCGCCGGAGACTCACGGGCTATCGCGCCGTTCGTCTTTGAGGAGCCCGGTGCGAGGTGCAGGGTCTAGGGCCAAGGCCGAACAAATCAGAACGAATCCGAATACGCGTCGTCAAGGCGACGCGATGAAAAGCGCGGTCTCCTGAGCCTGACGAAGGACCGCGCACTCCCAAACCCGAACAAATCCGAACACAGTTTGCAGTTTGCAGTTCCCCGAACCCCCGAACCTCCGAACCGCCCTAAATCTCCTTGATCGCGCTGATCAGCGCGGCTGCCATCTTTTGGCCGTCGCCGTACAGCATGCGCGTGTTGTCGGCCAGGAACAGCGCGTTCTCGATGCCCGAGAACCCGGCGCCCTTTCCACGCTTGATCACGATCGCGTTCTTTGCCTTGTCGGCGTTTAGGATCGGCATTCCGTAGATCGGGCTGGAAGGATCGGTGCGCGCAACCGGGTTGACCACGTCGTTCGCACCGATTACGAGCGCGACGTCCGCGCTATCGAACTCCGCGTTGATCTCGCTCTCGTCATAGATCAGGTCGTACGGCACGCCAGCCTCGGCGAGCAGCACGTTCATGTGTCCGGGCATGCGCCCAGCGACCGGCTGAATCGCGAACTTGACGGTCACTCCGCGCTCGATCAGCACTTGGCACAGCTCCCAGACCTTGTGCTGCGCCTGCGCGACGGCCATTCCGTAGCCGGGGATGATGATGACCTTGTTAGCGAACGCCATCATAATGCCGGCGTCGCTCGCCTCGATCGGTTTCAGGCTGCCCTGAACTTCGCCGCCTTCGAGCACTGGAGCGTCGCCAAACTGCGAGAACAGCACGTTGCCCAGCGAGCGGTTCATTGCCTTCGCCATCAGTTGCGTGAGCAGCGTGCCCGCCGCTCCGACGACGGTGCCTGCGATGATCATCGCCGCGTTGTTCAGCACGAACCCCTCGAACGCGACGGCGAGCCCCGTCAGTGCGTTGAACAGCGAGATCACGACCGGCATATCGCCACCGCCGATCGGGACGGTCATCGAGATACCGATCACAAGTGCGACGATGAAGAAGATGGTCACCGTGCCCGGAGGCACCGGACCGGTCGCGATTGCCGCACCGAGACCGAGCACGATGATCAGCAGCACGGCGTTGATCACGTTGATCGGGCGGAACCTCAGCGAGCCGCGGATGAGCCCTTGCAGCTTTGCGAACGCGATGAGGCTGCCGGTGAACGAGATCGCTCCGATCAAGCCCCCGAGCACGGCGAGGCTAGCAATGTCGACGTCGAGTCTTTCGTCTTTGAATAGCTCGACGGCCGCTATCGCGCCCGCTGCGCCGCCGCCCATTCCGTTGTAGAGCGCGATCATCTGCGGCATGTCGGTCATCGCGACTCTCTTGCCGGTGATCAGAGCTGCTCCACCTCCGACGGCGATCGCGACAAGGATCAATCCGAAGTTGGCCATGCCCGGCGTCAGGAACGACACCAGCGTCGCGACGATCATGCCGACGCCCGCCCAGACCATTCCGCCGCGAGCCGTGACCGGCGAGCTCATGCGCTTGAGCCCGACGATGAAGAGGATCGCTGCGACGAAGTAGCACGCCTGGATCAGCGGGTCGAGATTCACTCGCTCTCCTTCTTGCTGGGCTTGAACATCTCCAACATCCTCGCCGTCACGACGTAGCCGCCGACCGCATTGCCGGCCGCCAGGGCGACCGCGATGAAGCCGATCACTTGTCCGAGCGTGGACGTCGCACTCCCCAGCACGACCATCGCGCCCACGAGAACGATTCCGTGGATGAAGTTCGAGCCGGACATCAGCGGCGTGTGCAGGATGACGGGCACTCGGGCTATCACTTCATAGCCTGCGAACGCTGCGAGCATGAAGATGTATAGAGCGATGAATCCGGTAATTTCAAGCATTTTCTGCCGCCTTGCGCGTCTGTTCGTGCTTGATCTCGCCGTCGTGCGTCAGGACTGCGCCCGCGAACACCTCGTCCTCCCAGTCGATCTTGAGGCCGTCTTCTGTGATCGCTGGCTGTAGGAAGTTGAACAGGTTGCGCGAGTACATGTCACTTGCGTGTCGCGGTATTAGAGAAGCGATGTTCAAGGGCGCTAGAATTGTTACGTTGCCGTGTTTGACTGTTTCGCCCGGGCAGGTCAGCTCGCAGTTTCCGCCGCTTTCGCACGCGAGGTCGACGATGACCGCGCCGGGCTTCATCCGCTCGACAGCGCTCTTGCTGATGATGCGGGGTGCAGTGCGCCCAGGCACCGCTGCCGTCGTGATCACGATGTCGGCCTTTGCGATGTGGTCTTCCAGCACTTTCTGCTGTTGTGCGCGCTCCTCGTCGGTCAGCTCGCGCGCGTATCCGCCTTCGCCCTCTGCGACGACGCCGGTGTCGACGAACTTCGCTCCGAGCGACTCGATCTGCTCTTTCGTCTCACTTCGCACGTCGAACGCCTCGACCATTGCGCCGAGCCTGCGCGCCGTGGCGATGGCTTGCAGGCCGGCGACGCCTGCGCCGATGATGAGCGCTTGCGCAGGGCGGATCGTGCCAGCGGCGGTGGTCAGCATCGGCAGGAACTTATCGAGCGCGTTGGCTGCTAGCAGCACCGCCTTGTAGCCCGCGACAGAGGCTTGCGACGACAGCACGTCCATCGACTGCGCACGCGAAATGCGAGGGATCAGCTCCATCGCAAAGCTTGTTATCTTTCGGTCCTTCAGCGCGCGGACTGCCTCGATCTGTTTGTGCGGCTGCATGAGCCCGACGACGATCACGCCGGACTTGAGCGCCGCGATTTCGTCGAGGGTCGTCGGCTGGACCTTGAGTAGAACGTCGGCCTGCCTCAGCACGCTCGCAGCATCGGCTTCGAACCGAGCGCCTTCGTAGTCTGAATCCGGTATTCCGGCATCGAGGCCCGCCCCTTTCTCTATGACGACCGATGCTCCGGCGGCCATGAATTTGCCGAGAACCTCTGGAACAATCGCCACTCGCGCTTCTCCCTGCGCGGTCTCTTTGACGATGCAAATCGTTAGCTGCATATGGCTGCTGTCACGGGCAAGGCTGCCGATCGTTTGAGAAGCGGTCGTTGCCTAGAATTAGCTCTTAGAGTCACCGATTTGACTATACCTCTGGCCGCCCGGTGGCCTCGGGCACAAGCCGGTCGAATTCGACCGACGCCTGGCTGACTTCCAAAAGTGTGTGGCGCTTCATATCTGAGGGTGTCGCGCGTGAACCGGCTACACTAGGACATGATCGTAGCCCTTGCATTATCGTTACTGGCCGGAACGCAATCCGACCTTGTCAGCCAAATATCCTCGGAGCGACTCGTTGCTACTATCGAGCGCCTCACCTCGTTCAACACTCGAAACACGAACAGCGACGGGCTGACCGAGGCGTGTGAATGGGCGGCCTCCGAGCTTGGCAAGCTGCCCCGCATGCAGGTTGAGCTGATGACGTATCGTGCCACCGGGCGACGGATGGTCGAAGAGAAGGACGTCGTTCAGGTGGTGGCAGTTCTGCCCGGACGAACGGACCGGCGCATACTCGTCGGAGGGCACATCGACTCGCTCGATCGCGCCGTTGATCCGGTGACTGGCCGCGCGCCAGGCGCTGACGACGACGCGAGCGGTGTAGCCGTTGCGATGGAGCTGGCAAGAGTGATGTCGATGCGGACTTGGGAGAACACCCTCGTCTTTGTCTGCTTCAGCGGGGAAGAGCAGGGCCTGCTGGGATCGACTGCTCTGGCTGCGCGCGCGAAAGAGGAGGAGTGGAACCTCGAAGCAGTGTTCAACAACGACATCGTCGGATCTAGCAGCAATATCGCGGGCTACAGCAACACGCGGGAGATTCGCGTATTTAGCGACGAGAGCACAGACCACGAGAGTCGGGAGCTTGCGCGGTTCACCGAGTGGACTGTGCGCCGCGAGCTCGATGACTTCCGCGTAAAGCTGGTGTTCCGTCTTGACAGGTTTGGTCGCGGCGGCGACCACCGGTCGTTCAACCTTCAAGGGTTCAACGGCATCCGGTTCTGCGAAGTGCACGAGGAGTTCACGCGCCAGCACACTGGCCAGGACAAGCTGGAGTTCATCGACCCGCAGTACCTCCGCAACGCGGCACGCGCGAACTTCGTGGCGATGGCTGCGCTGGCCGATGCCAAGCCCGCACCCGCGCGAGTGAGGGTCAATCGGCGGCAAGGGCACGACACCCGCCTGCAGTGGCAGGCACAGGATGGCGTCGAGTACGTCGTCTACTGGCGGGACTCGGCGAGCCCGGTGTGGCAGGGCACGTTTGAAGTCGGCGCGGTGAGCGAGTACACCGTCTTCGGCATCAACAAGGACGACCACACGTTCGCCGTGGGCTCTGTCGGCGGACTTCCGGTCGTCGCACGATAGGACCTATATGACTTATAGGACGTGTTCTCGGGGCTGCTTAAGCAGGGCCCGAGCCCGGTAGAATCTACACCGATGCTCAACTACTTGCCCTCAGTAGGAATGGAGGTTCACGCCGAGCTTCTCACGAAGAGCAAGATGTTCTGTCGGTGCCCGGTCGCGTTCGGCGGCGAACCGAACACGAGGGTGTGTCCGGTGTGTCTCGGTATGCCCGGCTCTCTTCCGGTGCCGAATCGGGTTGCGATCGAGATGGTGCTGCGAACGGCGCTGGCCATGAACTGCACGATCGCGATGGACAGCGTGTTCCATCGCAAGAACTACTTTTATCCGGATCTGCCGAAGGGGTATCAGGTCAGCCAGTACGGCGAGACGAACCCGATCGGCTACGACGGATCGATCGAGGTGCCGCACGGCAGCAACGCGACGAGAACCGTCCGTATTCGCCGCGTTCATTTGGAGGAAGATACCGGCAAGCTGATGCACCTGCCAGACGGTCGAGCGGGCATAGACTTCAACCGTGCAGGTGTGCCGCTGATGGAGGTCGTCACAGAGTTCCCACCGGATATCAGCAGCTCTGATGAAGCGCGGGCCTACCTCGTGCAGCTCAGAAAGGTACTGCTGTATCTAGGCGTGTGCGACGGCAAGATGGAGCAGGGAAGCTTGCGGTGCGAGCCGAACATCTCGATCCGACCGGAGGGCAGCGACGAGTACGGAACCAAGACGGAGCTTAAGAACCTCAATTCGTTTCGAGCCGTGCACCTGGGTGTAGATTACGAAGTTATGCGGCAAACAGGAGTGCTTGAGGCCGGTGGGACGGTTGCCCAAGAGACTCGCGGATGGAACGAGCAGAAGGAGGAAAGCTTTCTAATGCGCGTCAAAGAGGTCGAACAGGAGTACCGCTACTTCCCCTGCCCAGACTTAGTTCCGATGAGCTTCTCTGAAGATCAGGTCGAAAGTTTGCGCCGAGAGCTGCCAGAGCTGCCGCTCAGCAAGTCGCAGAGGTTTGTGAACGAGTTCAAGCTCGACGCGGACGATGCGGGACGGTTGACGGCAAGCTTGGAGCTCGGTCGATTCTTCGACGCGGCGGTTGAGGCGGGCGGCGATCCGAAACCGGTGTGCAACTGGATGCTCTCGGATTTCTCAAGGCTGTTGAACGAGTCCGGGCAGGTTGCGCGTTTAGACGGCGCGGACCCCGACGGCAGGGAAGTGAGCAAGGTTCGACCGACTCATCTCGTTGAACTGACGAGCTTGATCGCGGACGGAACGATCAGCGGGAAGATCGGCAAGGAGGTGTTCGAAGAGGTGTTCGCCACCGGCAGCGGACCTGCGGCGATCGTGGCAGAAAAGGGCCTAAAACAGATAACCGACGACTCGTTTATCGAGAAATTGGCGAAGGATGTAATCGAAGCCCACCCGGATCAGGTCACAATGTACAGGAACGGAAAGACCGGGATACTGGGGTTTTTGGTCGGCCAGGCAATGAAGAAATCGCAGGGAAAGGCCAACCCCCAGAAGGTGCAGGAACAGTTGCGGAGGATTTTAGATTCGTGATCGGAGGTATGCAATGAGATTCGTGATACGGTGTCTGTCGATCGCTGGCCTGTCGGTGGCAGCCATCTACGTACCGGCGCAAGCTGGCGACGAAACAAATCGGATCGACGTCATCATGAGCTACGTCGAGGGCCGCGCAGCGGACGAGGCAGACGCCGCGTTCAACCGTGGCGACTTTCCGCAAGCCACGCAAGTTCTCCGATTCCGCAATCGAGTGTTGCCAAATTACGAACTGGTTGCGACCGAACTTTTCTGGATGTTGCTGAGCGTACAGTATTACGACGAGATGCTCGCTACCGGCAAGCGATTGCGCCTCGAAAACCCCACCAATCCCGACGCCGGATTGCCTGAAGCTGAGTTCTTTTGGCAGAGGAAGCTGTACGCTCGAATTCCGCCGATCCTAGAGCCGATGCTCACTGTTGGCAAGACCCCCCACGCGAACACGTTTAGGGTGTTGGCGCACGCGTACTCTAAGCTGGGGTTTCACGCTGACTCGGTGCGCGTCTGGAAGAAGTACCTCGAAATTGCCCCCGACGACGCAGCAGCAAAGCGGAATCTCAGCCGGGCAAGAGATAAGGTTCGCGGCAAGTAGGAGCCAGCTTATTTGTCGGTTCAGCATCGATGCCGGCCCACTTGGACATAATCTGTGGAATACATGTAGTGCCATGGAAGGTTTGACGCCTCTCGAATTGGAGCGGGTTAGTTTCCCGCTTGCTAGAAAAGGGTACGAAACAAACGCTGTCGACGTGATGCTGAAGAGCGCGGCGGCGCAGTTGCAAGAGCTTCTCAAATCCGCGAAAGAGACCGAGCAGCGGCACGCTGCTGAGCTGCAGGAGCTTGAGTCTTTTCGCCTGCGCGAAAAAACCTTGGTGGACGCGCTCCTGCTTGCGCAGAAGACGGCGGATGAAACGCGCGCAGTCGCGCATAAAGAGGCTGAGCTGATCGTCGAGGTTGCGAGACAACGGGCCGACGAGATCAAGCGCAAGGTGGCATCGGATGTCGAGACTGCGAGGGAAGAGCTGCAACAGCTGTTGCTACGACGCAGAAACTTCGAGTCACGGTTCAAGTCGCTTCTCGACGAATACGCGGGATCGCTGGAGAACTCTCAGAATCTCCAACTGGAGTCGGAGCAGGCGGACGCTGCATAGCGACCTTCGTGTGCGTGTGACGACGAAGGCGAAAGAGAACTCGCTCCGCTTGGACGGCGAGATCGTGCGGGTTTACACGACATCGCCGCCCGTCGACGGCTCTGCCAACAAGTCAGTCGTCCAGATTGTCGCCAAGGCGCTCAAGGTGCCTAAGTCAGCGGTCGCGATCAAGCGCGGTCTGAAATCCCGCGACAAGTTGCTCCACATTGCCAACTTGGATCCAGCGGAACTCAAGCAACGACTGAAGGGCCTTTAGGTCATTCTAGATCGAACAGCTCATCGGTCGTGAAGTCGCCGTCCTCGTCGATGTCACCTAGGTTCTCTCTAATGAAGTCTTCGGCAAAGAAACCGTAGCCGAACGTTCCCGTTCGGAATCGCGGCTTGAATACCTTCGTATGTCCGTCGGCCCACAGCACGATTCCGAGCGCGGAATGTCTGCCTTGGAAACCAGGGTAGTCCGCAGACGGCGGATCGAGAAACGTGTTGCCTTCGAGTCTCGGCGGGTCGAACTCCCAGTTGTTGATCCGCGCCGAGGTCGCGAAGACCACGGTCTCGGAGGGCTGCCCGATCTGGGTCTCGGCCACAGGAATCGGCGTCTCCTCCCACGTCGGAGGCGTGAAGATGCTCGGGCTGAGGTAGCTGTAGTTATAACCGTAGCCGGTCAATCCAAGCACAGTTCGCAGCTTGCTCGGAAACGTCGGATCAGATTTGATCTCGTCGCTGCGCGTGTAGGGGTAGAGCAGCCCTTCCTCGGGGCGCAGCTCGGTGCCGTCGTACGAACCCCACCAGTAGTAGATCCGATCAGACCCCTGCGTATACGTGCGCATGACGGTGCCGTCGTAGTCGGTGTTGTACATCGTCCACGCCATCCCAAGCTGGCGCAGATTGCTCATGCTTTGTATCTTTCTCGCGGCGCCCTTTGCGTTTGCGAAGACAGGGAAGAGTATGGCGGCCAGGATCGCTATGATGGCGATGACGACCAGGAGTTCGATGAGCGTGAACGCTCGTTTGCTTTTATTCATCGTAACCTCGATATTCGAGGTCATCGACGAGAAGATTGGAGGTTGCAGGCGGTTCCTGCTGACGCTCCACCTATGCTCGTAGGTGACCATTCGCTGTCGCTGGAGCGGGTTTTCGGACTTGGGCCAGGTTTGGCCATCACCGTTGCGGCACAGTGCCGGAATCTCACCGGACTTCCCCCGTCGCAGCCGCGCAGTTTGTGCGCGACCGCCAGCGGCATGCAGATTATAGAACGTTGTTGAGCGCCGTTTCGCCGCTATCTTTTCGGATTTTCCACCGGCGCGGCTTACCCAGCGTCGTCGGCGTGCGGGTCGCCGAGCAGCGGCTCGGCCTGGAACGGGTTGAGGCCGCTCTCGAGGATCTTGACGTATCGATCCATCGTGTTCTCCTCTTCGACCTGCTCGTTCAGGAACCACTGCAGGAACTGGCCGCTGACGTGATCGCCTTCTGCGGTGGCAACTTGCGCCATCGCTTGGAACTGTTCGGTCACCCTGCGCTCCCACTTCAGCGCCTTCTGACAGGCGTCCAGCGGTGATGCGATGTCGCTCGGCTTTGCTACGGGGATCGCCGGCATCGTAAATCGCACGTCAACTTCAACAAGGAAATGGATGATCTTCATCGCGTGCACCCGTTCCTCGTCCGACTGGCGGTAGAACTCCGCGGCCCAACCGTCAAGTCCAAGCTCGCCGAAGAACACTGCGGTGGCCAGGTATTCGTGCGACGCACCAAGCTCGTGGCCAACCTGTTCGTGCAACATCTTGGCAACCTTTTCACAGATCATCATGACTTTATTGTACCTTTTGTCTCGGCCATCGTCGGGTCTGGTAGATTCGTCCTCATGAGCGCGCAGAGCACACCTGAGATCCGACAGCTCATAACGTTTCTGACGACGGACAGACCGGAAGAGACGCACCGATTCTATGAGGAGGTTCTTGGATTAGACCTCGCGCTGGCGAAGGCGCATTGCAGGATTTATCGTATGTCTCCTGGCGCGTTTGTCGCTATTTGCTCCAGCGACAAGCCGATGCCGGAGGCGCGGCGGGTTACGATCTCGATCCAGACCGGCGACGTCGATGGCTGGTACGAGCGGATCCAGTCGCACGGGTTGAAGACCGACGGCGGACCCCGCTGGAGCGAGGCGTACGGCATCTACCACTTTTTCACCTGGGACCCGAGTGGCTACAGCGTCGAGTTCCAGGAGTTCCGGATCGACGATTGGGATCATGAGGGGTAGTTCGTTTGCGCACGTTTGGGAGTGCGGCGATTCATCGCCGCTTTCGTAGCGACCAGCTGTAACCTCAGGGCGAACTATTACATCCCTCAACACTCGCAGTGTTGAGGGTTCAAACATTCACCCATACGTGCAAGCATAACCCTCCACACTGCGAGTGTGGAGGGATGGAAGGAAAGGACTTCTCCTGTTGAACCCCTCACCTAACCTCTCCCACAAGGGGAGAGGGACTAGCTGGCGACCGACGATAGCTAGTCCCGAAATGCTCCCCCCTCGACCCTATTCGGCACTCATCACTCTGCACTCGGCACTCTGCGCTCCGCACTCAACTATGGTGCTACGCCCCAGCGGGGAGAGCCGTCCCCTCAACCGCGCTCCTTCGATCCGCTCAGGATGACGGTTGAGGGGACTAGTCGCACGACTCTGCACTCTGCACTACCGCGCGTACCCATACTTCCCATTGTGCGCGTCGGCAATGTACTTCGAGATTAGGTCGACCGACGCCTTCAGGTCCTTCTTGTGGATCGTCTCGTTGACCGTGTGTACGTACCGCGTTGGAATGGACAGGGTGAACGAAGGGATGCCGCCGTGCTGGCGCTGCACGCCGCCCGCGTCTGTTCCGCCCATCGGCAAGACCTCGATCTGGAAAGGAATCTTGTGTTTCTCTGCCAAGGAGACGAAGTGGTCGAACAGCTTCGGGTGGCAGATCAGCGACGAGTCCATGAACTTGATCGCGGTGCCGTGTCCGAGGCGCGTGATCGCCATGTCTTCGGGGATGCCCGGGATGTCGTTGGCGAGCGTAATATCGATCGCAACGCAAATGTCTGGCGCGATGCCGGACCCCGCCGCCGTCGCGCCGCGAAGGCCGATCTCCTCCTGCACTGTCGCTACGGCGTACACGTCGACCGAATGCGCCTTTACCTTTTTCATCGCCTCGATCATCACGTAAAGGGCGCACCGGTCGTCCATCGCCTTGCACGTGTAGAGGTCGCCCATCTGCTGGAACGTGCGGTTCATCGTCACCATGTCGCCGAGCTTCACCTTCCGCTTTGCCTGCGCCGCCGAGAGGCCGACGTCAACGAAGTAGTCGTTCGTCGTCAGCGCCTTGTTCGCCTCTGCGGGAGTCAGGAGGTGCTTCGGTTTCACACCGGGCATCAGCACCCCGTTCAACGCACCGCCGGCGGTGTGCACGAACACCCGCTGCGCCGCCATCATGCGCGGGTCCCAGCCGCCGAGCGTATGAATCCGCAGGAATCCTTTGTCGGAGATGTAGCGCACGACGAAGCCGATCTCGTCCATGTGCGCGGCGATCATCAGCTTCTTCGCGCCGCCCTTCGGCGGTTTTGTCGCGCGCTTTAGGCAGATCATGCTGCCGAGGTAGTCGACGCTGATCTCGCAAATCCCGTCGAGCTCTTCGCGCACGATCTCGCGTATCGCGCTCTCTTGTCCGGGCACACCGTGCGCTTCGGTCAGTCGTTGCAAAAGTTCGACGCTCATGGCTGGCGGTTTTACCCTGTGTTGGTGCTTTGGGAGATACAGTGCGCTGGCGATGGCGCAGGCAAGTACATCGAGAGCAGCGAACGGCGCGATAGCCCGTGAGCACCCGCGCGGCTCGCGAGGACGCTCGCCCTCCCGGTACTCTCTGCCTTACGAGTGCGGTGCTCGGGCGCACTTTCCATCGCGGTACAATAATCTGCCATGAGCGTCACTACCTTTCTTCGTGATAAGGAGGTCGTAGCACGATTCAAGGAATTCGTTACAGTTCCCAGAGTGCCGGACGCTTCCATTCTTGTGCCCTCAACGCTTGACAAAAGCCAAGCCTCGCTGACCGGCACTGCGTTCGACTACTTGATGCGGTACACCGTCAAACGCCTGTATCCGACGACAGCGGTTGATCGACGCTGGGAGGCGGAAGGAGCGCTGCATTATCTAAATGACAAGGACGCGAGGAAAGCTAAGGCGACAATTGATGAGGCATTGATCGAATTCCGACAGTACTCGAATGGAGCAGGCCTCACGCCTCGCCTCTGCGAACTTAGCGTCCTGCTCGGGAGACTAGACGTCGTGTTTCGAACCGGTAGGTACACGGAACTCGTCGGTAAATCCGATCCGGTGATCGTAAAGGAATTACTGGCGCTTGCCGAGGTGATCGACCTTCGTCAGTTCAAGGGCTTCGAACGGGTGTACCTTAATCCGACGTTTGGCATGGCGTCCAATCTAATTGAAGGTGCGGACGCGGATATTATTCTGGACGACCTTCTTGTAGAGGTGAAGACGACGAAGAGGGCTGGTATCCAGGCAACGGAAATTTACCAATTATTGTGCTACGTTTTGCTTTGCGAAATCGGAGGACTCGGCAATGCCGCCTGCGACCATCGGCTGAGCAGAATCGGGATTTACCGATCCAGGCACGCGTGTCTTACGACTTGGCCGGTCGAAGACGTTGTAGACATGACGCAGTACGACGCTTTCCTTGAATGGTTCAAGAAAGCGATAGGCGCAAACTAAGGTTGCGGGGTGCCTGGCGCTTCAGTCAGTCGTTGCAGGAGTTCGACGCTCATGGGCTCAGAGGTTACCTGCCGGTAGAACGGCGGCGGCCAGAACCCAGAATGCGCGATTGACGTACAATGGACGGGACAGGAGGACGCGGTGGACGACGAGACTCTGGACGAAGTCCTAGAACGGCTCAAGAGAATCGAGGAGAGGCTAGACCGCCTGGAGAGCCGACCGGCCGAGCGCGTTGCCCCGCCTCCCGTCATCCACAAGCCGGCACAGCCGCAAAGGGTGTTCAGGTCTTACGAGCAGAGGCAGCCGCGGCCCATTCGTACCGAGCCTTCTACCGACAAGCCAGCGCCGCCCAAGGAACCTGAGCCAGCAGAGAAGCGCGAGGACCAAGAGTTCGTCTTCGGCAGCAAGGTTCTCCCGCGCGTCGGGATCGTGATCGTCCTGCTCGCCATCTTCTATCTAGTCGCGATGGGCATCCAGCAGGGGTGGATAAACTTCACAGTGCAGTTCATCGGCGAACTTGCGATCTGTGGCGGCCTGATCGGCATCGGTATCTGGAAGCTGAACGAGCGCGAGGACTTTGGGCAGGTGCTCGTCGGTGGCGGATCGTGCGGCCTCTATCTGAGCTTCGCAGGCGCGCACGTTTACAAGGACATCATAAGCGCAGAGGTTCTCGTCGTCCTGTTCGTCCTGCTCAGCCTCGCCAACTTCGCATTCAGTTGGTGGCGCTCTTCGAAGTCGTTCTGGATGATCGGCTACATCGGTGGCCTAGTTGCGGCTGGAATGCCGATGGACCGGAGCGACTACTCCTCTAGCCTTTTGCTGGCGGGCATCATCGTGCTGGCGGCGACGTTTCTCGCCGCCTACCGGCAATGGTTCAAAGCGCTCGCCGGGCTGTGGCTGGTCTCCAGCATCTTCGTCATCGTCGTTACTCAACAAGCGATCCAGGCTGATGCTATGTCGGCCGCGACGGCAATCTTGATCTTATGTGGGTTTTCGTTCCTTCCAATCGCCGCGTACGCTCTGCGTTTCATTTCAAACAGTTTCGACGAAAAGGGTTGGTTCTTCCTGATCGCCGGGGGCTTGACTTCGTTGGCGACGTTGACCTTCGGCAAGGAGATTCTGCCCGTTCCGCACTCTGTCGGCGTCGTCCTGTGGTCGCTCTCGCTGCTCGCGCTAGGTTGGTACATCCGGAAACGGCCACACTCTTCGATCCTTGTGTACACGGGGATCGGGACTGCGACCGTGGTCGCACCGATGGCCTTCGCCGCGTACCCAGCGTGTCTGACGTACGCAGCGCTCGGGCTCTTGACGACGGCCTTTGTCATGGCGCGCAAGCAGGGCCTCGAGAGGATCGGTGCGATCTTCAGCGCCTCGTACGTCGTTTTAACGATCACGGCCTACGTCATAGCGATGGCTGCAGGGCCGCTTGAGACGGTGGTAGAGATGACGATGTTGGGCGCGATTGCTCTTGGCTTTGTGAACGTCGCGTACGTCGCGGGCAAGCTGGAAGAGAACATGGCGACCGCGGTGACCGCTGCCGCAGCCGTGTTCTATCTGATCCTCACGCGCGCAGCGTACATTTCGGCCGCCGCGGAGCCAGCGTATGCGGTCGTGCTCGGGCAGTCGGTCTACGTTGTCGTCCTTGCGATCGTCGCCATCCGCGCCAAATGGTCCGGGCTGGGGATACTTGGCCTGATCTTTGGCGGATTTGCGGCCGCCATCTACTGGCTGTCGATCGCGAACGTCGGGAGCGATGTCAGCACGGGGCGCGAGATTTCTCTCCTGCTCGTCCTGACCGCAGCTCTCGTCCTGTCGGCGATAGGGGCCGGAAGCGACGACAAGGAGCGGCAAGCGTCGTCGGTCGTCGCTGCGGTCATCGGCGGATTCGTCGTTGTGCCGGCCATCTATCTCATGCTCGGACCTGAGGCCCTCGGCCTGGCCGATGCGCCAGCGGTTGCAACAGCGATCGCGACCTACGCCATTGTCCTGGGGGTGCTGTCAATGGTCGTCAAATGGCCGGGCCACGCGATAGTCGGATCAGTGGCAATCCTGATCGGGACGCTCTACTACTGGGTTGAGATCGTTGGGAACCAGGGCATCAGCGGTGCAGGCATTCAGCTCTTCCTCACTCTTCTGATGAGCGGCGCCATTGTCATGTCCGCCTTCGGTGCCGGGCGCGAAGCTGTTGGCAGACAGATCGCCTGGGTCGGGGCGTCGGTGCTCGGGCTGTTCGTGCTCGCAAGGGCGTTCTTCCTAGTTCTCACACTCCCGGCCGTCGGCATGGACGAGCAGACCGCGCTTGTCAGCTCTTGGGCGATCTACGCGATCGTGCTCGCGCTCGTGTCCAACAGGCCTAAGCAACTGGCGCTCGCCGGCGTCTCCTACGCGATCACGTTGCTGTCTGTCGCGTTCTATTTGAACTACCGGTTCGAAGGCTCGCTGCAGATGGGGCTGGGCGACCAGCTGATCGTCACCGGCCTGCAGAGCGCAGCCCTCGTCCTCGGTTCTCTTAGCCTCGGCAGGAACACGGACGAGCTGCAGAAGGCCGCCGTGCTGACATCGATCGTCGGCTGGTTCGTCTTCGCCCGCATGATCAACGTCGTTCTGATTCTGCCCGCGATCGGAATGGCGGAGCAGGCCGCGCTGACGGTTTCCTGGTCGATCTATGCCGCACTTGTCCTGTACCTCGGGTTCCGTTTCGACTTCAAAAACCTCCGGATCACCAGCCTCGTCATGTTCGGAGTCACGATCGCTAAGGTGTTCTTTGTCGATCTCGCGAAACTCGACGAGATCATTCGCGTGCTGGTTCTGATCGTGCTTGGCGGTCTATTGCTCCTGGCGGGCTACATCTACGTGCGTAAAAGGCAGGGAGCGCCGAAAGAGCGCGACGCAGATTAGGCCGCGTAGTTTTGCGGGTCTTGGCAAGAAACAGCGTCCCCACTTAACTAGGTTCAAGGCGAATACCTGACTGAGGCCTGATCGCTTAAATGGATCGGATCGTGCTTGACCACTACGAAATGCCTCAACCAACGGTGCTGCGTAACTTGGGCCGGATAGCCTCCGAAGTTCAGTCGTGGGCTAGGTGCGCCAGCTTGCGCACAAGGTGGGCAGCCTACTTCCTCGTGCTGGTACTTGTGTCAGTTGGCCAGTGGGCGTGGCAGGGCCAGTTGAACAGACTGGAAGCGCAACTCGTCGAAGACAGGTCGCATTTCGAAATTCAGAGGTCTCGGCTTAGGCTCGCGCTCAAGCGTGCGGCGGACGAGCAGCTCGTGGGCAAGCCGATGGTCGAGCGGTTGTGCAGACAGGCGATCGAGATCGAGGGCTTGGACTGGGGCGAAGAGCAGATCGACGCGATGGTGCTGATCTGTTGGCGGGAGTCGCGCTACGATGCGAACGACCAGAATCAGACCTCGACAGCCTACGGGCTGTATCAGTTCCTCGATTCAACGTGGCAGTACACGAGCGTCGAAAAGACGCCCGACCCCTTGCTGCAAACTGTCGCCGCAGTCCGCTATATCGAGGATCGGTACGATACGCCGACCGAGGCGCTGAAATTCCATCGTCAGTTACGCGTTGTGAACGGAAAGCGAGTGCGGTACTACTAAGCGGTTCATGCTGTGCTGAGTCGGAGATCGCGTAGCTGACGAAGGGGACGCCTGGCCGTCGGGAGCGCCCTGGTGCCCAGGAAAGGACTCGAACCTTCACTCTCTTGCGAAAACTAGTACCTGAAACTAGCGCGTCTACCAATTCCGCCACCTGGGCAGGGCAGGTTGCATTGTACCTACCGCATGCGCCGGTGATCTGTATCGTGGACTGTCATATTTGCCGGGGTGCTTACACCGGCTGATATGGAACAAATGAACCGGGCATGCTGACCGGGGATGTATTTGTAGAGGAAGGGCTGATCACGCCTGAACAGCTCCAGCTGGCACTTCAAAAGCAGTTGGAGATGGGCGGTGACAACCCGATAGCCCATGTCATGGTTGAAATGGGCCTCGTCTCCGAGCGCGATCGCGTTCGGTGCTTGGGCAACGTATGGGGTGTGCCGTTCGTCGAAGTCCGCGATCTTTCTGCCAACGAAGAAGCGATCAGCCTTCTTACCCCACAGTTCGCAAAGCGGTTCAAAGCGCTGCCCTTAGAAGTGAAGGACGACAAGTTGGTCGTCGCTATGGCGAATCCTCTCGACGTGTTCGTCATAGACGAACTGCGGATGAACACGGGCCACGAAATCGAGCCTCTCATCGCGGTCGAAGCCGACATCGTAGCGGCGTTGGCAGAGCACTACAAATTTGACACGAACATCGGCGAGGCGATCGATGGCGTCATGCGCGATTTCGATGGGGACTTTGACGTTCAGGCAGACGCCCGCGCTGACGACGAAGACGACTTGTCGGAAGAGGAGTTGCGAGAGCTCGGCGAAGACGCCCCGATAGTCCGCCTCGCGAATCTGATTATCAACCAAGCGATCGCCGACAAGGCCAGCGACATCCACATCGAGCCAAGGAAGAACGGAGTTCTGATCCGGTACCGAATCGACGGGATCATGATGGACGGAATGAAGCTGCCAAGGAAAGTGGCTGCGCCGCTGGCGTCGCGATTCAAGATCGTTGCCAACATGGACATCGCAGAGAAGCGCTCACCACAGGACAATCGCATTAGCGCAACGATCAACGGTAAGCCGTACGATTTCCGCGTCTCGACTCTGCCTGTTGTGTACGGCGAGAAGATCGTTATGCGCGTGTTGGACAAAGAATCGATCAACGTTGGGCTTACGAATCTGGGCTTCTTGAGCCACAACCTCAAAATCCTCGAGGACATGGCGCAGCGCACATACGGAATCGTTCTGGTCACCGGCCCGACTGGATCGGGAAAGACGACGACGCTTTACTCGCTGATCAACCAAACGAACGATGGGCTGAAGAACATCCTCACGATCGAGGATCCCGTCGAATACGAACTGGACAGTATCAACCAGACCAGCGTCAACGTGAAGGCAGGGATGACTTTCCAAGCAGGTTTGCGGGCAATGTTGCGCCAAGATCCGGACGTCATCATGGTCGGCGAAATGCGCGACCGCGAGACCGCGACGATCGCGATGGAGGCAGCGCTGACCGGCCACCTCGTCTTCAGCACGCTTCACACGAACGATGCTTCGTCGGCGCCCAGCAGGCTGGCAGACATGGATGTTGAGCCGTTCCTGGTCGCATCCTCGTTGATAGGTGTGTTGGCGCAGCGGCTCGTTCGCGTGATTTGCCCGCACTGCAAGGAGAGCTATACCGCGAGCCGTGAGAGCTTGCTGCGCTACGGATTCCCACTGCCCGAAGAGGTTGGCGCCGAGACAAAGGGAGAGTTGAAGCTGTTCAAGGGCGCTGGCTGTGACAAGTGCCGGGGATCGGGTTATAAAGGTCGAACCGGCGTGCACGAGTTGCTCGTGCTGTCCGATGAAATCCGCGACCAGATTCTGCACAAAGCGCCGACGCACGAAATCCGAAAGATGGCGATCCAAAACGGCATGAAGAGCCTGCAAGCAGATGCTGTCCAGAAGATACTGATGGGCGTTACGTCGGTCGATGAGGTACTGAGGGTGATCTACTCATAGGAGCGAGCTGATGTCTGGTGAACGTCTAAACCGATTGCCGCCGATTCCCTCGGATGAACAGAAACCGAAGGAGGACACGGCCCTGTCTCCGGTTGACTCAATACTATTGAGAACCAAAGAGGTCGCTGTGTTGCCGCAGGTCGTGTTCAAGATCATGGAGATGACCAGCAGCGTCGATTCGTCTTCGCGGATGTTGGAGCAAGAGATCGTCGTCGATCCGGGTTTCTCAGCGCGAATATTGGCGCAGGCAAACTCCGCGTATTACGCGCTTCCTCGAAAGGTGACGTCGATCCGCGAGGCCGTTGCGTTCCTCGGCTATAAGGCTGTGCGGCAGCTATCGATGACCATTGGCGTGTTCGACATGTTTGTCGGCAAGACCGATAAGGGATCGATGCGGCGCAGAGCATGGTGGCGTCACTCGCTCGATACTGCGGTGTGCTGCCGGTTCTTGGCCGAGAAGCTGGGCAAGGGATCGGCTGACCAGGCTTACACATGCGCGTTGTTACACCTTCTGGGCAAGACGCTATTGGATCGATATGACAGCGATGAGTACTCGAAGGTTGAAGCCCTGGCGGAGAAGGGCGCAGTGGATCGCGACGCCGAGCAGGCAGTGTTCAAGTGCGATCACGTCGAGGTCTGTCAAACGGCAGCAACGCGCTGGCGATTCCCTGAAGTCTTGATCGAGGGGGTGAGCTACATCGACGAACCTGCGAACGACGATCCGTACTGTGACCTGAAGGCAATGGTCTCAGTTTCGAACAAGGTCGCGTACATGGTGATCGCGGGCAAGGGCCTCAAGGACTGGGACACGGACTCTATCCCTGAGTGGGCAGTCTCGATCTTGGGATTGAACAAGGAACGATTAACACTGCTGATCGACGAGTCCACGGCAGCAGTCGCCGCTGAGGCGCACATGAGTTTTTAGAACGGAGAATGGCAATGGCAGATGACTTCAATTGGAACGACGTGACAAGAGAATCCGACGGTGCTGGCGAGACGACTCAGCCGCCACCGATTGATGAGGCGGACGGCGACTTTCCCCTACCGGAGCAGAACGTGCAACAGCTGCTCAGGGAAATAGACAACGCCGACGACCAATACATGCCGGCAGCGATTTCGCAGGATCTTGTGACCCCGGATGTCTCAACGAAGAAATACCTCGTCGAGAGCGAAATCCAGGAGCCGAACTACGAGAGGATCGCAGAGGACGTCAAACCGATCAAGGATGTGCACCTCGATGAGATCTTGACCATGGCTGTTGAGCGGAAGGCGAGCGACGTCCACATCACCTCCGGCCTGCCACCTATGATGCGATTGGATGGCGAGGTGCTTCCGCTGCCGTTTCAGAAACTTGGCGACGAAGAAGCGAAGCGACTGATTTATGAGACGCTGTCCGACGACAACCTACAGAAATTCGAACAAGTGCACGAACTCGACTTCGGTCACACCGTCAAGTCCGTAGCGCGGTTTCGCTTCAACGTTTATATGCAGCGCAACTCGGTCGCCGGAGCACTTAGAATTATCCCCAACCGAATACCGACGTACGATGAGCTGCGTCTGCCTCCGATCGTTCGAGACGTCTGCAAGAGAACGTCCGGCTTGATTCTCGTGACTGGACCGACCGGGTCTGGCAAGACGACGACGATCGCGGCAATGATCGACGATATCAACGAGACCCTTCACGGTCACATACTCACGATCGAAGATCCGATCGAGTACTTGCACAAACATAAGAGCTGCATGGTGAACCAGCGCGAAATGCACAGTGACACGCTGTCGTTTCAGGGATCGCTTCGTGCCGTCTTGCGAGAAGACCCGGATATCATTCTAGTCGGCGAGCTGCGGGATCTTGAAACGATCGAGGCGGCGTTGACGTTGGCTGAGACCGGACACTTGGTATTCGGCACGTTGCACACGCGGAACGCTCCGGCAACGATCGACAGGATCATCGACGTGTTCCCTGCCGGTCAGCAGGCTCAGATTCGCTTGCTTCTCGCGAACACGATTGAGGCGGTGATTTCACAGCAGCTGCTCCCCAAGCTCGGTGGTGGACGTGTGGTAGCTCTTGAAGTGATGATCGGCGTCTCGGCAGTGAAGAACCTCATACGAGAGGGGAAGACGCACCAAATGTACTCGGTCATAGAAACATCGTCCAAGGTCGGCATGGTCACGATGGACAAGGCTCTGGCGGACCTAGTCCGACAGGCGACAGTGAGCTACGAAGAAGCGATGACCAGGGCGGTCGACAAAGAGACGTTCACCCGCCTCGCCAAGCACTCGGCAGCCTAGGCGGAGTGCACCCGGCTGACAACGACAAACGCGTCAGGGCCCAGGGCCTTGGCGCGTTTGACGTAGAACGCGGCGTCGGACACCGACTCCGCGTAGTGAAGATCGGCGTCGTCGAAGAACACCGTACCAACACCCTCGACTTGGTATCGCCCTTTGCGCACTGGATTCCCGAGTTCGGAAATCGTCACTAAGATTCGACCTTCGCCGATCTCTTCCGCCATAGACGAATCATACCCGTGCTGGGTATCGTTCCGGCACCGGTCAGAATCGGGCCACGATCTGAAACTGAACCGAGGCACAGGAGGAATCGTTGTGGAAATAATCAAGACTATATTGGGTGTCGTCGTTGGACTCGCGTCATTTGTGTGCTGGATAATAGTCCTAGTCGAAATGTTCAAAGACGAGATTTGGAAGGGGATCGTCGGTCTAATTTGCGGACTCTACTGGCTTTATTACGCGCTGTTCGAGTTCGACCATGAGTATAAGTGGCCGATCGTTCTATTCGCGATCTTCGGTGGCTCCGCAGCCGCTGGACTCATCGGGCTCTAGGCGTCTCTTTCACCGACTTTCGCGGCGATCCCGGTTATGATGATGCCCAACAGGATGTACCCAATAACACCTGCGCCAAATCCTAACGGCGACGCGATCAAGTCACAAAATGGAATGCTCTGCATTGACTCCTCCGTGCCCAAACGGGCGTCCCACGCAGAGAATCACGGGGGTGGCGAATAACAGGATGCACCGCTGGGTCTTGTAGAATCCAGCCGTGACTCGGTGCAGAGCAATTTTGAACCCGACCTGTGGGCGAGGGGCCGCGCGAAAAGTGTGGGCCGAAGTCAGTGAAGCGTGCACTCTGGGCGAGAACGTCGACGTCTGCACGACCGAGAAGCAGGGGCACGGTACGGAACTGGCGAAAGAGGCCGCGCTGGCGGGGTACGACCGTGTCGTCGCGGTCGGAGGTGACGGCACGATCAACGAGGTGATGAACGGGCTGTTTGGAACAGACACGGCGCTCGCGGTCGTTCCGGCTGGTACGGGCAACGACTGGATCAGAACTGTCGGCATTCCTATCGATCCGGTCAAGGCCTGGGAGGTCGCGACCAACGGGCGAGTGTCTGAGACGGACGTGGGCGAGGCGGTTGGGCACAGGTACTTCATCAACGTTGCCGGCGTGGGGTTCGACGCCGAAGTTGCAAGACGCGTCAAGGTGGCGCGTGGGCTGCTGGCGCGACTCGGTCCGACACCGCGGTACTTGGCGGCTGTTCTCGGCACGTTTTTCGGTTATCGGGGCGCGGATGTCATCGCAACGATCGACGGGGAAGAGCGCCCTCTGGACAAGATGTTTCTCATGGCGATCGCTGTTGCAAAGTACTACGGCAGCGGCATGATGATCGCGCCGCAGGCAGAGATCGACGATGGAGCGTTGGACCTGGTTTGGGGGGCTGACATTCGAATGCTCGAACTGCTCGGACTCATGAAGAGGATTTTTGGCGGTAGGCACCTGTCGCATCCGAAGATCAGCACCGAACGATGTTCCGAGGTGACGCTGAACTCAGACACGCCACTGCCGTTCCACATCGATGGCGACGTTGCTGGCACGCTGCCGGTGACGTTCAAGGTTCACAGGAAGGCGCTGAAGATTATCGTCCCTGAGGGAAAGTGACTGCTGGTCAAGACTTTCTCGTCCCGGGTTTGGTGATCGGGATCTTCGCCAGCCACTCCGGCACTTCGTCGGGTGCCCAGGACTCTGCGTCTACGCTGTAGGCGGCGTGAAAGAGGGCGCCGAAGTCGGCCGGGTTTTGAGAGCGGTCGATCAACACGCCAACGCCCACGACGGTACCCCCGGCTTGCTCAACTGCGGCAATTGTCTCTCTGACTGAAAGCCCGGTGGTGAGCACGTCGTCTACGACCAGCACCTTGGCACCCGACGGTATGGACTGGCCGCGGCGCAAGGTCTTAGTGCCGTTCACATCCTCCACGTAGATCGCAGGCAGGTCCATTTGGCGCGCAACTTCGAAAGCGATGATGATGCCTCCCGTCGTCGGACCAGCGACAAATTCAATGCTCGCATTAGAAAACTCTTGGGCGATTTCCGCACACAGCGCAGAAAGAACTTTGGGTTGAGTGAGGATCCGAAACTTCTCAAAATACACGTCGCTGTGCCTGCCGGACGACAGCAGGAAGTGCCCCTTCAGTACAGCCCCCGAATCCTCGAGCATCTGTCCTAGGTCATCCTTGGATTCTGCGTTGCGAGAGCTATTTCGCAACCGGCGTCTCCTCGTCCACCTGACGATTGCGGCGGTAGAACGCAGCCATGAATCCGCCTATCAGCATGACAGCGACGCCGAGCCAGACGAACATGGTCATGGGCTTGAAGAACACGAGCAATGGATACGCCGCCTCCGTGAACTCCAGATGTATCGTCGCGTCCTTTGTTTCAACGTTGAGGGCATCGAGGTACACCCAGTAGTTATCGCTGAGCTTGGCGCGTATCTGCTGCGATACCCCGTCCTCCATTACAATGATCAGTTCGATCACTCCATCGAATTCAGCAAGAGCATCCGATATTTCGAATCTAGCGAAAAAGACGGTATTTGGAAACTCGCCTACTACATCATGGCCCAAGTATTTGAACAGGAAACGACTTTGGAACAGCTTCTCTTGCCCCAGTTCGAAGGAGATCGGGTCGGTTGCGACAAAGGTCAGCGGCTGGATGGTGAAATACAGATCGTAAAGCGGCATTCGCTGGATGTGCGGCCAGACGATGGCGTCCGGCACACCGTCGTGCTCGCCCTCATGCACCTTGTAGTACAGGCCGGGCCAGGCCGTAAACTGCGAGTTGCTTCGCTCTGCACTGATCTCAATCTTGTTGTCGCGATGGTCTAGTTGCTTCGTCGGTCCGACTAGGTTCAGCGTGTAACCGAACGTTTCCTCTGGCTCGAACGCCGTCAAGATCACAGTCTCTTGCTGCTCGAAGCCGCGAGAGAACACGAGGCCGAATATCAGTAGCGCCACCCCGATGTGCGCGATCATCCCGCCGATCGAAGGCCGGGCGTTCTTCCACAGCTCAGCGATTCGCCACGCCGCAGATATTGCGGTAAAGATACAAAGCCAGCCCAAGAACAGAATCCACGAAACGAGCGGCGCACTGATACCTAGCATATCGAATGCGATCTCGGAATCAGCTGCTGGGGAGTGGAAGTCTCCGAGTTTCATCCATAGCAGAATGCACCCGACGACCCCGATGGAAACCGCGAGAGCGTTCAGAAGTTTGCCGAGCAGAGGCCATACTCCTAACCCGCGCCAGGTGAGATACGGGGCAACCGCCATCGCGATCATCAGCGGCACGAAGAACCACGCGAGCACGTCGTGGTAAAGCCCTTCGTCGACGATCCTTGGCGTCTCACCCGTCAGCGAAAGCACCAACGGCCAGCTCATGCCCAGCGCTATGATCAGGGCGAAGAAGAGCAGAATCCAAGTTCCCGCGCCGTACAAAGTCTCGCGGTTCAGCGGTTCGGCGTCCATCTCCCTGCGCGGTTTGCCCGCAGCGCGAATCGGCTTGTAGTTGATTGCAAGGATGGTCGCAAAGCCGACAATGCTCAGGATGAGCAGCGCGATCAACAGGTTGAGAGCACTGCTGTCCATTTGTGCGAAGCTGTGGACGCTCGTGTCGCCCAAGAACCCTGATCGCGTCATGAACGTGCCGTAGCAGAACAGAAGGAACGGAAGCGCGGCGAAGATTACATTGGCGAACATCCACTTGCCGCGCGATGTCTGCACGAAGAAACCATGTATCAGGACGATGACCGCGATCCACGGGACGAGGCTCGTGTTCTCGACGGGATCCCACATCCAGAATCCGCCCCAGCCCAGCGTCTCATACGCCCAGAAGCCGCCCATGCACAGTCCGACGCCCAAGATCCCCAGGCAAGCGAGCGCCCAGGATCGGACTCCTGGTATCCAGGATGTGAGGTTCCGATGCGCGAGCGCGGCGATCGACCAGGCGAACAGGACCGTCAGGCACGAAAAGCCGAAAAAGATCGTCGGCGGATGTATCACCACCCAGTAGTTCAGCAGCGACGGTACAAGCCCCCTGCCGTCAAAAGGCACGAAGACCTTGCCGTCTAATCCGACGATGTTCCCAAAGTCCAGTAAGTTGAACGGCGACTCGAACGCGATGATTGCTGCCAGCACGGCCAAAATGCCGGCGAACGTAACGCCGAACCACCGTTGGTACTTCCCAGTGCCTCGGATTGCCAGTACGCCGAGAATGGAACTCGTTGTCGCCCAGAGAAGAAAGGATCCTTCCTGCCCGGACCAGACGGCGGCGATCTTGTACTTCAGCTCGTGGTCGATCGCCGAGTGGTTGTAGATGTAAAGGTATTGGAACTGGTCCGCGATGAAAAGGACCATGAGCGAGCCGAACGCCGCCAGAAAGCTCAAACACCCTGCAACGAACAGCCGAGCCGGCCACTTGCTATCGCTGGCATACCAAGGCTTCAGCACCCAGAGCAGGGCGGCGGCGAGCAGGCAAGCCAGCGCGATAAAGATCGAAGCGCGACCGATGATGCCAACCGCCATCGACCAGGCTTCAGGCGACGGAGGAAGTTCTGGGATTTCCGGGTTCACGGGCTGCCCTGTTCGCCCTCATACTTGGACGGACACTTGAGTAGAAGCTTGTGCGCCTCGAACTGATCGCCCTTTAGGCTGCCGATCGCGACCACGCGGTCTGCCTCGCCCATGTTCGACGGCGCAGGACCCCTGTACAGCACGTCGATCGTCGCTCCGTCATCGTCCGTCAAGCGGAAAGTGATGACCTGGCTGCCGCTCCTGATATCGAGCGAACTCTTGTCCAGGTCGCCCGCGAGGTGCAGGTTATTCCCGTTCATTTGCCTGGCCTGGGCGATGGTGACGTACGGGCTCGAGTTCTTGACGAAGGAGAACACCACGGCGCACAGGCCAAGCGCGCTTAGGGCTAGGGCGATCCAAGTGCCAATTTTCATCAGGCTCGAGGTTATTCTACGCCTTTTCTGACTAGTATCTGCGGGATTTTCGGGACGGGCGGTGCAGGAACGATCTTGGCACGGAATTTGTTCTGCTAAGGAGCAACGTTCCGCTTGCATGTGAGAGAATCGGATACAATTCGATTTTACGGAGACTTGAGTTGAAAAGAGCCCTCCCAGCCCTGCGAATAACCCTTCTGGCCGTCGGCCTGTTTACCGTGGCCGTAGGCCAACGCGCCACGCCTGAGCAAAGAGGCTCGCTCCCCGATAGCGAGGAGTACGGCACGATGCACATGCAGAGCAACCTGGGCAGCTTTAAGATCATCCCGGCGACCGACGACCGTGGCAATCCGGACGCAGGTCGGCTCGAGTTTTCGTTCACGGGCACCGTTCTGATCAGCAAGCTCGACGGGAAAGCCACCGTCAGCGAAGGCGTTCGCAAGGAGTTCGACGATTTGGACAGGGTTGTTTTCCATGGGACGGGAAGTATCGTCATCGATGGCAAGTGGCGGGCGGTCCAATGGTTTGGCGGTGACATGGAAGCGGTTTGGTACGGTCGCGGAATCGCGCGCATGGTTGGAGAGTTTGACCGGAATCTCGAGACCGGAAACTACTGGTTCGACGATCCTGTCTCCAAGCAGTCGTGGATGACCCAGATCAGAGAGATTCACTTGCCTCAGAGGCAGTTTGGCAGCAACGTCGTTCCGAAAGACCGGGGCAGTGGCGACGGGTCTGGCTAGGTGCTAGAGTGCACCTTCTGCCACATTCCGGGGGTCGGCGGGCACACCGAGCGAGCGCTTTGGCAGCAAGGCTGCCGCACTTGGCACGACTACCTTGATTCGCCCAGTTCGTACTCTACCGGCGGAACAGCAACAGCTTATTTCACGAGGTCTGTTCAAAAGAGCGCCGACAGTCTAGAGGCTGGCGACTTTGAGTTCTTTTCAAGGGCGCTCGGAACGAAGGAGAGTTGGCGCGCGTGGCCGTCGTTCAGGAATCGCTGCGTTTATCTTGATATAGAGACAGACGGCGGGATGGGCGGCGACGCCATCACGATGGTCGGCTTGTACGACGGCGCAGACTTTCAGTGCCTCGTTCGCGGCGAAGACCTCGACTCGTTTCCCGACGTCATTTCTCGCTACTCCATGATCGTTACGTTTTTTGGCGCAGGGTTCGATATCCCACTGTTGAGGAAGGCGTTTCCCGACGTCCCGTTCGATCAAATCCACATTGACCTCTGCTATACGCTGAAGCGCGTAGGGTATCGCGGCGGGCTGAAGAAGATCGAAAGGCAGTTGGGCATAGCGCGATCAGGAGAAACGGACGGCCTGACAGGACGTGATGCGATCCGGCTGTGGAACGAGTATCAGAGCGGACGGGACAGCTCTCTCAAACTGCTCGTCGATTATAACAGAGAGGACGTCGTTAATCTGGAGCTGCTCGCGCAGATCGCATACGACAAATTACAGCGGACGCTGCTCGTCGACGCCGGCCTAGCAGAAGTCGCCCGCTAGCCGCTCGATTGTCTCCAAGGCGAACGAAATCCCGTCGTCGTCGACTCCTCGATGCGTGACGAATCTCAAGCTGTTCACCCCGGCCGAGAAGCATAGGACTCCTTCGTGATTCAGACGATCTTGCCAATCGCCGGCGAGCGCGGCAGTGTCTACGATCAGGATGTTCGTCATCGAGGGCCGGGGCTTGAGGCCGTCAACCTCGGCGCAACCATCATGAAGCCGCGCACATCTGGCGTGGTCCTCTGCGAGCCGATCGACCATCGCGTTCAGCGACACGATTCCGCACGCCGCGAGGATCCCGGCCTGCCGCATACCGCCGCCCAATCTCTTTCTCCAGAGCCTTGCCTCGGCGATGAAATCTTTTGAACCGCACAGCAGCGATCCAACCGGGGAGCTCAGCCCCTTGCTGAGGCAGAAGCTGACGGTATCAACGTGCTTGGTAATCTCCCGAACGTCTACTCCTAGCGCAACGGACGCGTTGAATACTCTTGCTCCATCAAGATGAATCTTCAGCCCAAGCTCGTCGCAGATCTCTCGATAGTTGCGATGGTGTTCAACGTCGGTGACCGCGCCCCCGTGTCGGTTGTGGGTGTTCTCGAAGCACACGAGCGTCGTTCCCGGAGTGTGTTCGTCGTGGTGAAGGCACCTCGCGCGAATCTCGTCCGGCGGAACGACGCCTTCCTTAGCGTACATCGACCGCGGCAGAACGCCTGCGATCACGGCCGGACCGGCGGCCTCGTAGAACAGCATGTGCGCTTGATCTTCAATGAGAACGCTGTCACCGCGATTCGTGTGCGTTGCAAGCGCGATCTGATTGGCCATGGTGCCGCTCGGAACGAATACCGACGACTCCTTGCCCATCTTGTCGGCCGCCAGCTCCTCGAGCTTTTGAACAGTCGGTTCGTCGCCCAGCACGTCGTCGCCAAGAGGCGCGCTGGCCATAGCGTCGTACATCTCCTTCGTGGGCTTAGTGACGGTGTCGCTGCGTAAGTCAACCTGCACGACTGCTATATTACTTTGGCGGAGCGCCTACGGTGGAGCCCAGAAATGCCAGGTAGGCGTCGCGGATCGCCTGCCAGCCGGTTGGCGAGTAGCTGTGCTCCTCTCCTTCTAGCTGAATAAGGCGAGATTCGCCGCCAGCTAATAAAAGCGCGGCGTGGAGATTTGACGATTGCGAAGGAGGCACGATGTCGTCTTCGCTGCCGTGCACGATCAGGAACGGGCACGCGTCGTCATTCACGTGTGCCACCGGGCTTGCCGATGCGTACAGATCCTCTCGTCCTTTCAAAGGACCGCCCATAAACTGTTCTACGAACGATAACGATATGTCGAACTGGCTCTCGGACGGTTTGCGGATGTCTGTGATCGCGCTCAGGGCGATCACGCCGTTGACCAAGTGCTCCTTTGGGTCATTTGGAGCGCCGAACGTTTCATGGAAGAGGCCGAGCATCGCGGCCAAGTGCCCGCCGGCGCTGTTGCCGAATGCGATCACTTTGTCGGGAACAACCCCGAGCTCAGACGAATGATTTCGGATGAATCTCACGAAACTCTGAGCGTCCTGCACGGCGGCTGGAAACGGGCTTAGCGGGGCGAGCCTGTAGTCGAAGAGCGCGCACGCATAGCCAACGTTTGCCAACCAGATCGCCTCGTCTCGGTACATCTGGCGATCGCCGCTGATCCATCCTCCTCCGTGCACGAAGATCACGACTGGAAGTTCGTCTTGGCTGTTCGGACGGAAGAAATCGTAGCGTAGCGGGAATCCGTCTGGGCGGGCGTACTCTTGCTCTGGGATGGCGATCACGTTTGGAGTCATTATCGCACGGCAAGCCCGGGCTTCACTTCCAAGTCGCCTGGGGCAAACGGCTCCTGCCCTCGACGATAAAACTGCTGAGCAGTCGAATCGTCGCGGTGTCGAATACCGTAGGAACGTTGCAGGACATGGGCTGGAAAACCTACCTCGTACTAGCGGAGGACGGTCAGTATTACGGACCGGCAGACATCACCGTGCTTGACCAGTGGGCTCGCGAGGGGCGAATCTTGGCCCAAACGGTACTGGTGGAGCAAGGCACCAACGTACGGGTTCTCGCCGCCGACCTTCCGGAGCTCCAGCACCACTATAGGCTGTGGAATCGGCCCGGCGTCGGTGGACAGCAGCCTGCGGGTGCGCCACCCCAGGTCAACCAGCCGGCTGCTTTTCCGGCGAGCCCGGCCGGCCAAAGCAACCCGTACACGAGTTCGACGCAGACTCCCTATCCAAGATCTTCTGCGCTAGCTTCACACCACAGCCCGGTCGTCGCCGTGCTGCTGAGCGTTTTCTGCCTGGCTGGCGGAGGTCAGATGTACAACAGGCAGATCAAAAAGGGCTTTGCAATTCTGGCCGGCCTTGTAGCAAGCTGGTTTTTGATCCCTGTGAGTCCCCTCGCGATAGTCGCCGTTGCAGCGGTCGACGCATACATGATCGCGGCAAGAATCCAACGAGGGGAAACAGTTCGCGAGTGGCAGTGGTTCTAATATCGAATGCGTCGCCTGGTCGTCGCCTGCCTTCGGCGTCGCCTAGTCGTCGCTTAGCCGTCCTCTATTTGGAGACCATCAGGCGACGGCGCAGCGGTCGATAGCGAAGCGGACGACGCCCCAAGAAACTCACGACACCGCAGCGACCAAGTCGCTCGTTTCTTGCAAGCCTTCGCCAAAGATTCTGATCGCATCGTCGACTTGATCTTCTGTGATGATCAGTGGCGGCTCGAACCGTATGACGCGCTTGTTGTTCAAGGTGTACGCTGCGATGAGGCCGCGCTTGACGAACTGCGCTATTGCCAACTCCCCGACTTCATCCATGGCGAACTCGACGCCAATCATCAAGCCGGCGCCTCGAACCTCGGCGATCAAATCGTTTCCAGCGGCAGCGTCTTTTAGACCGTCGCGCAGCCTGTTGCCCATCAGAATTGAGTTCTCGCAAAGCCCCTCCTCCTCGACCACCTGAATCGTCGCAATGGCAGCAGCGCACGCGAGCGGATTCCCGCCGAACGTAGATGTGTGCCGCAACGGGTTTTCGCTAAACACCGCTTCGCAGATGGCGGCGGTGAACAGCGTCGCGCCGATCGGCATGACGCCGCCGCCGAGCGCCTTTGCCATGGTGATGATATCCGGCTCGACTCCATCGTGATTGCAGCCGAACATCTTGCCAGTTCGACCTAGCGCGGTCTGAACTTCGTCGAGTACAAGCAGCGCGCCCGATTCTTGGCACAGGGCCTTGAGCTCGTTGAGATAACCGGCTTCAGGGACGTAGATACCGCCCTCGCCTTGGACGGATTCGATGATCATGCAGGCCGTGTCGGGTCCTATCGCCACCGACGCAGCGGCAGGATCCCCGAACGGAATGAACACGACGTCCGGCATCAGCGGCTCGAACACAGTGCGATACGACTCCCGGCCCGTGGTCGCCAACGCGCCGATCGTCTTGCCGTGGTATCCCCCGAACGTGCTGACGACCTGCGACCTGCCGGTCGTCGCCTTCGCGAACTTCAGCGCCGCCTCGACCGCCTCCGTTCCACTGTTGCTGAAGAAGCTGAAATCAAGGCCTGCCGGTGATATTTCGGCGAGTTTCGCAGCCAGCTCGCCCTGCTGCTCGTTGAAGAAGGTCTTGCCGCTCAGAGGGAGGGTTTCGAGCTGAGAACGGACTGCCTCAATGACTCGCGGATGGCGGTGGCCAAGGCTGAAGACACCGTAACCGCCGAGGCAGTCCAGATACCGAGTTCCGTCCTGATCGTACAGGTAGCAGCCTTCGCCGCGCGTTTCGACTCCGAACCCGGCGAAGCTCATGAGCCTAGCCAGGTACGGGTTGATGTGCGCGGAGTAGTTCTCAACGACCTGTTTGTGCAGGGCGTCCGAATCCATGTGTGAAGTATAGAACAGAGCCTAGCCGCCACCCGGTAAATTTTCCGGGTTTGGACCTAAGGAATACGCCAGTTCTACCGAAGAAACAGTCGGGCCAACAGCGGTTGCGCTTAAGCCTGCGAGATCAAGGATTGAGCTCGGAAATTGCGAACGGAAGCGCGGAAGGAAGGTACTCCCGACCGTGCAAATACTGAACAATCTTTTTGGACCGAGTACGCGGAACCTTGAGCGAGCAATGGATCGCGCGACGCTGCGGCAGTCTTTGCTGTCAGCGAATCTTGCCAACATCAATACGCCAGGGTACAAGCGCCGCGACGTCGACTTCGCCATCGAACTTGAGAAGGCTGAAAGCTCTCAACTGCGGGCCGGCCACTTGCCCGGTTCGCCGATCCACACCGACCAAGCGGCCATCCGCATAGATGGCAACAGCGTCGACCTCGAAAGGGAGGTGTACGCGCTGGCTGAGACCGAGCTTCGGTACCAGACCCTCGCTCAGCTGGCCCGCGGCTACTTCTCGTCGCTTCGCAACGTGATCCGAGGTGGCAGATAATGACACTTTCCAACGCGATGCGGATCAGTTCAACGGGCATGACCGCTGAGCGGTTTCGCATGGACGTCATCTCGAGCAACATCGCGAACGCGAACTCAATGCGCACGGCGGACCAAGATGCGTATCGCCGGCAGATGGTGATCTTGAGCGGAAACGAGTTCGGTGTGACCATTGAGCGGATCTTGCAGGACGCGTCCCCGCTTCGCATGGTGCAGGAACCCGGCAATCCGCTTGCTGACGCGGATGGGTACGTTTTCTACAGCAACGTCAATCCGGTGTACGAAATGATCGACATGATCGGAGCGACTCGCGCATACGAGGCAAACGTCGCCGCGTTCAAGTCCGCAAAGGGGATGTTGCGGGCCGCGCTGACGATCGGGCAATAACAAGGTTTTTGAAGGATGAGAATCGACGCAGTTAACCCAGCACTGAAAGAGCTTGCCAAGCAGGCTCCGAATCTTGAACAAGAGAAGTCCGAGGGCTTCGGCAAGATGTTGATGGACGTCATCAAGGAGGTCAACGCTGCTCAAACGGAAGCAGGGAACATGAAAGACGCCTTTATGTCGGGTCAACAGGTGGAACTCCACGAACTGATGATTTCGATGGAGCGCGCTGGTACTGCGATGGAGCTGACGCTCCAGGTGCGCAACAAGCTTCTTGAGGCGTACCAAGAGATCAGCCGCATGCAAGTGTAGCAATCGGATCGGTTCGGCGGGTTTCTCTGGCACTGTGATTTGTCATGGGAACAGCGGATAAAGTTAAAGACTGGTGGGCAGTAGCGGATCGCACACAGCGATTCGTTACCATGTTTGGTCTCGGAGCGCTCGTCGTATTGGTCGTGCTGACGGCGATAGTCGCCTCGCGACCAAAGATGCAAGCGATAGGCGGTGGTGCGGATCTCGCTGAAAAGTCCGCGATCGTGAACGCCTTGACTGCAGCTGGGATTGCCGTTGACTACGATGCTCGCGGCAACATCCGAGTACCGCAAAAGGATGTTGGCCGCGCTCAATTAGTGCTGGCCGAGGAGGGGATCGGTACAGGACCTTCTTCAGGCATAGGGGCTGGAGAAATGGGAGTGTTCACGACCAAGGAAGTCGAGAGCGCCCAGCTCAAGGCGATGACCGAAGCGAATCTATCCAAGACGATCTCCTCGATGAACGGCGTCAAGTCGGCGATTGTTCACATCAGCCTCGGCGACAACTCGCCTTTTGCCAATGCGAAAAAGCCGGCGAAAGCATCTGTGACCATTATTGAGGCTTCGCAGGGTGCGTTGACGCGCAACCAGGGGAAGGCGATAGCGCGAATCGTCCAAAACTCGGTCGAGGGGATGACCCCTGAGAGCGTATCCGTCATCACCAGCTATGGGCAAGTCCTGTACGATGGGTTCGAATCAAACTCGGCCGAAAGCCTCGCGGTAAAGAAGATCGAAGTTGAGGCCGCTCGAAGTGCGAGGCTGGAGCATAAACTGCAGGCAGATCTTGATCAGGCGTTCGGCCCCGGCAACACGATTGTGTCCGTTCAAGTAGAGATCGGGATGGACACGGTCGAAATCGACGAGGTTGAGTACACAGCGAACGAGGCTGTCGAGATTGGGCGCGTGAGCGAGACAGTTGTCGGTGCTGGCGCAGCAGGCGCGTCAGGTGGAGCTGCTGGAGCCGCCAGCAACATCGGTGCACCAGCGAATGCTGGAGCCGGTGGCTCGAGTGAGGCCGGAAATTACTCGTCAGAAACCACACAACGTTCTCCTCTAGCGCCTGATACGAAGCGCACGAGGACGACCAGAGCTGCCGGCAGCCTCACGGCAATGACAGTGCTGATCATGGCGAACTCGACCGCGATCGAAGACATGAAGCCGGTCACAGCGATCGCTGAGAGCTTCCTTGGTGCCAATAAAGGTACTCCAGGATTCGCATCTACAGTTACCGCGATCGAATTTGATACCGCAGCAATGAAAGCGAGCGAGAAAGCGATGTCGACTGTCGCTGGGGCAGAGTTGCGGCAACAGATCATATCGATTATCCCCGTTATCGCTCTGGTCGTCGTTGGTTTCTTGGTCATGCGGTCGATCGGCAAGTTTGCGAAAAAGCAACGTGTCGTGTACGCGGCTCTTCCTGCTGGCGGTGCATCTCCGATGTCCAGTGCTCCTGTAGGCAGTAGACAGGGACCGGCCTCGATCGTTGGTCCTAGTACGGCAGGCGCTCAGGGACCGATAGAAGATGCGCGCGGCGCTCCCGTGGGCGATATCGAGGCTGGTCAGCAATTGACCGAGGCGATCGAATCGGGGAACACCGCCGAAGCGCTGAGGATTATCGAGCAAGCGCCTGACGATCCGGAAGTGCTCGCTATCAAGCAGAAAGTCGACGTTCCGCTCGAGCAAATCAAACACATGGCGAAGACGAAGCCGGAGACGGTCGCGATGCTGCTTAAGGGCTGGATGATGGAGGATATGCGATGAGGAAGATAACGACCGGGATGCCCAGCCGGAAGAAAGCCGCGATCGTGCTGGCCGTCATAGGGCAGGATCTCGCTTCCGAGCTCATTAAGCATTTTAGTGAAGATCAGATAGAGACCCTGTCGCTGGAGATGGCGCGTCTCGAAAAAGTGAGCTCCGATGCTCGAAACGCTATCGTCGAGGAGTTTCACGAGCTGGCAATGGCTCAGGACTTCATTGCGGAGGGCGGAGTCGAGGCAGCGAAGAAGCTGTTGAACAAAGCGTTCGGCGAGGAGAAGGCTGACCACATGATCAAGAAAATCGTGAACGCGATGCAAGTCGTGCCGTTCGAGTTCTTGAAGCGTGCAGATCCACAGCAGCTGCTCACGTTCATTCAGCACGAGCACCCTCAAACGATTGCGCTCGTTCTGGCATATATGCCGATGAGTCAGGCAAGCCTGATTCTTTCAAAACTGCCGACAGACCTGCGAGTAGAAGTGGCCGAGCGCATCGCTTTAATGGAGCAGTGCCCGCCTGAGGTGATTCGAGAGGTCGAATCCGTATTTGAAAGGAAGGTGTCGAACGTCATCAGCCAGGATTTAACGCAGGCCGGAGGCACGAAGTCGCTGGTCGACCTGCTGAACCGTGTGGATCGATCCACCGAGCGCCTGATTCTCGAGGCCTTGACAGAATCGAATCCAGAGCTCGCCGAAGAGATCAAGAACATGATGTTCGTCTTCGAGGACATCGTCACGCTCGAAGACCGCGCTGTTCAAACGGTGCTGAAGGAGGTGGAGGTCAAGGAGCTGGCGACAGCGCTGAAGGGCACCGGGCGCGATGTGCAGGACAAGATATTCGCCAATATGTCTGAGCGAGCGACCGACATGCTCAAGGAAGACATGGAGTACATGGGCCCGATGAAAGTGCGCGTAGTCGAGGAGGCTCAGCAGAAGGTCGTTGCCGTGATCCGACGCTTGGAAGAGGCCGGCGAAATCATGATCGGTCGCGGAGAGGAAGAGGTTCTTGTCTAGGGTCATTAGCGACGGCAGCGAGGCGACGTCTTTCATTGACGCCCTCGGTCCGGCGGACGAATTGGCCGAGCGCGCTCTGCACAGCAAGCCGAAGGTGCTTCGCGGTCGGGATGCCGCGAGGGAGAAGGGGCGAGAACAGGGATACCGAATAGGCTTCTTCGAGGGTGTTGAAAAGGGCAAGATCGAAGGTGACCTCGTCGCGAGAAGGCACGGAAAAGCGGATTTCGACAAGGCGAACGCTGAGCACTCGGCCAAGTTCGCAGCAAGCGTCGAGCAAGCGATGGCCCAATTCGAGCAGCAGCGAGCCGAGTGGTTCGAGCACGCAGAACAGACGCTCGCCGACCTCGCCATCGAGATCGCGAGGCGAGCGATCGGCCGAGAGCTAGAAACAACTCGTGAAGGGGTAGTTGACTTGGTCAAACAAGTGCTGGAAGAGGTCACCGATGGCACCAGGGTTCGACTCCGCGTGAATCCGATGGATGCAAGCGCGTTGGAAGCGCAGCTAACCGAGATAAAGGCGGCGTTTTCTCATCTTCGCAACGTTGAGGTCGTCTCCGATCGAAGCGTTGGATTTGGCTGTCGGATTGAGAGCGATGCGGGCATGATCGACGCCCGAGTGGAGAGCTATCTTGGTCGAATCGCGTCCGAAGCGCAGGAGGGCAGGTGACATGATTCGTCCGCCGGAGTTCGAGCGAGTTGCTCGCGCGATCGAGTCCACCTCGCGAACAGAAGTGCTTGGCCGCGTGACGCAGGTCGTCGGTCTCGTCGTGGAATCGAACGGTCCGAAAGCGCGGCTTGGCGAAGTGTGCATGATCGAGCCTGATTCCGGCGCGGAGAACATTCACTGCGAGGTCGTCGGCTTCAAGGGCGCCAGCGTCGTCATGATGCCCCTCGGGGAGATGACCGGCGTTCAGGCTGGCTGCCTGGTCAGCGCGACCGGCGAGTGCTTGCGCGTTCCCGTCGGCGAGGGGATGTTAGGGCGAGTCATCAACGGACTCGGCGAGCCCATTGACGGGCTCGGGCCGCTCGACGCGATCACGACTTACCCCAGCATTGCACCACCGCCTGCGCCGCTCGAGCGCAAGATGATCGAGAAACCGTTTTCGACCGGCGTCCGCGCCATCGACGGAATGATGACGATCGGTGTCGGGCAGCGCATCGGAATCTTCTCGGGCTCCGGCGTCGGCAAAAGCACGTTGCTCGGGATGATCGCAAAGTACGGGCAGGCCGACGTCAACGTCATCGCCTTAGTCGGCGAGCGCGGCAGAGAGGTCAAGGAGTTCATCAAGAACGATTTGGGAGAAGATGGGATGAAACGCTCGATCGTCGTGTGTGCCACCAGCGACGAGCCGGCTCTTGTTCGCATCAAGGCCGCCCAGTCCGCGACTGCGATTGCGGAGTACTTCCGCGACCAAGGGCTTGAGGTACTCATGATGATGGACTCCGTGACGCGATTTGCAACGGCGCAGAGAGAGGTCGGGCTCGCGATCGGCGAGCCGCCTAGCACGAAGGGGTTCACCCCGAGCGTGTTCGCCCTTCTTCCAAGGCTGATGGAGCGTGCGGGCTGTTCCAAGGACGGTTCGATCACCGGGATTTACACAGTGCTGGTGGAAGGAGACGATACGAACGAGCCGGTTTCGGACGTTACGAGGTCGATCCTGGATGGACACGTTGTGCTGAGTAGAAAGCTCACGAGCCGCGGCCACTATCCGCCGATCGACGTCATGGAGAGCCTCAGCCGTTTGATGCCGATCATTGCCGACGAAAGCCACCTCGCTGCGGCGCAGAAGCTGCGGGAGTTGATCGCTGCCTACCACGACATCGAAGACCTCGTCAGCGTCGGCGCCTACAAACCCGGTACACAGCCTCTAGCCGACACCGCGATACAGAAGTGGGACGCGATCAACGGATTTCTCAGGCAGCAGAAGGACGAGTTTACTGATTACGAGGACACCGTTAGCCAGCTGAGGAGCTTGATCGATGACTAGATTCAAGTTTCGACTCGAACGGCTGATGGATTATCGGCGACTGCAGGAGAAGTGGGCGAAGGACGAGTTTGTCGGAGCGCGTCGCAGGCGGTTGGACGGCGAGTCGCAGGTCGAGCAGGTGAAGACGATTCGAACCAAGGCGCTGGACGGCACGTTCCCCAAGCTTCCCGATCGGCTGGCGCATGAGGCGCACCTCGACCGACTGGACGCCGAGCAGGGCGCTTTGGAAGCGGCGGTCTCAGTTCTCTTGGGCGAAGAGGAGTCTGCCAGAGACAGCTGGATCGAAACGAAGCAGAACTTAGAGGCCCTCGAGAAACTCAGAGCGAAGGATTACGAAGAATGGCAGGTTGTCGAAGGGCGGCGCGAACAGGCCGAGCTAGACGAGTGGGCCGTTCTCAGGAGGGCAGCATGAACCTTGAAGCGCGAGGCATTCACGGTGCGATGCAAAGAAGGCAAGAGTTGCAAAGCAGAATCGACTTACTATCACAGCGAAAGCGAGAGATCACGACCTCAGTCGCGAACGGGATCGTTCCTCGTCCTATGCCTGGCAAGGCGATCAGCGGTGATTATCGACCGTTCGATCCACTCGGCGCCAACGTCGCTCGACAGCCGTTTTCAGCCCCATCGAACCTGCGATCGCTGATCGCTGCGGCGGCTCAGAAAGCTGGGATCGACCCGTCGCTGTTCGAGGCGTTGATATCGCAGGAGAGTTCGTTCGATCGGTTTGCAGAGAGCAGCGCAGGAGCGCTCGGACTGTCGCAGCTAATGCCGAAGACGGCCGAGATGCTGGGCGTGACGGACGTATGGAACCCCGAGCAGAACCTCTCTGCGGGAGCGCGCTATCTTGCGCAAATGCTGAGGGATTTCGATGGTGATGAAAGGTTGGCGCTGGCTGCGTACAACTCCGGCCCAGGCACGGTTCGATTCGCTGGCGGAATGCCCGACATCCCAGAAACCCAGCGTTACGTCATAGAGGTTCTCGCACGCGCGGAGGCGCTCCGCAAGCGGTAATACAGGTCAAAACATTATGAAAGCACTAGCCATCACGATCCCGATTCTGCTCGTTGGCGCTGCGCTCGGAGCGGCCTACATGGGGTACCTGCCGTTCTTTGGCAGCGACGATAAGTCCGCGACCATCGAGAGCCCGGCTAGTCCAGCCCGGGCGGAGCAAACTGCCACGACTCAGGCGGAACCAGCCGCGCCCGTACCGGTCAATCCGACTCCAGATCCGCCGCAAGATCAGGGTGACACGGCTGATGTGAAACTTGATGAAATCGACCCGGATCAAGGTGCGCACGCGGTCGCGAAGATCTGGAACGAGATCGACGCTCGCGAGCTGGCTGGAATCATCGTCGTTTGGCAGGATAATGACCTCGCTCTCATCCTGTCCCACATGGAGCGTCGAACTGTCGCCGAGGTTCTTTCGCTCCTCGGACCGGAGAGGGCCGTGCAGCTCAGCGAGCAGATCAAAGCGCTCGCATCGGTCGTGCCTGAAGACGAAACCGAGTGAGAGCCAACGTCCTTTGAACGCTGCTCCTATCGGGTAGCATTTGTTGCCTGCCGGGCGTAGCTCAGTGGATAGAGCACCGGTCTTCGGAACCGGGTGTCGGGGGTTCGAATCCCTCCGCCCGGGCCAATTTCAACAATTCGCGCGCTCGGATCTGTTTTCTTGCAAAGACCAGGCGCAACCAGATTCAGCGATCTAACAAGACTGGTCAAAGGATGATCCAGATCGACGTCTCCACGCTTTCATGCCACCTTCCGGCATTTCGTGCCAAGCAGGTCGACATGTGGATTCCCCTCGATCTGGCCGACACAGAATACGAACTCTCAACCGGGAAGCACGTTCGAGGGATTCTGGCCAGGCACGACAAGGCAATTGCAGAAGTCCAGGTCGAGTCCGACCGCTGAGTTGTCGGGCATAATCTCCGTACAATGGAAGCTAACAAGCGACCGCTAGAGCGAATTATTGATGGCGGTATGAAAGGAAATGCAACGCTCTTACTCTCGCTGCTATTTGTTAGCTGTCCCGCGCAAGAACGGCCGGTCACGCAGGAGGAAAGACCCAATCTGCTGTTCATCATAACCGACGATCAGCGCTTCGACATGATGGGCACGGTGAACCCGATTCTCCAGACGCCTAACATGGATCGGCTGGCGAAGGAGGGTGTTCGGTTCGAGAACGCTTTCGTGACGACTCCTATCTGCGCCGCCAGTCGAGCCAGCCTGCTGACGGGGCTCGTAGAACGGACACATCGATACACGTTTGGCACCTCACCGCTGTCTGTTCAATTCGTTGATCAGAGTTATCCGGTCTTGTTGCGCGAGGCTGGTTATCACACGGGATTTATTGGGAAGTTCGGCGTTAATACAGGGCGTGGCGCGACGGGAAGAATGTTCGATGTGTTTCAGCCCCTTTCGCCCGCGCCCTACCTCAAGAGACAGGAAGACGGGTCGACTCGCCACCTTACAGACATCACTGCGGACAGAGCCATTGAGTACCTGCGATCTACCGATCAAGATCCGTTCGCCCTGACTTTAAGCTTCAACGCACCTCACGCCGACGATGGCGACGAACGACAGTTCATCTGGCCTGCAGCGATGGACTCGCTGTATTCGGATCTTGTGATTCCCGATCCGCCTCTTTCCGATCCGGCGTTCTTCGACGCCCTACCGGAGTTCTTGAAGGATGCTTCTCTGAACAGAATCCGCTGGCACTGGCGTTTCGATACGCCCGAGAAGGCGCAGCAGATGACACGGGGGCATTATCGGATGATCAGCGGTGTCGACGCCGCCATCGGGCGCGTTCTCGATGAACTTGAGTCCCTTGACATTGCCGAGAACACGGTTGTTGTTTTGATGGGGGACAACGGGTATTTCCTGGGTGAGCGCGGTTACGCCGGGAAGTGGTTGCCATACGATCTTTCGATCCATGTACCGCTGATCGTTTTCGATCCGCGTGTCTCGAATGAACTACGAGGAACGGTTCCGACGCAGCTCGCCCTGAATATAGATATCGCACCGACGCTGCTCGATCTAGCTGGTGTCGAAGCCCCGAGCTCGATGCAAGGCAAAAGCCTGGTGCCTCTTCTATCAGGCGAGTCGCCGTCCGAGTGGAGAACCGATTTTTTCGTCGAACATCTCTTCGACCATCCGCAGATTCCGAAGCACGAGGGCGTCAGAGGCGAGCGTTTCAAATACGCCAGATACTTCGAGCAAATTCCTGTCTATGAAGAACTCTACGACCTCCTCGCAGACCCCATGGAGACAAGAAACCTGGCCGGAGACTCTGATTATTTCGAAATCCTGACTGAGCTGAGAAGACGCACGGACGAACTCCGGGCCAAATACGCGGCCCCTACTCACCTATCAAGGAGCAGCGGCCGTAAATTTATATCGGCCTGAGCCGACTGTGAACCGCGGGGTGTCGGGAGTTGTGGGGGGTAGGGGACGGATGGTGGAAATCTCGGCGACCGGTCTGCCTCCTTCCCGGACTGACAGTCCATTAGATGTCGGTATCTGCACGACGGCTTCCGTGTTGACCGGGATCTCGATGTCCAATTGGAGATGCTCGTCCACAACGCGCCAACGGCTAGAGACGGTTCCTCGGACTGACTCGTAACTGACGTCCACCCAGGAAAGCTCGTCGGTTACAAACGGCGCGATGAGGAAACGGTCAAACCCGGCGGCGAAGTGCTCCGGCCTGATCCCTCCGAGACACTTGAAGAACCACTCGCTGACGGAGCCGAACATCGGATGGTTCTGTGAATAAGTGTTGTCGCTCGCTATCCAGGTCTCCCACAAGGTCGTTGCTCCGTTTTCCAACATGTGGCCCCATCCAGGATAGGTTTCCTGGTCGACCATGCGGTAGGCAGTCGCAGAGTGACCCGTCGTGGAGAGGGCGTTCAGCAAATACTTCGTGCCGAATATTCCGGTTGCCACGTGGCCGCCGTGATCAACGACAAGCGCTTCCACCATTCGCTCTACCGCCCCTTCGATTTCGCTATCGGACGCGAGTCCTAAGTGCAGGGCAGTGGCCTGCGCCGCCTGAGTGGCGATTCCAAAACGCCCCGTACCGCGTTCAAGAAACATCTCGACAAACGCAGACTTGATCCGCGAGGCAAGCTCTCGATAGTGCAGAGCGCGATCGCTCTTCCCAAGGAGTTCTGCAAAGCCGGCCACCAGAGACGCCGCTTGACAGAACTGAGCCGTTGCCATCAATGCGATCGGCTTTGGATCGAGACTTTCGTGATCACCGATGCATCGATCGATGATGTAGCCGTCGGAAGATCTCTCCAACAGATCGACCCACGTTCTGGCCGCATCGTAGTTTTCTTCAACGATCTGGCGGTCACCGTAGTACTGGTAAAGCTGAGCGACCAGTAGCGGGTGAGCCAAGCCCCACCCGATCGGACCAGCTCCTCTTTCGTAATTTGCAGCGGAGATACCGACATACGGAGCCGTCTCCGTGAACCATCCCTCTCCACGTATCGCGTCCTTAAAATCCGACACGGTCTTCGCATAAAACGTGGACATGTCGTAGTTGTAGATCGCCATCTCGCTCGACGCGACGATGTCCCCGCCGTACTGATATTTCTCTCGAGCAGGACAGTCGGACTGGACGCTGAACAGATTGCTGAGGAAGGTCCACTGCACCATCTCCTGAATACGGTTGAACCGCTCGTTCGAGCAGCTAAAGACGCCGACCGGTTCGACGTCCGTGTTGAGCCTTTGCCCCTCTATTGCAGTGAGATCCGGCGTCCCTGGAAACCCTGTGACCTCCACATATCTAAATCCGTGAAAAGTGAATCGGGGCGTGTATACCTCGGGACCACCGCCGCGGAGCGTATACGAATTCTCTTGCCAGGCTATGTCGGGGGCGCCCGGCCCGCCTACGTTCGGACCCTTGATCTGGCCGGCGACCGATGTCATCGGATTCAGAGTGCCGTCGGCGTGAAGGAGCTCGCCCATGCGCATGTGAACGGTCGTGCCTCTTTCGCCTTGAACATTGAGCGCTGCCCACCCCGCGAAGTTCTGACCGAAGTCGAAGATGAACACTCCATCGCTGACTTCGTTGACGCTGACGGGCGTTAGTGTTTTTGTCACTCGGATGGGCGGGATCGGCATTGATTGCAATGCACCTGGCGTCGACATCGCTTCTGTTACATTGCTCCAATCCGAATCGTCGAAGCCTGGCTTGTCCCATCCTGGCTGCTCTAAACGAGCGTCGTACTTCTCGCCGAGATAGACGCTATTCCTTAATAGTGGGCCATCAGAAACCTTCCACGTGCCGTCGCTTGCAATGACCTGCGAGGTGCCGTCTTGATACTCGATGATCAGTTGAGCTAGAAGCTGCGGACGTCCGACTGCAAGATGTTCTCGGAGGTTGATACGCCCCCACATACGCAGCGGAAGCGGGTTATACCATCCGTTGCCGAGGGTTGCACCGATGACGTTTTCGCCCTCGCTCAACCGCTCCGTCACGTCGTGGCACGTGTAAAGAACTCGCTTTTCGGAACTCGTCCAGGCTGGATCGAGAGCGTGATCCGAGAGCGCCTCGCCATTGATGCGGAACTCGCCGTATCCCAAAGCCGTTGCGTACAGCCGGGCACGTTTGATCGGCTTTTCGACGGGGAAGCTCTTGCGAAACAGTGGCGCAGGATCATCCTCATAGAACTCTTCATCGTTAATAGGAAGGCTTTTTCCGTCCGATATCCAGATTCCGGTCCAGTCTAAGGGCGAGAGTAGTCCCATCTCCCACCAGACAGCCGGACTTGGACGAGATTTCCGGCCCGCACCGTCCCATACCTCCACCTGCCAGCAGCAGCGCTCACCGCTCTTCAGCGGCATCCCTTCGTACTCGATGTGAAGCTGCCTGTTCGACTTCACGTGACCACTGTCCCACAGGTCTGCCGTCTCTCCCGCGAGGAGAGCAACCGTCGTAGCGACCCTGATCCGGTAGGCGGACTGAAACTGATTTCGTGCGGATCCCGCAGCTATGAGCTTCCAACTAAGACGCGGTCGTTGCGCATCGATCCCTAGCGGGTCGTGCAGAGATTCGCACCGAAGATCGACGGGTGAAATCAGGCCGTCTTCCTGCGTACTCTCAGACGCGGACCGTCCGCTCGACCGCGTTGCACCGCCTGCGGCCGTGATACCGATCGCTCCCATACCGACGGCCAGTGAGCCCTTCAAGAAATCGCGTCTGCGCATCATTTGACTGAGCCCTATTGTACGCTTATCCAAGGTGCCGGTACATCTTGCGCGGGTAGCAGGTTGGTTTAACGATTCCGGCGTACAATTATAGTGGCTGTCGACAAAAGACAACAGAAGAGGCGTATGGGAAGACGAAGGACGCTGAAGTACATCTGCATTTGCCATGCCTCAGGACGGTTCGGCATTGTGATTGCGCTCTCCACTGCCCACGTCCTGAGGCTTCATCGCGGAGGGCAGTGGCAAAGCCTCAGGACGCAGCCGGTCACAGACGGAAACGATCCCCTAGCCCGTCCTGAGGCATGAACGGGCTGAAAGGGACAGGGTGCGCCGATTGCCCGCTAGGACGCGGTATCGGCGCGGACCTCGATCCGCTGCGTGAACTCCTGGCCGCCCACGGTCATCACGACGATGTAGGTCCCTGGTGCGACGGTTTCGCCTTGGCGTCGGAACCGTCGTCTCCTGCGCTGGTTCTCGTCTTCGTCCTCCTCGGGCGGGTCGGTGCGCAGATTCCAGAGCACGAGGTTTAGTCCTTCCACCGGCTCAGTTTCTATGTTCGCCACGTGCTTTCCGTCTAGCGTCCTGATCTCTATTCCGACTTCTTCTAACCCTGCAGGGAGCCAGCAAGAGATCGTCGCTCCTGTGGGTGCGGGATCGGTCGAGAGGTTTTGCGCGCCGTAGTTCGCGCCGACTCGCGGCGGCCCCGCGTTCCACTGCGTCGCTGGATTCGGCGCGAAGAGCACCGGCTCGCCGTTCAGTGTCTCAGCCGTGACTTGCCGAAGAGCCGCTATGTCAATGATCCAAATGCCCCGGCCGTGCGTACCGGCAACCAGCTCACCGGCGGTTGGATGTACGACCAGTTCATGGACGGCGACCGTCGGAAGTCCGTTGTCCCGCAGGTCTAGCCAGCTTTGGCCTCTGTCGAACGATGCAAACGCGCCGAACTCCGTCCCGACGAAGATCAGGTCTTCGTTTTCGGTGTCCTCTGCGATCGAGCGGGTCGAGCCCTCGGGCAGACCGTCGTTGAGCGAAGTCCAGGTCTCGCCGAAGTCCTCGGTCACGAACAGCATCGGTTCGTCGAGGTTCGAGCGGTGACCGTCGAACACGACGTAGGTGCGTCCGTCTGCAAAGCGCGAGGGAGCGATCCGCGAGACGTAGCTCTCACGGCGCAAGTCGATGTTGTCCGTGACGTTGGTCCAGTTCGTTCCGCCGTTGCGCGTCACCCAGAGGTAACCGTCGTCCGTGCCGGCCCAAAGCACCTGCGGATCGCGCGGTGATTCGGCGAACGCAGAGCCGCTTCCTCGCTCGGTGCGGGTCAGGTCGGGCGAAATCTGGCGCAGGTCCGCGCCACGGTCCATCGATCGATAAACGTACTGCCCCATGCAGTAAAACACGCGACCGTTGTGCGCTGAGAGCGCCATCGGCGTGTCCCAAAGGAAGCGCAGGTTTTCACCCTCTTCGCGCGGAGGCCGGATGCTGAACCGCTCGCCTGTGCGCAAGTTTATCCGCGACATGCGACCGTCTTGAATCTCTGTGTAAACCGTGTTCGGATCGTTGGGGTCGACGAGGCAGATGAAGCCGTCGCCTCCACCGACGCGGTACCAGTCTGCATTTCGGTTGCCCTGCCCGTTCCGCTTTCGGCTCGGCCCTCCCCAAGAACCGTTGTCCTGAAAACCAGCGAAGACGTGGTACGGCTCCCTGGTATCGACCGCGAGGTGGTAGATCTGCGACGCGACGATGTTCGAGTGGTAGTTCCAGTTCACGCCCTGGTCCCAGCTCTGGTAGACGCCTCCGTCGCTGCCGAGCAGCAGGTGCTCAGCGTTGTGCGGGTCGAACCAGAAGGCGTGGTGGTCGGAGTGGGTGTTGCGCCCGGAGTTCTCGAACGTCTCGCCGCCGTCGGTCGAACGCATGAGCTGGAGCCCAGGCGCGAACAGGACGCTGTCGTCGTTAGGATCGACGCGGATCTGGCTGTAGTAGAACGGCCTTTGCGTGATGCTGTTGATGCGCGTCCAACTTTCGCCGCCGTCGGTCGATTTGAAAACGCCGCCCGTCTCGAACCCTTTCGGCCCTTGTTCGTCCTGGATGTTTTGTGCCTGGCCCTGGTATGAGCCTGAGAACTCGCGTCGGCCTTCGTAAGTCTGGCTGATTCGGTCCTCCTTCTCGAGCCACTCGTCGATCTGCTCTTCGTTCGCGCCGACCAGCTCGGTCTCGATGATCGCGAAGATCGTGTCGCCGTTGGATCCCATATAATCCAGTCCGACCCGCCCCATTCGCACTGTCGGCAGTCCGTTCGTCAGTTTCTTAAAGCTCTTGCCGCCGTCCGTGGTCTTGTAGATCGCGCTCGTCTCGCTCCACTTCACGCTCGGGTCGTAGTTCGGGATGTTGTCGTAGTAGTCCCGCGCGCGCTGATACGTGGCGAAGATAAGGGTGTCCGGGTCGTCGGGGCTCATCTGCACGTCGATGACGCCTGTCTGTCTATTGATATAGTGGATCTTCTCCCAAGTCTCGCCGCCGTCAGTCGTTTTGAAAAGACCGCGCTGGTCGTTCGATCCCCAGAGACGTCCTAGCGCACCGACGTAGACGATGTCGGGGTTGGTCGGGTGGATCGCGATGCGGCCGATCTGGAAGGACTCCTGCAGCCCCATGTTCTTCCAGGTCTTTCCGCCGTCGGTGGACTTGTAGACGCCATCGCCCCAAGAGACGGAGTTGCGCGCGTGGTGCTCGCCAGTGCCGACCCACACGATGTTCGGATCGGACTTCGAGACCGCCACGTCGCCGAGGGAGATCGAGCCTTCGTTCTGGAACAGCGCCTCGAAGGTCGTGCCCGCGTTGGTGGTCTTCCAAAGCCCGCCCGTTGCGGTTGCGACGTAGAAAGTCGACGGGTCGCTCGGAACGCCCTCGATGTCGGTGATGCGCCCAACCATAACGGACGGGCCAATCGAGCGCCACTTCAGCGCGGTGAGCAGTTCGGGCGCGATGCTGAACTTGCCGGTGGTTGTCGGTCGAGGAGCCGGTTCAGTCTGGGCGAAGGCGAAAGCCGCCGCCAGAATCAAGGATGCAAGCAGTGCGCCACGGACGTGGGAGTGAGACATTTTCATCATGGTCCAACCTCGCGGTATGCCCCATTATGCTCTGTTCGGTTCTTGCTGGCATAATGTTCTTCGCATCGGTGACGGCAATGCCTGAGAATCCCCCGTTCGAACTTGAGTTGTTTTGGTGCGTGTATTTCGTCCGTGAGTTAGACCGGCAACCTCGTGCTCCACTGCGCAACTCGATTGGTCGCCGAGGTCGACTATGCGCCGCACCACAACGTATGATTAGTCGGAAAGAGGACTCACGACGACCCGAAAGCCGACCTTCCAGTCAGCATAATCCATCGTGAGGCCCCACGGGTTTGTCGCACGGTGCTCGCTTGGGCTGTCCATCCAGGAGCCGCCGCGAACAACGCGCGCCCAGCCCGAGGCCATCTCCCAAGGCTTCTTTTCCGTCGTGTTGTACGGGTTCCTGTCCCACCAGTCCGCACTCCATTCCCAAACGTTTCCGGCCATGTCGAGGCATCCGTAAGGGCTCGCTCCGGACGGGTAAGAACCAACCGGGGAAGTGATGCCGAAGCCGTCGTCCGCTTCCTTGTCCGTTCTGTCTGTGGCCCTCGGGTTGTTCTTGTCCGAAGAGTTGGCCAACCTGGAATCCCATGAGTTTCCCCACGGGTAGATTCTTCCGTCCGTCCCGCGGGCGGCTTTCTCCCATTCTCTCTCGGTCGGCAGTCGCATGCCTGCCCATTTGCAGAACGTCACCGCGTCATCCCATGAAACCTCCACCACAGGTTGGTAGTCGCCGTTGAAACTGTAGTCGCCCATATCCGGGTATGAGAACTTCGATTCGTCAGAATCATGGTTCGGTCGGAACGCTCTGTACTGCTTGTTCGTTACCTCGGTCAGACCGATCCAGTACGCGCCCAAGAGAATAGTCTTTTTCGGATGCTCATCTGAGTCGCCTTCTCCTTTAGGGCTGCCCATGATGAACTCGCCTGCTGGTACGAGCACAAACTCGCAGCCGGACTTGTCGTGACGGATGCGCATCGGCAGCTTTGACACCGGATCCAGGTCATCGCCGAGCGCGCTAAACCCGGAAGGCACCTTCTCTCCCGTCGTTGCTCCCGCTTCACCCGAGCCGATGCTGCCGGACGCAGCTGACAAGGCCAGAAGCCCGATGTACGCTAACAATAGACCTGTCCACTGATGCTTTCTCATTCCTGTCGCCTGTTGAAGATCAGCCGCCGTCTCCAATGCCTCTCTCGTTCAGTTCGCGCCTGAAGTCCTCCATCGCGGCGTCGAAGCGCTCGATCGCTTTGGCCGCATTGTCGCTCATTTCACCGGACTTGTCTAAGAAATCCTGGACGGCCCTGAGGCCCTCAATGGCTTCATGAAGTTCCGGCGAGAACGTCTCCAGCGCTTCGTTCAATGCTTCGCCGGCTAAAGCCTCTGCCACCTTCAGCTTTTCTTCGACATAGCTCTTAATGTCGCTCTCGGCCTTCTTCCTAACGCTGTCAAAGGCCTTCTCGGCGGCTCGCTCCCAAGCGTCCGGTCCACCGAGCGCGCCCGTCAGGACCATCGCGCCCTGCCAGAACCCCAGGATGGCCGAGTAGGAATCGTATTGGTCGGCGTTGTCTTCAAGAAACTTCTCGCAGTAATCCAAAGAGTGCATCGCCAGAAACGTCAGCCAATCTTCTCCCTTAAGCGCGGCGATCGACGGGTCGCAGAACGTCAGAGTTATCGCCTCGATAATCCCACCAGCGGAAACGTACATGCCCGCCAACTGTGCGAAAAAGCCCTTGACCGCGCCGCCGCCCGCCTGTGCGACGACCCTGTCCCGCACCTGCTTCATCAGGGTTTCCTGGAACTTGCTGATTTCGTCGGACATCGCGCCGCGCGTACCGTTCGGCAAAACGCCCACCATGCGCCCGGACTTAGGATGCACCTGGAACCAGGCGTACATCGCGTACATCGGGTTGTCCTCATCGAAGAACGCCACTGGCTGTTCGGGAATGATGACTCGCCATTCCGGATTGTTCGTGAGGAACGTGACGATGTCCGCCTTGGCCGCCGGCCAAAGGTCCACGCACTTGTTGAGCGTGCCTAGATTCTCGGCGGTCACCGACAGAACCTGGTTGTCCGAACCATGTTCGGCCTTATTCTTCTGCAACTGCGAGAACACGATCGTTGCCGATAGCACACGGCGCTTGCCGCCCCCCGCCTCGTATATAACTTTCCCTTCAAGCACGTCGTTCCAAACCGATCTGGCCGATTGGAATCCGATCGAGTACTTGCCTTCCACTTCCACTTCGTCCAGAAGAACGTCCACGCTGTATACAGGAATTCTCGTGGGCGCCGCTTCCTCTTGATCACCGAAAATTATGTCATCGATGTCGAATATGCCTCCTCCTCCTGACGATCCAGCCTTCTTGCGGAGGTCTTCGGGAACCTCAATCCACTCTTCCGCCACTAGTACGAGGCGGGGCAACGCATAACTTGCTGTTACCTGGAACGCATCTTCGTACTCCTGCGTTTTGGCGTCAGACTGCGCCGCGTAGTTCGTCGCCAGCCGGTGCGTGCGCCAGAACGCGTCCGCCCACTCTGGAGCGGGCACCTCGTTTTCTGCCAGTGAGTCCGGCAGCTCGCCCGCGCCAACGAAATCGGCCAGCACCAAAAGATGGTAGACGTTCTCGGGAGCGGCCGTCTGGGTTCCGAGCGGCCGTGTTTCGCTGAAAATTACGCTGCGTTTGATCACCGCTTGGCCGTTCACCTTGACTGTGACAACTAGGTCCAGCGCCGTCATCTCTCCAACTGGCACTGCCGCCCGCTCGAACTTCCCGTCTAGGCTGATGCCAGGAAACGTCTCAGCTCCCTCCTGTTGGAACGCCACCCACAGTCCGCGCCCGGTCACCTCACCAATGCCTACGTTCGCAAAAACCTGATCGCTCACGCTTCCGTCGGCTCGCTGCCATTCCAGAGCAACGGTAAGCGTTCCGTCCCCCACCTGTTGGGACTGTTGCGACTGTGACGTGGCGGTGGCCGTCTCCTGGTCGGTATCCGACCGACCGCACGAAAGGAGCGCGCCTGAACTGAACAGGATGAGCAAGCCACCGAGCAACGGCGCAATTCTCGAAGCGATTCTTGTGGTCATGTCGGTCTGGATCCTCCTCCGATGGAAACTCGCGTCTGCTAAGTCCGGCGAGTTCGGCTAGGTCACCATACCAGGAAACCCAACCTGTCGGGCGCATCGATCAGCTGCTGTGAGAAGCAACGAGACGTCTTTATAATGGTCCAGCCCAAACGGATGCTCCATAGAGCCCAGGTCGATCTTTGCGGGCATACTGTTCATCGCATCGGTGACAGCAATGCCAGAGAATCCTCCGTTCGAACTTGAGAGCTTTTGGTGGGTGTACTTCGTCCGCGGCGCAGCGCGCGAGGCGTACTCTGACGAACAACACGAGCTGATGCTGTCCGAACACGTCGGCAACCTCGAGCGCATTTGGAAGGAAGGGAAGTCGGTCGTTGGCGGGCCGTTTACCGGCGATGGCGCACGGCGCGGAATCGTCGTTATGAAAGGCGATGCCTTCAAAGATACGGCTGGCGTTCGCAGAGAGTTTGCGGACGATCCGTTGGTCAAGAGCCGTCTGTTGAAAGTCCAAGTCTTCAAATGGTGGACGAAGAAGGGCGCGTTGCACGAAGTCAAAGCAGACGCGAAGAGGAAGCAGTACGTGTTCGTCATTTACAACCGGCCGGACGACAGGCCGGAGTTCGACGACGACTTCACGGAGAAGACGCAGGCCGCGCACCTGGCGTACATCGGCGAGATGCAGGAGAAGCACAAGCTGCTGATCGCCGGGCCGTTCGAAGATGCGGGGGCGATGCGCGGCATCCTGATCTTCGACCGCACCGACCTCGACGAGGTCAAGAAGATCGTCGGCGCAGATCCGTGGGTGGTCGCGGGCGGACTGGCGGCAGAGTATCTGACGCTCTCAGCCGCACAGGGCGCGTTCGGCGACTAAGCCCCCTCACCTCAGTCCTCTCCCCAGTCCTTCGTTACTTCGACAAGCTCAGCACAGGCTTAGCTCAGGATGACGGGGAGAGGAAGCTTGTCCCCTCCCCCAATGCCTTGGGGGAGGGTTAGGGTTGGGGGCCGGAGCAGATTAGAATCCCGACCCAGCGTTTGGAGATCAGCAGCAGATTTCCGTTCTGCTAGAATAGTCCATCGTTTCCATGAAGAGATAGAATAGAACGGGAGCAACAAATGGAGAAGCAGAATTTTGAGCAGATCGTCACCAAGATGGAGGATCTGAACCGTCGTTCGCCCGAGTCCTACCGCGCCAAGGTCGCGAGGTTTTCGGCGCTCGGGTACGGCGTGTTCATATTCACGTTTTCAATCGTATTCATAGCGTTGGTCGCAATCGTCTTCTACGTCGCGGCGAACGGTTTGCACAGCGGTTCGATCAGGCTGATTCTCATAACCAGCGTGCTGACTTATATGTTTATTCGGGCGATGTGGGTCAAAGTCGAGGCGCCCGAGGGGCGCGAGGTGACCGCCGAGGAAGCACCTGCGCTGCACGCGGAGATCGAGCGGATCAGAGTCGAGATGGGCGCACCTGAAATCCACAAGGTGCTGTTGATCGATGACTTCAACGCATTCGCAAGCACGTCGTCGAAGCTCATGATCTTTGGTGAGCGGTGCCATGTCGCCTTGGGCCTGCCACTCCTGTTGACCCAATCGCCGAGGGAGGTCTCGGCAACCATTGCGCACGAGCTTGCACACCACAGCAAGAGCCACGTCAAGGCTGGGAATCGTGCGTACCGATTGGAGTCGATGTGGCTGCGGCTGCTCCAACAACTAAGCAGTTCGGGCAGTCTCATGAGCCATCCGCTTCTTGCATTCGTCAAGTGGTATTCGCCCCGCTTCTCGGCGCTGACGCTCGTACTTCGCCGCCAAGCCGAGTACGAGGCAGACGCGCTCGGTGCAGAAGCGACTTCCAAGGAGGCGATGGCGCTCGGGCTCCTCAGAATGAGTATCGACCACGAGCATCGGATCAGCAAGTACATTGATAAGATCAGGAAGACGATAGATGAGAGCGTGAATCCGCCATCAAATTACTTCAGCGGCTTGCTAGCATTCCCGAGGGAGGTCGGGGATGGAGTCGTCGAGACGTTGCGTAGGACGTTGCGAGCGGAGACTGTGATCGAGGATTCGCACCCTTGCGCGCGCGAAAGAACTGAGGCTCTGGGAATCGAAGCCGATCCGGAGAACGAGGAAATCGTTCGTGGTCTGATCGGTCAGCTCGGCGAAGTCGATGAATCGGCCGCTCAACGTTTTTTGGGAGACAGCTTGGAGAGAATACTGGCTGAAATGGACAAAATGTGGCAGGTCGTTCAGCAGCCTGAGTGGACGTCTGGGCGCGTATCCCACGAGAAAAGGCTGGCCGTGCTCAAGGATTTCGAGGGCCGCGATGAGGAAGAGTGGACTGCCGATGATGCGGTCGAGTACCTCAACGCGTATCTCGGCGTACACGAAATATCTGACTGCACGCCGCGAGCGCAATCTTTGGCCGCAAGGTTTCCACAGCAAGCAGAGCTATCGCTGATGCTCGGCTACTGCTTGTTGGAACAAGATGACCGCGAGGGTGTTCAGCACGTTGAAAGAGCTGTAGAATTGGATGCGGCTCTCTCTGCCTCCGCGCATGAGATGATCGCAGAGTTTCACTCAAAGCACGGGGACAGCAAGGCGGCCCGAGCTGCGGCGATAAAAGCGAATGAATTGCGCCAGGAGGAAGGCGAAAAGTACGAAAAGCTCGCGATCCTGAAACCGGCCGACAACCTGTTGCCGATCGAAGTCAAGCCGAACGTGCTGGAAGAGATAAAGGAACGGCTGCCGCTCATGAAGCGCGTCGTGGAGGCGCACGCTTTTCAGAAGGCTAGCAGCGACATGGAATCGATCAAACTTGACATGGTGGTGCTCGTCGCAAAGAGACCGATGATGGTCAGTTCCAACGAGGACTTTATCGACGCTCAGCTCCAAGAAGCGTATCTGATCCTCGAAGGACGGGAGGACGTCCATGTTCAAATCGTGGCGGACAAGTCTCCGTTCGGGAAACGGCTTGCGTCTGACGCGGAGTTCAGGTTCTATTCAGCAGTTGCTCGTGCTGACGGTTGATCTGACCGGCTGACAGGCTGCTCGGAAAGTGCACGCGATCAGGTGATCAAATCGACTGAGCGCTTTGCCCCCTCACCTCAGTCCTCTCCCCAGGCGTGGGGAGAGGAAGTGCTATCCCCTCCCCCGTTGCCTCGGGACTTGCCGCGTCGATTGTCTCCAGTGGAGACATCGACCCGCGCAAGGGTAGGTAGGAGGGTCGAACTCCCGAACTTTCTAACTCTCGATAAGGTCTAGCATCGCCTCGCCGAACGCGGTGCCGACCTGTGCGAAGAACCAGGGGCTGCCGAGGTAGTGGTACGGTCGGTCGTCGCCGAACTGTCGCCACTTGTCAACATCGGCCTGCCAGCCGCCGGGGCCGTTGTAGATCGCGTCGGCTTCCATGTCCCACAGTGGCGCCGTTCGCACACAGGTGACCGTTCCGTTGAACTCAGCGCGTAGAGCGACGTCAGCCTGCGCTTTGCGGATGTTGCCGGCGGGAGTGAAGAAGCCTTCTCGATCAACCGGGTACGTGCCGTCTTTGTCGGCGTTCTGCCCCATCTGCCCGATCACAACCGGCAGATCTGGCACGTTCCATTCGCTGCGGATGTCGTTGATGAACACCGCCATGTTCGACTCGTAGTTGGCATGGTACGTCGGGTGAAACTGGTCGTTGAAGCCTTGGAACCAGACGAAGCCGATGATCTCATACCCTTGGCCTTCGTAAGCCGGGTGGTTGGTCGCGATGTTGGCGAGCGCGTCGTTCACTTCCTTGACCATCAGGTCATAAAACTCGCCGTGCGTCTTCTCAATTTCCTCGACGGTTTTCTCTTCGGCAGTGGCGATCGCCTTGATTTCTTCAGGCGTATCGCGCAGGCTTGGAGGAAGGAATCCGCGACCGAGCGCTTTGCCGCCCCACGATGTCTTGATGATGAGCACCTGTTCGTCGTACCGGTCGCCCATCACCTGTCCGAAGTTGAACTCCGGGCCGAACGCGTCGCTGCGAGGGGTGTAACCGACGGTCAGATCGCCGTGCTTGTCGTGGTAGTCCACCCACACGTCTTCGCGGATCGACCAGTTGTAGACCGGGCTTTTCGGGTCTTCGTTGAGTGAGTCTCGAAGCGTGTCGGTGAAGCCTGCGTAGTCACCGTCATGGATGAACCGCGTGTACCGCTCGCGGTACTTCGGCTGCGAAACCTGCCACGACAGCGGGGCAGGGAAACCCTTGCCCTCCATGTTCGACTGCCCAGCCAAGATGAAGACTTTGACCGTCTCGGATGCCGGTTCTGAGAGCAGACTCACGACCCCCAAAGCCGTTGCAACGCACAGGTGTAGCACGGTGATTAGCGTAGCACCGAATCGGTATTTCAGGTTGCAGGTTTGAAGTTTCCCCAATCGGCAAAAGCGCGAAATCACGGAGGGTCTGCCGACGTTCGATGCCGCGCACAAGCCGACCGACCTATTGAGGCAAGTACCATCGGAACCCTACGCCAACTGGCGTCGTCCCGACATGTACATGCGATCAATGCGTCGAACACTTTTGACAGCGATGACGAGCCTAGCGGCGGCGTCCTTGGTATTCGGCCAGGGCGGAACGGAACAGGCGCTAAGAATGTCGAGCGATGCCGCGCTGTCCATGCATTACCTCATCGTGATCGACGGCAAGCACGCAGGTTGGGCGCATCCGCCCGTGCAAAAGCCAGGAGACGCGCTGATCACGCCGTATCAGGACAAGATCATCATCATGGCCGGCGCGGGTATGTCCGCAGGGTTTTACGACTGGATTCAGTCGAGCTTCGACAACGGGCACATCATGAAGAGCGGTGAGATCCACGCCTGCGACGTTGACTATAACTCCTTGTCGATCGCAGAGTTCACGAACGCAATGATCACCGAAATCACGCTCCCGGCGCTCGACGGAAGTTCGAAAGAGCCCGCGTACATGAAGATCACACTCAGTCCAGAGACAATCACGTACAAGAAAGGAGACGGCAAGAAGGTTGAAGGAAAGGTCGCACCCGCCACAAAGAAGTGGCTGTCCAGCAACTTTAGAATGGAAATCGGCGACCTGCCGTGTACGCGCGTGACTGCGGTCAAAATACCCAGATTTACATCCAGAGCTACTCGGACCGTCATGAAAGACGACGCAAAGTTGAATCCCCGCCTAGTTTTTCAAGCAGGCCGCGTCTTGGTGGATCCAGTCTTAAGCGTAGCGCAGAACTTCGAGCTGACATTGCCGATGAGGGATTGGGACGCGTGGGAGAAGTGGATGACCTCCACGCAGTTGTTGCGCTCGCAGCTGAAAGATGGTTCGATCACGGTCATGAACGCCGATGGCACAAACGGCTATATAATGAGGCTGCACGACGTCAGCATCGTAGCTATGTCTGTGCAGGCCGAGAACATCAACATCGAGGACGCCACGACGTTCGTCGTCGAACTGCAGTACAGAGAGACGGTCTTAAACTTCATTCACCGTTAGTCGCTGCAACACCTGCCGGTCTACACGCACAAGCTGACGTAGCCGCATGCTTCAGCTTGTGTCGCTCGCCACAGGCTCCGCAACCTAAAGGATGCGGCTACATCCGGCCACGAACCCTCGCACCGCGCTCCGCGTTTGGCTGCGTCGATCAATACGCCAACACCGGTGGGTAGAACACGCTGAAGTAGGGCAACCAGATCAGGGCCATAAACACGTAGATGAACAACCGGCTGTGCGCAAGGATGAGGCAGACGTAGCTCAATAGCAAGATGACGACCGAAAACACCATGAACAGCGGCTCGAGGACTACTCTCGGCACAGAGGCATAGAACCAGAGACCGATTATCAAGGCGCAGATGAATCCCGCCACCCAAACCGACGTGATTCCGAACGCCAGCATGCCGAACATCTTGCGCGTGTCGTCTTTCACCCTGTCTGTATTCTACAAGCATTCGTCCCGCACCTCGCACCTCGTACCTCAACCGTTCCCCCTCCCCTCGGCTCTTTCTGCAACTTCCTCAGGTCTTTTTGTTGTTAAGAGCCGTCTTTTTGCGGCTTCAAGCTGGCTTTTAACGGCTTCAAGCTGGCTTTCTGCGGGTGAAAGAGGGCTTTTAGTGGCTCAAAGAAGCCTTCCCCCCGCGTCAAGAAGGCTTTCTGTTCCGAAAAGACGTCTATTCCCGGCCAGAAGTAGTCATTTAGCTCCGCAAACCTGGCTTGCTCCTTGCCCAGATGGCTCGCGAGCTCGCTACGGCATCGACCGCATCGCCATTGCCTCGCCGGATGATATAATAATCGTCACAGGTCAGCCGTAATTGAGGTTTATACAACATGGCAGAAACAAGTCAAAAACACCCCTACTTGGTCAGTCCAGGAATTCTTAAATCGGTAATCACGAAATTCCGAAGCTCCCTTCCCGATCAGGCGGTGTCGCTTCAAACACTTAAGAAACTCAGCATCGCGTCCGGGAACGAGAAACAGATTGTCGATATTTTCAAGTTCTTATCGTTGCTTGACAAAGAGGGCAAGCCCACAGACGCGTGCAGAAAGCTATTTAATACCCATGACGACGACGGCTTCAAGGCGACGCTGGCCCCAATTATAGAGAATGCCTACGCTGACTTATTCAAGCTCAACAAGGAAACTTCCTGGCTCCTCTCCGGGGATGAGCTGATCGGATATTTCCGACAGACTGATAATACGTCGGCGTCAACGGGGCAACGACAAGCTATTGCGTTCACAGCTCTAGCGGTTGCAGCCGGCAAGCGCCAAATGAGCATTGCTACCTCAAGGAAGGCGACGAAGCCTGGAGGGTCTAAACCGGGTGGCAAACGCAAGAAATCGGCAGCTACTAACGGCAATGAAGAAGTCGTTAACAAGCAGCCACCACCTGGGCAGACGGCGCAGCCTGCGGTTGCGATCAATATTCAGCTCACGCTACCAGAGGGCATGGATGAGGATGGTTTCGAGAAATTTTTTGCAGCGATGAAGAAGCACCTGTGGCCTGACAAGTAGTGCAGCCAACCGAAATTTCCAAGCATGCCGAATCAGCCGTTGCGTTTGAAGAAGCGGCCCACAGAATCTTCGCGAAGTACGAAGGTTCACCTTCGCGTATCATTACCTTGCACGCGAGTAAGAACGCACTAGGCGCCCTGTCCATCGCTCAAGAAAACTTGTTCGCTCAAGCTTTGGGCTGCACACAGCATAGTTACTATCGAGCTGCTCACGTTCTTGCCTGGGCCGCATTTATGGACTTCCTGCAAGAGAAACTTGACTCCGATGGCCTCCTCGCGTTGCATGTCGCTCGTCCTGCCTATGCTAAGTATGCGACGCTAGACGACCTTCGCGACTGGGTTCGTGATCACGATTTCATCACCATTAGCAAAGAGCTGTCTCTGATCACAAAGTCGAAGATGAAGACGCTTCACGGGCTTCTTTCCCAGAGGAATGAGTGCGCTCATCCTGGAACTGTTGAACCAACCATGAACGAGACTTTGGGATACATTTCCAAGTTGCTTGGGTACATCAAGGAAATACAGCCGAAGACGCTCTAGAGGCCGGGCAGGAACCTGGCTGGTCCGAAATTGAATTAGCCGGGTCTAGTCTTTGGAGTTGCATTCGTTCCACCCCTTGAGCCGGGAGGGACAGGGGGATCCTTCGTCAAGCTCAGGACAGGCCTTCGCCCTCGGGACGAACCTTGAAACAGTCAGCCGGCGTCGACCGAAGTCCAGCCGGAGATGGTCCGGGCCAAATTTCTGCCGGTAAGAGAAGTCGACTGAAACTTCACTCCTGAAACCTGTCCAGGCCACCCGCCGTTGCCATATAGCAGGAAAAAGGGGCATAGTGATGCATATGGACATGCCAGGACTGCGGATTTGCCACCTCTTGCTGGGAATCCCTGCGCTAGCCATGGTGCTGGCCGCTTGCTCCGGTTCGAACAGCCCGGCCAACCCTCCCGAAGCTGAGGCAACCAATACGTCCGCAGATTCGGCTATCGGTCGCTGGCACAATCTGACTCAGACCGACATCTTTGGGCAGACGTGGAACGCCTATATGCCGCTCGACCTGAAGGAAGATGGCACATTCGTCATGGGAACGCTCTACTACGAGGTCGAACCGCCGCACCATGGCGGAGGAATGATAGCGACTATAGGAAGCTGGGAATCCAGCGATGAGCGCTATACGCTGCGCCCCGAGGGATTCTATGATGACGCTGATAAGTTTAACGAGCCAGGACGGTATCCGGAATTCGTATTGGAGCACAAGGACGGGCAACTTGTTATGACCTCGCTGGGAGTTGAGGATGATGAGCCACATCTCGGATGGGTCTTCACCAGGAAGATCGACGCAAAGGTGCCGGAAGTGCTTCACGACTGGCCACTCGGCAACACAGAAGCAAGCGAATAGCAAATCGCTATAGCGCAAGCCTGCCCCAACCTGGAGGGGCAGGGGGATCCTTCGTTGCTTCGACAAGCTCAGCACAGGCCTAGCTCAGGACAGGCCTTCGCCCTCGGGACGGGTCCTTCGATGCTTCGTCCGGCTCAGCACAGGCTGAGCTCGGGATGACCGTCAGCCGCGCCCACCCCGCGCGGTCGACTCTGCAACAGGTTGCCTGGTACTCTCTGGCTTGAGGTTCGAACATGGTATTCAACTGTTACAAGGATGTCAGGGGCGAATGGCGTTGGCGACTGAAGGCCGACAACGGCGAGATCATCGCGTCCGGCGAGTCGTACAAGAACAAGCAGGACTGCCTTCACGTCATCGACCT